>JACQNE010000003.1 GCA_016203205.1 Candidatus Woesearchaeota archaeon
CCTCTGATATGTATTAACCAATTAAAACCAAATAGTTTATTTAAAGAGGTGTTACCCCCCCCTGTTAGTAAATGAATGCTCATCTTACCTTGCTGCAGAAAAGTTTAAATAAAATCACCATTATTTAACTAGGATGGGCATAGCTAAAGTTACTAGGAATTATCAGGTGACCATTCCCAAAGATGTAAGAACGATCCAGGATATCAACGTAGGTGATACTGTTTTCTTTAGTATTGAGGGTGGACGCATCGATTTCTTTAAGATGAAACGAGAGAGTCTTCTTAAAGAGACGGCAGGGATTTGGAACGGATTAATCAAAGAAGACAGCGTGAAGTATGTGACGAAAACGAGAGAAAGCTGGAAGAGGCGCTCACAGAGAGTAAAACTATGAAGCTCGTTGATACGGATATCTTTATCGATCTCTTGAGGGGATTTGACCACTCCCGATTATTTTTTGCTGAAAACGAAGAGATCATTTTCTCTGCTATCACTGAAGCAGAACTATTATCAGGACAACAATGTAAAGACACTGCTGTTCGAGAAAAAGTTCTCCATTTCCTTTCTCAATTTGAGAAAATCACCGTTGACAATCCCCTCGTTCAAATTGCAGCTGATTTTCGGAGAAAATATGGGATAGCCCTTCCTGATGCTATTATCGCCGCATCTGCTTTTGTACATGACGCGACTCTCATCACGCGTAATATTAAAGATTTTGAGAAGATTCGCGAGATTAGGGTAGAAAAGCCATATTAGGAAAAAGCGGACCCGGTGAGACTTTCTCCCACTGTCACTGCCTTATTTTGAGCATCAGCGACTAAGCGAACATAGTGAGCGAAGTCGCTTCGCTGTTCAGATGGCGTGACATCTGGATTTGAACTCACGATCTACAGCTCTCTTTGCTTTAAGCTTAGAAGGCTGTCGCGCTATCTGCCTTCACAACTTATTCAGCTGCATCCAGGCTACGCTACGGGTCCTTAAGTTCTTAAAACTCAAAATACCTTTTAAACATTTCGCCATCAATCACCTCAATTCTCTCTCTTCCGGTTGTTTCAGGTCCGTCGTTGATCAAGAAGAACCGATTGTCACTTTTGTGATTATAACATCCTGCAAAGGTTGATCTTGGGTATTTCGTGGTGTATTCACAATAGTATCCACAACATCCATCCCCTCAACCACTTTTCCAAAGACCGGATGTTTCCCATCAAGAAACGTATTATGAGCTTCATTAATGAAGAATTGTGAACCGCCCGTATTTGGCCCATGATTAGCCATCGAGATTGTTCCTCGAACATTAGATAGTCCTTTCACGAATTCATCTTTGATCTCATACCCCGGACCGCCCGTGCCCCACATTTTCTTTTTATTCACATCTTTAGTTAACGGGTCTCCTCCTTGGATCATGAACTGAGGTATGACTCGGTGAATGCGTGTTCCATCGTAAAACCCTTGCTGGGCCAGATTGATGAAATTCAGAGTTGTTATTGGCATCTTGTCCTCAAATAACTCGATCTTTATTGTTCCCGTTGTAGTCTCCAGGATTGCAATTCTATTTTTTGCTGTCATTGTATCAACTCCTCTCAGATAAACAATAGTCAGTATTACACCTAATACTAATCCCATTAAAACCAAATTTTTTCTCATGGCAGCCAAGTCTTCCTATTCTTCAATTTTTCGGGGAGGTATTTATCGATCACAAAGTTTAACCCGTGCTTGGCTAACGCCTGCTGCTCTGCCCTTGCTTTCATCTTGATCTGCTGCTCTGCCGCGTTCTGCCAGGCTTTATAGTGCTGTACAAAAGGATCGTTCTTCAGCGCATCCTTTGCCCGTTTGATATCAACATCCTTGAGTGGGTGTGTAGGCAGCTGATAGTCGATGATGTCTTGTGGCGTGATGCCGATATATTGCGCCTGCGGAACACAAAAGAATTCATTGATATGCGCCGCATTTCCCGAACCGACTTTCAGCGTGCGATGGATGTTAAAGTAGCCATAAAAATCACCATCACAGAAGACATAGACCGGCAATTTCTGCTCGTCTGCCAGTTTTCGGATAAAACGCCGGCAGGCCCTTGTCGGAACGCCGCCCATGGCGATCAGGATACAGTTTGCTTTTTTCCAATAATTATGCTTATTCAACCGTTCAAACATCCCACTCGTTTCAATCGCCAGAATGAATTTTGCTTTCGTCTTGAAACGCAGATGTTCTACCGAGCTGGGGATAGAATATGCTCCCGATCCAAATTTTGTACAATCTATCTCTAAGTCTTTTCCAGTATCGGCATCTTGGTCGATAACCACCAATTCTCCAGCGACTGCACCGCCTTTCTCTTCCGGAATGAAGCCGATCTGTTCACGATTAACGCCCATCATCGCTTCAATATCATCCATGACTGTATCTGATTCCGGCTGCTCCCGAAAACGGGCATCGCCCCAGTTCTTGCTCACATAATAGGCTTCCCTTTTCGTGGCGATATCATCGGTTTCAACCAACTGTTTGGACAATTCCATCATGCGCAGCGTCTGGGCAAAAGTCTTGATTGTGGAAGCAGTCAGCGTCCGGGATTTTACGCTCTTCAGTAATTTGAAATATCCTTCTTTATCATCGTAAGAAACATTGCTTAACGCTCTAATCGGCATCTCGATTTCCGGCTTTTTCTGCAGCCGGATGGTGCCATACATTCTTTGAGCAATGTCTTTGATCTTCCCTAATACATATTTATTTGCCGTTTCCTCTTTCTTGGTTGCCATGATTTTGTTATGACAGTTTCAACTGTCGATCTCCAGGGTTATCACTTTCATCATCATCTGAAAAAGAGTCTTCATTTTCATCTCCTTCTTTCTCTTCGTCAATTTCTTCTTTTCTCTTCTTTCCTTTTTTGTGTGGGGAATGATCTTCTCCCAGTGATTCTTCCGGCTCATCTTCCGCGCCAATCCGGGCTAGTTCTGCATCATAGTCTGGATTATCTATTCCAATTTCTTCTAATTCGCCTCGCGTGTGCTCTAAAATAGCATAAAGATCATCCTCTACTTGTTTCTTCTGGATCTCGCTCAGGCCGACGATGCTTTTGAGGGAGTCGGCTACGTGGGGGATATATTTCTCGATATAGCCGCGCTTCTTGGATTCTTCACTGATCCTTCTCCTTTTGTTCACGAAAGAAGCCAGCTTCCGGCCGCATTCCTGCAACGCCAATTTCACTTCTTTAACAATCTCCGGATAATGGGCCAGTGCTTCTTTTGATTCTGATGTAAACGGCACCCATACCGAGGACATGTGCACGACAATTGTACACGGGCCGACGGGCAGTGAATTTTTGCTTTGTTGCAGGCCGTATAATCTCCACGTTGTTGCTTGGATGGAATTAGTGATCGCGCATGCTCCCTGCTGATATAACAAAGGCACTCTGTTGGCAAAACGCAGGATCCGCACTGCCGAATCCCCCTCCTGCTCTCCCCCGTAGGCCAGAGCCGCCTCAATGATAAACGGATTCCCGCGGTAGACGGCGGGAGGCCGTGTGGTTGAACAATAAAATTCCGCATTGATCTCCTTACGCAGGCCTTTTTCCAGCAGATCAGCAGTGATCGGCGAGATGCAGTCTGTCGGCGGCGCGATGATTTTTGTTTTTTGGATGCCTTTGTGGAGATTCTCCATCAAGTCGCGGTTCAGATTCTTGGTCTTTGTGGAAGGGAGCAGGCTGGCGTTCGCGCAGATTTCTTTTGCCGTCCCGGCTCCTACCCGCACAAATTCTTCGGTCAGGAATTGCTGCAGTGTTGATGCTTTTGTCGTCTCCAGCATCTTGATCAGCATCCCCAATTCCACACCGTAGGGGTGCGGCTTAATTTCCCGAGCCTCCGGTGGAAGCTGCTCTGCGGCTCGCGGGAAGATCATTTGGTTTGCTTCCGGATTCGTATAGATGATCGTGCAGTGAGGATTAACTACCGATGTTTCTTTCAGATACTCGTCGACCGACTGTCTTCCTTTCAGATAGGCTCCTTCCATGTCGATCTCAATACGCGTCCCGTGATCTTTCTCTTCCCATTCCACTTCTTCCTCTTCGACGACATCAGGGCTGTTTGTTTGAGTATTAATCTTCAACTTCATGCGAATTGCTTTTTTGCCCTCTCCCGTCTTGGACATGATTGTCGCCGGCTTTCCCGTTGTCAGCTGGCCGTATAATACTGCTGCAGAAATCCCGATTCCTTGCTGCCCCCGGGTCTGGGCGAGTTTATGAAACTTAGAGCCGTACAACAATTTGGCAAAGATCTTGGGAAGCTGCGCTTTGATGATTCCCGGGCCATTATCTTCGATGACAATCCTAAATCTGGTTTCTCCCAGTTGGATCAATTCTACATTGACCTCGGGGAGGATTCTTGCTTCTTCGCAAGCATCTAAAGCATTATCTACTGCTTCTTTTACCGCAGTCATCAACGCTCGTCGGGGATTGTCAAAACCGAGCAAGTGACGGTTCTTTTCAAAAAATTCAGCAATGGAAATCTCCTGTTGCTTCTGGGCCAACTCTTCCGCTGTCTTCTGCGCCATCTCTCTCAGAAAAAAAGAAAGTGTTTATATACATTGTGGTTGTATTTATTTTGGCGGCACAATCCGAAAAGTGAGTGATAGTGAAGCCAAATTGTCGCTGAAGGATAGCCATAATCCTGGAACTGGTCCGATTTTCATCTGAAATCTAACCAAGGCAGAAAATCGGCTTCAGCGACGGCTCACTATCACTCCTAAAGTGGATTGTGCCATTTTGGCGGAAGACATATTAATCACTCCGTGTTTAAAAAAAATTATGCGCTTGGGAATTGATTTGGACGGAGTATTAGCTGAGTTCATTGATTCTTTTTTAGACTTCGAGAATCAACGTTACGGCCTAACATTAACCAAGAACGATGTTCATAACTATGATCTTACAACAATTTTAGGTGTTAACCCGCAGCAATTGATTCAAGAATTTAGCTACTTTTATTCCACTTCGGGGTTTTATCATCTTCTTCCCGTTACAGGAGCACAATCAGCAACCGAAGAATTAGCCAAAGATCATCAGCTGTATGTCATAACCTCTCGTCCTCCTGAAATTCATCATGCTACAGAAGAATGGCTTGGCGAACACTTTCCTGCACGGTTTACATCAGTCCATTTTAGTTTGGATTATCTTCCTCAAGCGAAAAGTGAGAGAAAAGAAGATATCTGCCGGGATTTAGGAATAGATGTGATGATTGATGATTCCATTAAATACTTGAAACACTGCGCACCGTACGTTAAAAAGACTTTTCTCTTTGACCAGCCTTGGAATCAACAAAGTGAAATTCTTTCTTCTCTTGTGCGTGTAAAGTCGTGGGGAGAAATAATCCAAAATATTCGATCTTCTGAACCATGAAACTTCCCATCTCTGAAATCTATTCTGCCGTCCAAGGCGAAGGCCTGCATAAAACACCTGCCATCTTTGTCCGGTTCTGGGGCTGCAATCTCCGCTGCGGCTGGAATCAGAGGAGCGATGGTAAGACACAGTGCGACACGCCATACGCGGTGTTTGAGGGGACAAAGAGAATGATGAGCGCTGAGGAAGTTGTCGAAGAGATCAAGAGGTTTAAACTAAAGCATGTTGTTTTTACGGGAGGCGAGCCAGCGCTGTTCCAGTTTGGATTAAAAGAAATGATAACACAGTTGCCTTCGTATTTTATTGAGATGGAGACAAATGGTACAATTCCGATTGATAATGCCGTAGCTCAGCTCATCCAGCAATTTAACATCAGCCCAAAATTAAAAAGCAGTAATCAGTGGGTTGGTTATGGGGATAAAAGAATACAGTACCCTGCGCTCAAGACATTTCCCCCAGAAAAAAGCATCTTTAAGTTTATTATTACTTCTAAAAAAGATATTAGCGAAATTCGAGAGATAACCAAACTGTTTGGTATCCCCGTTTATCTCATGCCGCAAGGGGAAACTAGACAGCAAATCGTGAAGAGCCTGCCAGGATTATTGGAATTGTGCCTCAAGCATGGTTACGGTTTTACGAACCGGGATCAGATCATTGCATACGGCAAGAAGAGGGGTGTGTGATTAGAGATGTCTTAACTTTCTCAACCATCTCCTCCGTTCCCGCAAAAATATACGCTGTAATCCCCAATTTTCTGGCCACAGTTACATTTTTCTCAGAATCATCAAAATATAAGCATTCTTGCGGATCAAGCTTATTTTCTTTGAGGACATTCAACCATGCTTTTTTATCCGGCTTGACAAATCCGGTTTCCCAAGAGAAATATGCTTTATCAATAGCTGAAAATATTTTAGGGAAATGTTTTCTATAATATTCTGTTCTTTCTTTAAAATTATTGGATAGGATAAACACGTTCACTCCTTTTTTGCGAAGTTCTAACGTAAAACGCAGCGCTCTTAGGTCTATTTTCTCTCCGGAGAACCAAAACGTGAAAAATTCTTTCTCAGAAAGATCCATTCCCCATTTTTGGAGATAAGGTTTCCACAGCGAAAACGCGGGGGGAGCAGCAGGCTTGCGTACGATTTCCATGATCTCCAGAAGAGCAGGCAGGAATTGCTCTTTGGCAATACTCCATTTTGCCTCCACTCTCAGGTTCAGTAATTCACTTTTCAGGAAGATCCCATTCAGATCAAAAATAACCGCTTTGATCATCTTATCGTAACCCCTCATTTTCCCTAACTGCTTTTTTATCCAAATAAGATCTCTTTTTTCTTCCTTTCCAGAAATTGATATACTGTCTTATGCATTGACCCTTGCAGGAGCATGGCCACTGCCTGGCGGGCGATGGCAACATTATCTGTCTCTCCAACGATCCCGATTGTCTTTCCATAGACAGAGATGGCACAGCCCGTCAATCGTTCGATCTCTTCCCGGCTCTTTCCCCCCGTACCGATTACCCTGCCTTTCAGCCGTTCCAGCGTATTTCTACTTTTCCCGGCAATATCCTTCATCTCGATCATTTCTAATGCATAATCGGTCTTGTGAAGGAGCATGGCCGTCTTGGGGTTAAAACCACGGGCAATTGCCCGAACAATTTCTTTAGTGGTATAAAGTTCCACACCGTCATTTCCTTTGATGAGAACATCCCCTTCTGCTGAAATGTCCAAAACACAGTTGGTCAACTGTTCGATCTCTTTCTTGGTCACGCCATCCTTGCCGATCAATACTGCTACCCGTTCCTGCGGGATCTTTAATTCGTACGAAAATTCTTCGTGGTCCATTATTCTGTTTCTGGTGAATTCTTTTTTAAATGTTTGCCCATAATTCTGGCCATTACTTTTTCTGCATCTGCTTTAACACCCCGCTTCTGGAAATATCGCACAATATTTCCCACGTCCCTCACTAATAATTCCTGTGAGTTCGGCGCTTTTGTCAGCGTTGCCTGTGAGAAATCGATGAAATAAGGTTTCTCCCGATAATTTAAAATATTAAATGAAGAAAGATCCCCGTGAATCAATCCTTTTTTGTATAATTTTGTCATCCCGCTCACGACCTCATCATAGAACTTCTTCGGGTTTTGCGGCGGTGCGTCTTTCAGCGGCGGCGCCGGTTCTTCATCCCCGATAAATTCTTCGATAATGATGTGGTTCAGCCAGTGCAGCGGTTTTGGGGAATAGATACCCGCTTCCACCGCTCGATGCAGGTTTTTGAACTCACGCTGCGCCCAGGCTAAGATGATTTGTCTGCGGTGTTGTTGTAGATATTGATACCGTGGATCTTTACGGATGTAATCAAACATCTTCAGGAAATTTGCCGGTTGGATAAAATAAATCTTAACAATCACTTTTTTCTCATCTTTTTTTGCGACAAAGACGCTGCTTTCCTTGCCTACGGTTAATGGGCTGACTAGTTCATCAAACGCCCCTTTGCTTTCTAATTCGAAAAGTGTTCTATTTGTAAATTCATCAAAGACACCTTTGATTGTCTTAAAGCGTTCCTGATACGTGAATTGGGTCATGTGGTTAGATCAAGAAGAGGCTACTTATAAAATCTATCTTCGGCTGGCTAAAAGATCTTCAAGAAGTTGGATGACCGGATCATTTCTGGAAGAATGGTCAATACTATCCAATAATCCAAAACGATACAACGCAAAAAGTCCGCCAATGTGGCAGATATCTTCTTTGTCAGTGTATTTTTGATATGGATTAAGATCAAAACCATCTGTTCTTAATTCCTCCACCAATCTTTGCCCCTGGTTTAGGTAGGTTATGGCATGAGTTGATTCATGGCCAATGGTAAAGAGCGTTGGTATCAGTTCACCTAGGTCTTCCACAGCAACGACGATTAACTCTTCTTTTCTGCTTTCAGTTTCGAGATTAAAATGGTGACAGATCCCCGTTTCATCCCCTGGCTCTAGAGTCAAATCTAAAGACTCTCCCAGCCTTTGATAATAAGCTCCAAGATCATCAACAATCCCATCAAATCTGAACCACTGATGCGCTTCCAGATCGACAATCGTCTGTATTCCCGGAAGAACTATCTTTCCCGTCTTAAATCCATATTCCGGCCACATAGATTTTCTAAGAACTATCCATTTATAAAAATGTCAGACATGATTATAAAACTACTTGAAAGTAACAATTTGACCAAAACATTTAAATATAAACGCCATCCTAAAGTAGTAAACACACCTCAAACCACCTCTTTTCCTCAGCGAATCTTTGGCTTCGGTCAGAGGTTTGCTGGGGTTTTATATTTATCTTATCTCCATTTTTTTTTAGTTCATTTATGGTAATTGTGAGATATTTTCGAACAATCCCCACAATTACTAATAAGCAAATGTGTCAATTAATGTTCGAATATTTGTCACATTTCCCCTATCAAACAATTTGTATTTGTTTAGAGAACTTTGCAGATAAAATATTGAATTATGCAAGGTTCTCTAAACAAATACAACCATTTTAGAAAATAGGGGTGCAATAATTTAAGGATACTACGTCACGAATTCTACACCAAAATATTTATATACTACAGCCTATAAAACGGAAATAAAGCCCGTCATGAGAGTACCTGGGGGAGTGAACGGCAACGTCCCGCAAGGGATGCCAAAAATCTTTGGTTTTTGTGCACCAAGCCATGAACTCGGGGGTTAGTGATGCGGGCTTCATAATCATCGGCGCAAGTCGTAGAGTAAGACTTTCATCTTTATCACTCATCCACGATCAACGTACCATCGGTTTGACAGGTACGCAGGAGTGCGTAAGCTATTGAATGTTCTTATTCTAGGGCCTTGTGAAAATGGAGGCATTACTATGGCAAAAATAAGCCCAGTAGCGGCAAAATATATCATTCATTCAACGATTACGATTGAGGGGATTGTCGATCGACCAGATGTTATCGGCGCAATTTTTGGGCAGACGGAAGGACTGCTGGGAAATGATCTGGAACTACGCGAACTACAACGCAGCGGCCGTATTGGCCGCATTGAAGTCAACACCACTTCCAGTGGTGGCCGGACAAGTGGTGAAATTATCATCCCCAGTTCTTTGGATAAGACCGAAACCGCCATCGTCGGTGCAGCGATGGAGATCATCCAGCGCATCGGCCCTTGCAATGCGAAGATCCAAGTCGGAAAAATAGAAGATGTGCGCATCAGTAAACGTCAATTTGTAATTGATCGGGCAAAACAGCTTCTGCGTCAATTAACCGAAGAAACTCTCCCCGATTCCCAAGAATTGGCTGACGAAGTCGCTCAATCCGTCCGGATGATGGAAGTTTGCGAATATGGCCCTGAACGTCTTGCTGCCGGACCGGGGATCGACGAAAGCGAAGAGGTCGTCATTGTGGAAGGCCGCGCTGATGTGTTGAACTTGCTGAAACATGGGTTTAAGAATGCTCTGGCGATGAATGGCACATCCTGTCCGCAGACGGTCAAAGATCTCAGCCACAAAAAGTCCATTACGGTCTTTGTCGATGGTGATCGTGGTGGCGATCTGATCATTCGGGAATTACTGAGTGTTGCTGACATCGATTTCGTCTGCAAAGCCCCAGATGGAAAAGAAGTTGAAGAAATAACCAAAAAAGAGATTCATAAAGCATTGCGCGGAAGGATTACCGCAGAACAGGCGAAAATGGATCTGGGCATCGATGAGCAAGGTGCTTTGCGGGAAGACCATCCGGATCAACATCAGAGCAGCTTCAACCGTAACCAACGGTCTTCATCCCGGCGCTTTGAAAATAGTCGGCCGCCACAAACAAGTCAAACCAGTAATGGGAGTTCTGCGCTTCGTCCCAAAGTGTTGAGTAATACGCGGATGGAAAATAGCACCGCTGCACCTTTCGTTCCCCGTGGGGTAAGTGCTCCTCCACGGAAAACACTATCTCCGGAAGAGAAAAAAACACTGAAGAAGACTATGGAAGACCTCGTCGGAACACGAGGAGCCTGCATTTTTGATCCACAACTTAATATTCTGGGAAAAGTTCCTCTCAGCGAATTAAGTTCAACGATCAAGAGCCTCAATGGTGGAATCTATGGCGTTGCGTTAGACGGAGCAGTTGATATCGATCTATTAAAGCTGGTTGAAAAAATCGGCGTCAATTTTGTGATCGGCACATCAGCTAAGACAAAAGAGCCTTCTAAAGTAACAATTCTAACAGACGATCAACTGTAAAGTTGATTCTTTTTTTCTTTTCTTCCTTTTTTCTTCATGTCAAAATAGGCAGGGGACCACTGGTCAATAGACCGGTGGCATGTTCGCTTCGCTCACCCCTGCCTAATTTTGAACACGCAAGTATTCCACAAATAAATAAGTGGTTTGCTTGCAAACCACCACTCAAAACACTTAATGAAGCAACGACTTCATTAGTGTCCCAGTGAAATATTCTTTTCACTGTGGAGAGTGGTGGAATACTCCGCGTTTTAACGATCAGGTGATTTCGTACGTATTAAATGAAATGAGCAGAAATCCCCACTATTCCCTGAAAAATGCTTTGCATTTTTGGGGTCCCAGAAGCAGCAGCTTCTGTGGATATAGTAGGGGATGAATGCTGCGATTGATTTCGCTACATTTCATTTCGGGAAATAAAGAAACTACTTTATTTCCGAACAGAAAAGAAATCGTTGTTTCTTTTCTTGTTTAGAAAATCTGTCTCGGAAAAATGGCGAAAATCCCCACCATTTATGGTTGGGGATAGCCACTTTTCAGGATTTTCTTTAAGTCTGTGCTTGGGCAGGTCGGTCTGCCTCGTCTCGCTCAGAAGTAGAGATTAGTTGAACTGAAGAACTATGCTCAGAGATGAGCGAGACAATTATCCCTCTGTCAAATCGCAACGCTCGGCAGGCCATCTTGACCAAGCCCGCACAGACTTAACTTAATACGTACGTGATTTCGATAGTTTTTTATGCTTTTTACGCTTTAGTCACTAAATGGTGTTTGATGTCATTATCGGCCGTTCCCGGAAAGATGTTGAAAAACATGGCCAGCAAGGGACAATTCTCATCGGCAAACAATACGTCCAGATGGGCCAGACCGTCTCACTCTCCAACCCCGTGTATCTCGACGTTGCCGGCGCGCATGTTCTTTTTATTGTCGGAAAGAGAGGATCGGGAAAGTCTTACTCGCTCGGCGCCATCGCCGAAGGCCTTGCTGACCTGCCTCTCGAAATCAGGCAAAACCTTTCCATTATCCTGCTGGATACCATGGGTATTTATTGGACAATGAAATATCCTAACTATCAGGATATAGGCTTATTAAAAGATTGGGGGATAGATCCTCGACCATTGGACGTTAAAATTTATACCCCCGCCGGATTTTACGGCCAGTATAAAGAATCGGGCATCCCTACCGATTTCCCTTTCTCCCTGCGCCCTATCGATGTTGACCCTCTCGACTGGTGCACAGCTTTTTCCATCCAGCCAAATTCGGCAGAAGGCGTGCTGATCACCAAGATTATCCAGCAGCTGAACGGCAAAGAAGAATCCTATGACCTGGATCAACTGATTCTGCTCATCAAAAAAGATACCGAAAGCGATCACGTCGTTAAAAGTATCGTTGTTAACCAATTTGAAAAAGCAAAAGGCTGGGAAATTTTTTCCAAAGAAGGAACTCCGTTGAAAGAACTGATTGCAGGGGGTCAGGTAACCGTTCTTGACGTTTCCCCTTATGCGACGATGTCTTCTGGCTGGGAAATTAAGTCTCTCGTCGTCGGTCTGATCTGCCGCACCCTCTTTAATCAACGCATGCTCGCCCGCAAAACAGAAGAATTCAAGACTGTTGATGCGGCCATGCATTATTTCACCAAAGATGTGGAAGAGAAGCTCAAAGAACCGTTAGTCTGGATCGGTCTTGATGAAGCTCATGAATTGCTGCCCAAAGAAGGAAAGACGGCGGCAACAGATTCACTCATCACCATTTTGCGGGAAGGGCGCCAGCCTGGCATCTCACTCATTCTCGCTTCGCAGCAGCCGGGCAAGATCCATACCGATGTCCTGACTCAGGCAGACACAGTCATCGCCCATCGCCTGACGGCACAGATCGACGTTGAGGCCTTGCAGCAATTAACCCAGAGCTACATGCGTCAAGGC
Organism: Candidatus Woesearchaeota archaeon; assembly: GCA_016203205.1. Taxonomy (GTDB): domain Archaea; phylum Nanobdellota; class Nanobdellia; order Woesearchaeales; family GW2011-AR9; genus JACOZP01. The sequence continues at coordinate 12,522 of JACQNE010000003.1, forward strand.
TTAGAAGAGGAGATCAACCATCTGCCACGGGTGACGGGAGCTGCCGTCATTTTCGACGATGCTAACGAGCGCATCTTTCCCGTGCAGATGCGTCCAAGATTTACGTGGCATGGCGGCGGTTCACCAACTGCGCTGAAAGAGAAGAAAGATTCTGGAGAAAAGAGATTAAGAGAATTGGATATTTGAGGGAAAATGACCCCAGCGGATAACTCCCCTGATCATGGTCATCACAAGGGCATGCTGCGCTGGGTTTACTCTTCAAAATTGATTATCTTTTAAAAAACTATCTACGGTTTGGCACAATTCGAGAAGTGAGTGATATTACTAAAAGTAGGAGAGTGCTGCAGGCCGTTCGGTCAGGCGAAAACCGGATAGAACAAAACACTTCTCACAAGATTGTGATTCGATAGTTGGTTTTCGCTCCAACATCTTTGGGAAATAGCACTTCTGACCGAACATCGTGGCCGAGCAGCACTCTCCGCCGTTATCACTCAGAAAAGGGATTGTGCCTACGGTTTGGCACTGTAGAAAAAGTCCTCCTGGCCATTGACCGCGGCGAAAACCAGTTGTGTTTAAGTTTATAGAACCAGTTATTTAATCTTATTCTTTTCGCACCCGTTCCAGCAGATCACTCCTCGCGGTCAATCTTGAGGCCAAGCAGACGACTTTTTCTATAGAGCCCTACGGTTTCCATTCTTCTTTCAATTCGCAATATCTTAATCCTTGATCCTTTGTCCAGACAAGATAGAGATCGTCCAAAGAGGGCACTCCCTCAACTTCCGTATCCACCACTGATTTTTGTCCGGTAACCAGATTATATGCTTCTAACTGATTTCCTGCGACCCGCGCGGCGAGTGTCCTGCCATTAAATGCGCCGTTGGTAGTATAATCTTGGAGAGAAGAAAATAATTCGAACACATCATCCCAGATAAAATCGTATAGCATCAGCTTGATTGTTCCATCGGCTTCGTATCGTGAAAAAAGCAGCGCGTTATCTTTGACTAAAGGGCTGTAATCATTTGTTCCTTCCGGTTGGGGAAGAAAGAAGAGCGACTCATCGATAAACCTCCAGAGATAGATCGCAGATCCAGCGTTCTTATTTTTCCCGGCAAAGGCAATCGTTTCGTGATCAAAAACGATGTTGGCTGCTCCTGAATCGAGAACAATAGCTGCAACTTCTTCATCAAAAGAAGCGTTACCAACAACCATCTTTAGGGCATGATCTAAGGTAACATACAAAGCATTGTCGATATCGGCGGGGCATAATCCATCATAAACGACTTCTCCAGAGATCAAATTAATCATCTGGCAATTGCCCGGTAGTGTCGTTCCTGAATAGACTCCAGACAGATGATGACTTTCCAGGCGCAGCTTCTCTCCCTTCAACGGGGCAAGAGAGACAATCTTTTTCCCGGGGATGTCCAGCAGGCTTATCTCTTTGTCCTTGTTCTCAAAAGCGATCGTATAATCCGCTACGACGGGACCAAAGTATCCACCATTCTTCCCGGAGAGAATCTCAATCGAATCACAGAGGCAGGGCGAACTCTCGTCGCAAGACATACTCTCCGGAACACGCTTTTCCGGAAGCGCTTCTTCCCCATAAACTCTCTCCGTTTCAGGAAGCCCCCGTCCGGTCTTTGTTTCTGAGGGGATCGGGACTTCGGGAATCGTGAGAACATTGTCCTCATTTTCCGGGTTAACATCAATATATCCCTGATGAATCACACTCGTTATTGCATCGGGATTGCCATCAACATATTTTTCTATTTCCTCTTTCTTTGTCCCGGCGGTGCAAGCAGAAAAGACAAGCGCAGCTATCCCTGCCGCAACAGTTTTTTTGATTATCGGATGAATATATCGCTCCAGCATTTTTTTTTCTGGGCTGGAGATTGATATATAACTATTTCTCTCTTCCAATTACACTCTCAAATACTATAAATGTATTTGTTTGGCTTTTCCGGCTGGCCGTGCGTGAGAGCGGAAAATCGGCCGTGTTCCTTGCTTCAAGACATGTCATGGCTCGAACTTTTTCCGCACATCAATCTTCAGTATAAAGCTCTAATCTCACTCACAAGAAAATTGAAAACTATCAATTTTCTGTGCATGAAAACGAACAACGATTCGTTTTCGGCACTGAAATGAGATAGTTTTCTCATTTCATGTGCTGAAATGAAATCGTCGTTTCATTTCATGCACCGCTTGGCCGAGCCGCCAGCCAAACAAATACTATAAATTTAAAAATAAGCGTAATAGATAGCTCATCATGGCAACGCGTAAAGTACTGGTCACCATTGTTGGACATGTTGATCATGGGAAAACATCTCTTTTGGATAAGATCAGGCACAGCGCTGTGGCTGCTGGCGAAGCGGGGGCGATCACCCAGGCCATTGGCGTCTCGATTATTCCCATTGACATCATCCAAAAAATCTGTGGCAAGCTCCTTGACCTCTCCGGGAAGAAGCTCACTGTGCCTGGTCTTTTGACTATCGATACTCCCGGCCATGCCGCTTTCGTCTCCCTGCGCAAACGCGGCGGCAGCCTGGCGGACATTGCCATCCTCGTTGTTGATATTAACGAAGGCTTCCGGCCGCAAACTTTAGAATCTATCGAGATTCTGCGGGCGCATAAAGTTCCTTTTGTCATTGCCGCAAATAAAGTTGATCTGGTTCCCAACTGGAAATGGAATCAGCGTGATTTTCTTCTTGATGCAATCAATAATTTAGATTATTCCATCCAGGGCGAATTTGAAAAGAGAATGTACAATCTTGTCGGTCAATTCCAGGAAATAACTCTCCAGGCGGAACGCTTTGATCGCGTGCAGGATTATACAAAACAGCTGGCGATCGTGCCCGTCTCCGCTTTCACTGGCCAAGGCATTCCTGAACTATTGATGGTATTGATGGGTCTCGCCCAGAAATATCTGGAAGCCAGGCTGCAGATTGAAGTAAAAGGAAAAGCTAAAGGCACGATTTTGGAGGTGACTGAAGAGAAAGGTTTGGGAACGACGATGAATACAATTATCTACGATGGCCATCTTTTGGTGAACGATACGATTGTTATTGGCGGTCTTGATCAACCAATCGTCACAAAAGTTCGTGCCTTGCTCGAGCCGGCAGAACTCGCTGAAATGCGTGACAAGAAAAGCGCGTTCCGTAACGTGAAAGAAGTATTTGCCGCCACCGGCGTCAAGATCGTCGCGCCAGGTATTGAGAAAGCGATCGCCGGCATGCCCTTACGTGCCGTGGAGAATAAGCCGGAAGAGATCGACCGCCTGAAAGAAGAGATACAACGTGACATCGGCGAAGTTCTGATTCTGGAAAGCGATGCGGTCGGCGTCGTTCTCAAAGCTGATACCCTTGGTGGATTGGAAGCGTTGAAAGTTATCCTCGGTGAAAAACAGATACCGATCGCTTCAGCATCGTTGGGCACGGTAACCAAACGCGACATCTCTCAGGTGGAATCGTTGAGAGACAAAGATGAATTTTATGGGGTCTTGTTGGGTTTCAATATCATCGTTCCTGCTGAGATTATAGAATATTGCACGGCAAAGAATATCAAGCTCATTGTCCATAACGTTATCTACCAAGTTATCGAAGAATATGAACGTTATACTACCGAACTGAAGAAGATGATAGAACTGCGTGAATTATCTACCCTGGTCCGGCCGTGCAAGTTTCTCCTGCTTAAAGGCTATGTCTTCCGGCAGAATAATCCCGCTATCGTCGGCGTGGAAATCGAGATCGGCCGTCTCCGTTCCGGCGATCCGCTGATGGACCAGCAAGGCCGGCGCCTGACGGTGGTGAAGAGCATGAAAGAAGGGCAGGAAACGATCACCATCGCCGAGCAAGGAAAGCAGTTGGCTCTGGCTATGGATAACGTGACCATCGGAAGACAAGTGCAGGAAGGAGATTTTCTCTATACTGATATTCCGGAAGAGCATTTCAAGAAACTGAAAGCATTGAAGAGGCATCTCACCAAGATCGAAGTCGCGGTGTTGAAGGAGGTAGCTGAGATCAAGAGAAAAGAAAATCCGGTGTGGGGGGTGGGATGATTAGTTTTGTCCACGCACAGCTGGACCAATATATTTATCTAGTAGAGAAGGTCTAGCAACTCTCTCGACAGGTTTTCCGGGCGGAATTGTGATCTTAAACTTTTCTCGAAGCAGATCATATTCCTCTTGTGCTTCTGCGAGAATTTCTGAATCTTTTATGAGAGATACAGAGACGCCCCCTAAAATCAATGGATCAATCTCTTCGCCAGAATCAAGAATCCCGTCGGCAGGTGCATTATCCACATATACTCTTTTTCTGGCCGAAAAAGGATTACTTGAAGTTTCATGCATCTCCAACTTCTCGCTAGAGTAATGTTTCAAAGTCCTTCTTCCCAATAGTTCGTAGGGAACACTCATTGTTCTTGTTCCTTCCTGGGTGTAATCTGTTTTAGTATTATTAACATAATTAAATCCAAAAGATGCTATCCAAAATAACCCACAAATTGCAGCTGCCGTCAATCCCATTTGCGTCCAACCATGGACCATTTGCCATTTCTGCTGGAGAAAAGATCCTAGCCCCGCGTATTTGCGATCATGCTCTTTTCTGGTATTTTGACTATCAACCATCATTTCTCTCACAATATTCTCTTCTCTAAACACGTACCCTTTATCATCTACCAACTCAAACTTCTCCATTCTTCTTTCTGGATTGGTTTCTAATCCGGCGGCGATTACTGCTTTAAGTCCATCATATTCTTTAGGAAAATAGATCTTAGCCAATTTATCCTTAATGTCTGCCGGTGTCGTGAAGTGGCTAAATTCTGTGCCAAGAAGCATGGACACTGCCGTAGCACAGGTACTATATACATCAGCAGCCTTGGACGGTTTTTTACCATCTTGGACTTCCGGTGCGGCATACGCCGGAGTGCCAATAAAAGATCCTGCGCTGTATAACACCGTAGTTTGTCCTTCCTTTTTGGAAAGACCAAAATCAATTATCCCAAAGTCGCCGTCTTCCAATTCTACAAAATTACGGGGATTAGGATCACGATGTAATACATTATTAATGTGAAGTTTTCCCACCATTGATAGTGCTTTTTCGAGGAATTTTTTGACGGAAGAAAAGTCATAATTTTTTTCTGCAAAGCGCTCGGCCAGATTTCCTGTTCCTAGCCAGTGGCTGTAAAGGATATATTCTGTATCCACCCCTTCACCGAAGCGCTTGGGGTTTTTTCTGATTTCGAACGCAAAATATCGGACCAATCCCTCAATCTCCAGACCTCTGGTTATGGCTGCTTCTCTTTCTAAGCGATCTACCTGAGACCAATCATCCATTTTTTGCAAACTTACCGCTTTGGCAGCGACATCAAAATTGACTGCGGACTGATCACTGCTTATCAGTCTTGTAACTTCACCTTGACCACCATGTATCTCTTGTCTGACTGTATAGTTCCCTGTCTTAATCTCACTGAGGATCGCTTCTTCTAATCCGCTAAGAACAGCTTGAGGAATACATCGCGGTCCTTCACTAGCTTCCCTTTGTGCCACTGGTGTAATCATCCCAGCATCAACATAAATCCCTTTTTCCTGAAGTTCAGCGATGCTACCTTCTAAAACAGGCGTTTCTTCTCTAAACGTATCGCTTTCGTTAGTTTCTGTTTCAGACATTTCAAGATAAATTTTGGGAGATACTATTAAAATCTTTCCAAAAGATTTATTATAACCACCCACCAATAAATCACCATGCAGAAACTAAAGATTCTCAACACCCGTGAGATCAAGGCAATCAAAGAACTCCTCATCAAGCAGTTTGGTTCAGCCCTGCAGGAGAACTATGCTTACCTCCAAACTGAAAAAGATCGCTTGTTCTTAGTCAACAGGGATATTGCCCAAATCGATCTGGACAAATTAAAGATCGATCGTCTCGGCCTCTACTTTGCCGAGCTCCGTCCCAGCCAGATCCGTCTGAGCAAGGAAGGCGCTCAACTGCTGGTCAACGAAGCGCGCCGGCAAAAAGCAGATCTGAAAAATATCCTTTCTCTGACAAAAATAGAAACCCGTGCCTACTTCGCCGGCGTAGACCTTAAGAAAGACCTGGGGGAAGAAAACCGCTTGGTCATCTTGACCTACGAAGACGCTGTTGTCGGCTGCGCCGCTTACAAAGAAGGCAAACTGATCAATTTCCTGCCGAAAATCCATCGCGGGGAAGTGATCTTGTAATCATGCCTCTTCTCTAACCTCGGTTTTTTCATAACCACCCAGGTACTACTTTAAAGTAGGACTTCTTTCGCAAAGTTTATATAATCCCGCCTGCCCAAATTAGTTCATAAAACCAATCGGGGTGCGTCACATGACAAAACACTTTATAGCAATAGTATTAATTTGTTCGTTGCTACTCAGTTCTGTTGTATTGGCTGCAGGAAATGGTGACGAAGTTTGTCTCAATTCCGAAAAAGCAGACTACAAAGACCTGCGCGGCGACTTTTATGATTTGGAAGATAACTTCTACAAGTATAGAAGCAGCTATCAAACCAGTATGATGGATTCTGATGCTGACCGGCAAAATCTTTTTTACTTCCGGCTGCAAGATCTTGATCGTGATCTGGATGATCTCCGTGATGATGTCCGAGACCTAAAATCGGATGTGGAAGATGCTGCGGCGTGTTCCAGTAAAGCTGACCTCTTAGATGATCTTCGTGATCTCAAGCACGATCTTGATGATTTGCGCGATGACATTGCCGGAGTCTTGGCGGAAGGGAAAAGTCTGCCTCACCAGTCCATCAATGAATATGGCTGGAAGAAAACCGAGCCTGCTCCATCTGCTGCTGCTCAGCAATCAGAAGTCGTTGTCAGCACGCTGAATTCTGGCCCTACACAGCCAACGACGGCCGTGACGGCAACCGTAACCGTTGAGAAAGCTCCTTCCTGGAACGATACACGATCAGTAGCCTGGCTTGTCGCGGGAGTGCTTGTCCTGTTCGCGGTGGTTGTGTTCCTGCTGGGAATGTTGATGCGGCGAAGATAAAGAATAATTTTTTTAGATATTTTTTTTCTTTTTAAAATGATTTTTGGATATTAAAATGGATGATAATTACAACCACCTATTGTCGGCCAATCATCAGACTGAAGAGAGCCAAGCGCGGTAAATTAGGACCTTTTTTTTACCAAATAAAAGACGCGTAAACGATTGGCTTAGTAAGAAGAGAAGTAAGAAAAAAAGTAAAAAGAAATCATCCCAGCACGTCTTCAATCGGCTTCTTTCCTTTAAGATTTTTCACTTCTTTTGCTTTCGCAACAAGGTCTACACCGAGGTCTTTCAGCTCTTTGACGTGCATCTGCATCAATTGCTCGACGATCTGTAAGATGCGTAATAATTCTTCCCGCTCTTTGGTCAGCGTTGCCAGGGAGCCTTTATGAAATCCAATTTTTTCGGATGTGCCCATCGTTTCGTTTGCCATACTTTGAGAAGAACAGGCATACTTTATTAAAGTTTTGCTTGAATTTTCCCGAAAATGAACTCTTCAGATCAGGCTTTGCCAAAAGATCAGGTCTTGCAAAATGTACGAGATATCTTAGTTAAAAACTATGGCCTCACTAAAGATCAGTTTATTCTCCTGCTTTACGACAGCAAAAGCAGGTTATCAAGAATACTTACGGAAGCATACAGCAGTGCTATTCTCCAGAATCGCCACATGATCATCGATTTTGATACCCACTCGGAAGAAGCGATCCTCTCTCAATTTAAGATCATTCCTCCACATTCAGTGGTTATTCTCGTGCAGACTGTATCGTTCCGTCTCACTAAACATCGTCTCCGCGCCGATCTATTTCGCGCCGGCCATCTCGTCATCGAACACACTCGTCTTGGTTACAATCTGGAAGACCAGATTCCTCACTATATTGCTTCATTACATTACAACACGCCCTATTATGTTCACGCGGCAGATACTCTGGAACAGCTCCTCTCCCAGAACCATTCTCTCCGTATCACTTCTCCAGAAGGAAATGAATTAATTGTCAATTCTGCATTTGAGAAACCAATCAAGAACACCGGCGATTTTCACAACGCAGAGATCATCTCTGCCGGTTTCCCCATCGGCGAGATTTTTACTGAAGCAAAAGAACTGGAAAAGATGAATGGCACATTGCTTGTCTTTGGGTTTCCCGGCAAGGATCATCTGGTTCATTTCACCGACCAGTTTACCGTGACAATAGAAAATGGCTGTCTTATTAGTCATACCGGGCCGGCCCAATTTGAAGAGATTGTGCGGATGATCCGTGATGAAGAAGTCACCCATACCGTTCAGGTACGCGAAATAGGTTTTGGCTTAAACCCGAGTCTTGGTTTTGATCACCGTTTAAATGAACCAACGGCGTTTGAACGATTTGCCGGTATGCATTTTTCGCTTGGTCTGAAACATGCCATGTACGCTAAAAAACTCGGCCGGAAAGTCTTTCAGAAATATCACATTGACCTCTTTTGTCTGGTCAAAGATGTGTTTATCGGAGAGACACAAGTGATCAAAGAAGGGAAATATGTGGTTTGAGCTTGGTTCGATTTTGATCTATTTTACTTCTGAAAATCGACTTTCTCTACGGCCGAGACGACTTTTTCTACAGAACCCATCTTTCAGAAACCTTTAAATCCATTAGAATAATCCTTCTTTTATGGGCCTCTTTGACAAACTCTTCCACAAGAAAGACAGCGATCTTGATTTTGATGCAATTGCCCAAAAAGAATTGGGTAATAATTTTCCTGAACAACAGGATATTTTAAATACTCCCCCACCTGGATTTGAGGATGAAAAATCACCATTGGATATGCCCCGAAGCCCTTCCCCAGCCCGATTTCCTGGCGCTGCTTCCTCACGTCCTTTTTCTCCTCCGTTTCCTGAGCAATCACCCAATTTATCTCGGGATCTGGAATTGCTCAACAGCAAGTTAGACACCATCAAAGCCCTCCTCGCTTCTCTTGACCAGCGCCTGGCCAATCTGGAACGCGCCGCCGGAGTTCAGCCATCGCGGCAGCAGCAGCGCTTATGGTGAATAAGCATAATTATGGGCTCTTTTTTTCTTTGATCACCGTAGCAATCGTGCTGTTTGATCAAGCAGCTAAACTGGTCATTGTCTATCTCAATCCGGCCTGGAATCTTTTCATTTTAGATATTCATCTTGTCACTAACACCGGTGCGGGGTTTGGTTTGTTTCAGGGAAAAACAATTATCCTGGGAATAATCTCACTTGCTGTCGCTCTCGGTATCGTTCTTTATTATCATAAGATACCAAAAAGGTACAACTTTCAGTTCCTCGTTGCTCTCTTCCTCGGCGGTGTCATCGGCAATCTTATCGACCGCTTTGCGCGCGGACATGTCATCGACTTCATCGATTTTCGCTTCTGGCCGGCATTTAATGTTGCGGACGCGGCAATTTCCATTGCCGTTGTGGGGTTAATTTGGGTGATGTGGAAAGAAGAGAAGAATTTAAAAAACAAGTAATAATTAATTCTCTTCTGCAAACCGATGGACGATTATCTTTCCCTAAACCGACAAGCGTACGATGCCGCGGCTCTAGAATTTGAGAAGAAAATAGCGCTTCGTAATAGTAACAGTCAGCAAATTGTTGCTGAATTTTGTTCTTTTTCTCCCCAATGATATTCCAAAAACAACCATCCTGGAATTAGGTCCGGGAAATGGTCAAGTCGCAAAATTGCTTATTGAACGGGGTTTTGATGTTTCGGCGATAGAATTCTCCCCCGTGATGGCCGCGGTTGCGCTCAATACGGCACCTCAATTAAAGATGATCGTCAATGAATTTCTCTCTCACGATTTTGGTTCTAAGCAGTATTCTGCAATTATCGGCATCGCTTTTATCCATCTCTTTCCAGATGTAAAAATCCCAGATCTGCTGAAGAAAATACATTCACTCATTATCCCCCAAGGAATAGTCTATCTCTCCACGACTATTCATCATCATTCGGGGGAGTATCTTGTTCCTAAAAATAACTTTAATGGAAAATATCTTCGCTTCCGCAAGCGTTTTACAGAGAAAGAATTCAGGCAGTGTGTCGTGCGGGCAGATTTTGTCATTCAGAACATTTCTTGGACTACAGACCGTGAAGAAAAAGATAAAAAGTGGATAAATATTATCGCCAAGAAAAAATAAAACTCATGGACTAAAAACAAACATCAATTCACGCATCCATGCGGCTTGTATTTCTTCTCTTCCGCTTCTTTCTTGGAGGAAAACCAGAGCTGGTGAGTCTTGCTCACTTTCTTCGCCCAATCGCACTTTGCTTCATGAAAGACGTTGCTTTTGGAACTAGCAACGTATTTTCCTGGACTAAACGTCGTCGTGTTCTTAGTCTCTGTCTTTACTTCCTGCTCCGTTCTTCCTTTTTCACCCGTCTTTTTTTCTTCTCCACCCTGTGCGGAATCAAAGACGACACTGTGCGACTCTTCTGTCTTGTTGTCATGGTCACAGCAGCGAGGCGCGCATCTTCGCGGGAAACTCAAGGCAATTCCAACCAGCGCAAACAAGAGCATGACTACATATAAATCGCCGGTGAATGCGCGCAAAAACAGGAGATTGGCAATGGCTAGGACAAAGACCGCGAAAAAAAGCCTTTCACCCTTGCCTTTATCGTAGGTGAGACAGCCGCCGAAGACGAAGAGCGCGAGGACAAGTGTTCCCAATGCCTCTAACGCAAAGACTTTTCCTCTTGCTTGCAGGGTGACCTGCAGCAGGCCGAAAAAAAGCAAAACAAATAGGACGGCATAACTCGTTAATTTCCAGGCATGATTGTGTTGTGTCATACTCCGCGTGGGAAGAAAAACGCTATTTAAGCATTTCGCTGTGCTGGACGCTGTTCTTGAATATAGAGGATATTGTTTGTTTAATTGTGATTATATTTCTTTCAAAAAAAGCTCTAATATAATTTTCCACCGATCGGAACATCTCGTTCTGGTTCAATTAAAACACAATCTCCATCTTTGCCAGGAACCCCCAAAGTCAATACTTCTGATGTTGCTGGACCAATTTGTCTTGACGGAAAATTCACAACACACATCACTAATTTATTTTTCAAATCTTCTGGTGTATAATTCTTGACGAGTTGAGCGCAGGATTTCTTGATTCCAATCTCTTTTCCTAAATCAATCTTTAATTTGTAAGAAGGTTTTCTTGCTTCCGGAAAATCTTCTATCTCTACAATCTTGCCAACCCGTATATCCAATTTTTGAAAATCTTCAAATGTTGCCATCATAAATCGGTATTGATAGAATTTATATAAATGTTATGGCTTTGGGGGCTGTGGGACAGAAAAAACAAATTCTTTTTAGTATAGATCAGAAAACATACCCCTAAAACTCTTCTTCCAGATTCTTCAAATAGCCCCTCTTCCGCAAGAAATCAACTTCGGCTTTTCCCCGATACTTATAGACAACATCTCCTTTTTCATCACCGCCCAATTCCCAGGGCTGAATGATGACTACATCATTCTCTCGTACCCATAACGCTCGGCGCAGACTTCCTGGGATACGGCAGATACGTTCTTTCCCATCCAGACAGAGAACACGCATCCGGCTTCCCCCCAGGCGCTGCTGGACAATTCCCAAAACTTCTTTTCCTTGCGGGATGCGCACCCGGATCACTTGCGGTTCTTCTTCGTTTGGTCTAGACATTTATCCCCTTAAAAAGGCTGCTTCTTTAAAAATGATTGCTTTCTTGGTACATATTAAGTTAAGTCTGTGCGAGCTTGGTCAAGATGATCTGCCGAGCGTTGCTATTGGACAGAAAAATGATGGTCTCGCTCATCTCTGAATATCATTCTTCAGTTCAACTTTTCTCAGCTTCTGGGCGAGACGAGGCAGACCGACCTGCTCGAGCACAGACTTAATACGTACTTTTCTTGGCGTTTAGTAGAAAAAGTCGTCGCAAGCAGCAGGGTATGATACTCAGGAGGAAATCAAAGTTCTTTCCACAATTTCTTAAAGATAGATTTATTTTTCCAGCCCATATCAACTAATGATCCGAACGACCAGACGACAACTATGAAGCTTGTTTTCTCGACGATTGTTGTGGAGAAAGGCAATATTCTTCCTAGCGCGATAAACATCAAGAGCATCCCTTGCGCAACTAACTTGATCTTTCCTGACTGGACGCTGGCGATATTCGTCTGCTGGGAGAGGGCATACTGCCGGAATCCCAAAGCCAGATAATCCCGCAGGATCAGCAAGGCCACGACCCAGAAACCGAGCAGATTCTGTGAGAGATAATATATCAGGAGGAGATGAACAAAGATCTTGTCGACAAAATGGTCGTAATAAATTCCAATCTCCGATCCTTTCTTGTATTTCCGAGCGACCAGCCCGTCGAGGTAATCGGTACAAAAGCCAAAGAAGAGGAAGATCAGGGCGAGGTAATGGAATTGGGCCCAATCGGCGGCAATCACCAAAAAGAGAGAGATGAAGCGAATTGTAGTTAGGAGGTTTGGTTTCATTATTTAGTCCAAAAAAGCCCGCTTTTTATTAAGATTGTGCAGATCTTTGCTCTCTTTTGCACACCATCACAATAAAACATATAAACAAACCCCAAAACCTTTTTCTGATCCAAAGAGGCGATACATGGCAAAACGAGTGGAATCACCATCATCCATCAATACATTCAAGCAGTGCAAACGCAAATATTATTATCAATATATCCAGAAACTACCTACCCAATCAAATATCCATCAAGTACGGGGAAACATTGCCCATTCCACACTGGAAAATTTTTATAATTTGGATACATCAGCATTGACGGAAGAGAATTTTGCCCGGAAGTGCAAAGAGAGCATTCAGACTTTCTGTCTCCATTACTGGAAAAAAGCACAGAATCAATTACATCAGCTTTCCCTAAGCCCGGATCAGGAGCGATTTTATTTTGAAGAAACAATGCTCATGCTGATGAACTGGACAAACCACTTTGTAGAAGATCTCTCCTCTCTGACAAAGAAAAAAAATCTTTCGGTCCAAGAAGCGTTTCTGGAACTGACCCCCGTCCGTGAACAGGAATATGCTTCAAAGGAGCATTCCGTACGCGGCTTTATTGATGCGATCCATCATGTCGATGACGAAGTGCATATTATCGATTATAAGACAAATGCCACTTTTGAGATGAAAGAGAGCATTCGGCTGCAGCTGGCAATCTATTCTCTGCTCTATTTTGAAAAACACGGAAGGATGCCCTCAAAAGTTGGCATCTTCTTTCTTCGTCATAAGCTCAAGCTGCTGCCGGTAGATGAACAATTATTGAACCTTGCCAAAACCGAAATCAAAGAGATTCACCAGCATACTTGCCGCACGGAAGAAATGGGCGATTATCCCAAGACAATAACACCCCTTTGTAAATGGTCGACGGGAAAATGTGATTTTTATGATACCTGTAAACCGCATCAGAAAGAATAGGTTGGGATAACCCCTATTCCCTCTCTTCTGATCAAAACGAGAGGAGGCTCTGTCGGACAATCTCACTGTAAATATCAACGTTTTCCAAGACAAATGCCTCTACCACGGCTCCCATGAGCAAAAAGAGCAAGGCAACTACGATCAGATAAAGATTAAAGCCAAATACCCGGAAAAAACGATCGGAAGCAAATTTCTCCAGAATGACATCTTTGGAGATCACCGATCCGGCGATCGCCGCCAGAAAATAAGAAATCCCTTCGATGATCATGTGCGGGAATACGATGAGCATGACAATCCCAAAGATGTACACCACGTTTGCTCCAGAAAAAGAAGCAGCATTCTTTGCCGTGATCCCAAAGATCGTCCCCCACACTGACGCATTCCAGATAATCAGAAAGATTGCTCCGTCTCCCGTGAGCAGTGCCATGATGAAACAGGCGATCATCACCAGCAAATTATTACTTAACAGCTCAACAAAGAGACCGCTTTCAAAAAAACCTCCTGAGATAGCCTGCCCGGCAAACCCTTCCCCAAAGCGGATCTCCAGCTGCTCCCGAAACAACTCATTCGTCTGGATGCTGGGAAGAAGGATCGTCCCCAGAGAATAAACTAGAATAACACCTAAAAACAGGAAAACATAAATCCGCACGATTTCAATATCATTCTTCCAGAGCGAGAGGAATGTTGTCTTCTGCTCCAGGCTTTGTTTTCTTTCCTGATACGAGAAAATTTTGTACATCTCCGGGAGGATGAGCATGGAGGTCAAGGCTACTCCCACTAATGCCGGGTCTTTCGGAAAAAGGACGGAAGCAACCAATACTCCCACTATCGCATAGATAGCACCAAGGATAAAAGCATAGACCCCTCGTTTTTCCAGCCAGTCTTCCGGGAAAAGATGTTCTAATACCAATCTATTAACCTCGTTGTTGAGATATTTTGAATGTTTATATAAGTTACGGTGTGCTGTGCGTATTTAGTCTAGTCTGTGCGGGCTTGGTCAAGATGGTCTGCCGAGCGTTGCTATTGGACAGAAAAATTATGGTCTCGCTCATCTCAGAGAATAGTTCTGGAGAAAAGTTGATCACACTTTTTTGGCGAGACGAGACAGATCAGCCAGCCCAAGCACAGACTTAATACGTGGGGTATGCCGAATAGCACCGGCTATAAACCCCAGGCTTAGTGAAAATGTAGTGGGGGAAGTTCTCAATTTTTGGGGTAATATTTATATAAAATGGGCAATTTTGATTGTTTTATGGGGGATGAACTATATAAAGCAATTTTGGAAAGAGTAAGATCAATTCCTCATGTTCAGATTAGAAAGGATTATTTTATTCCAACAGAAATAAGACTTGACCTCCCAGACGTTGTAGGTAACACAACATATAATGGGTTTGATGTTCATTGCAGAACTATTGGTGAGGTTATTGTTAGACTTGACACCAGAACAGAAAAAGTAAAAAAATGGGTTTTTTCCCATTTGGGAAAACGAGAAGAGCCTCTTGCCAGTTTAGATGATATTAGGGAAGAATTGGCAAGAGTTCCAGAGATTGGAGAACCATTAACTCATAATGAACACTTCTTGATTTATGAGAAAAATGTCGGAAGAAGAGTTTCATTAGAGTTGTTTGATTTAGTTGTTGTTGGTGTAGGATCTTTTTTAGGCCAATATTGTGAAGCAGAACAACAACTTGATACTTGTAGGTATAATTGGTTCAGAATTGATACTCATTTTGCCGCACAGTTGAAGCGAGATCATGTAGCGCGTTACGGCCGATAAGAACTTTCCCACATACTTTTGAGGGCCAAATTCACCATAAAGCTTTTAAAGAGATAAAATAAAATGAAAAAATAAGAACTATTATTATCACGGGGGTTAAAAATATGGTTGCAACATGGGTTACAGTCGTTGTCGTCGTCGTCATTTTACTGGTTATCTACATCTATAACAGCCTGATCCGGCTGCGCATGCGCGTTAAAAATGCCTGGTCACAGATTGATGTCCAGCTGAAACGGAGATATGATCTCATCCCTAACCTGATCAATGCGGTCAAAGGTTACATGAAACACGAGAAAGGCGTTTTGGAAGAAGTAACGAAAGCGCGGACATCGCTGATCTCTGGCTCTCCAAAAGACAAAGCCAAAGCATCAAATCAGATCACTGAGGCATTGAAATCAATCTTTGCCGTTGCGGAAAATTATCCGCAGCTGAAAGCCAATGAAAACTTCATGCACCTGCAGGAAGAATTGTCCGGAACAGAGAGTAAAATTGCCTATTCCCGCCAGTTCTATAACGATTCTGTAATGCTTTACAACGAAGCTTTGCAGGTCTTCCCTAAAAATCTGTTTGCCAAGATGTTTAGCTTTAAGTCAGAACAATTCTTTGAGGCAGGCAAGGAAGAGAAGAAGAACATTAAAGTAGAGTTTTAGGTTATGGGCATCTACGATGAGATAGCCTCTAACCAGAGGCGCACGTACGTTTTGCTTTTTTTCTTCTTTGCGCTGGTTATTCTTCTGGGTATGATCATTGGGGCGATGTATGGTAGTACATATTTTGGTGTCGGATTCGCCACGGTGATTGGCATCCTCTATTTTTTGTTTAGTTATTATGCAGGCTCCAATGCGGTTCTAACTATGACCGGAGCTCACGAAGCGACCAAGCCAAAATATACGCATCTCATCAATACCATTGAAGGCTTATCCATCGCCGCGGGATTGCCCAAAGTTCCGGCAGTATACATCATTGAAGACAGCGCTTTGAATGCGTTTGCCACTGGCCGTGATCCTCAGCATGCATCCGTCGCAGTAACTACTGGATTGCTGGAACGATTAAATAAATTAGAGTTGGAAGGGGTGCTTGCCCACGAAATTTCGCACATTAAAAATTTTGACATTCGGGTGATGCTGCTGGCTTCAGTTATGGTTGGATTAACCGTCCTTTTATCAGATTTCCTTTTGCGTAGTTTCCTCTGGGGATCCCACGGAAACAATCGCGAGAAAGGTTCCGGAACCGCGATCTTAATTGTCGTTGGATTAGCTTTGGCCATCTTATCACCCCTGATCGGCGAATTGATGAAACTTGCCGTCTCACGAAAAAGAGAGTTCTTAGCGGATGCTTCTGGTGCGATGCTCACCCGTTATCCGAAAGGGCTGGCTGATGCGTTGCGCAAGATTAAAGACGATCCAGATCCTTTGGTTGATAAAGCCAATCGGGCAACGGCCCACTTGTTTATTTCGACGCCGTTTAGGAAGACAAAAGGGACATTCACGAATCTGTTTAGTACGCATCCAGATATTAATGAGAGAATTAAAAGATTGGAAGGTATGTAAAATGAGGAATATTGCCCCGCAGATCACTAGACAAAGATTAGTTGTGGAAGGTTTTTTTACCATTCCTGTTCAGAAAAAAGAGATTATTGATTTCTTCAAAGGAATAACTAAAGAATTAAAATTAAGGACGTACGGAAAGCCGACGATTCATGCCACGGGTAATAAAGGCAAGAGTATCAATCAGGGGTTTGATGCATTTGTACCTTTAATTGATTCAGGGATCGCTCTTTATGTTTGGGGAAATGCCCAGTTCTTTTCAACAGTGATTTACACTTGCAAAAGATTTAACGTAAAGAAAGCTGTGAATTTCACAAAGCGTTTCTTTAAAGCGAAGAAGATTGTCTATAAACAGTTTTAAAAAATGACTCAAAAAAAGTTTTGGGAAGATCCGTATTTAACGCAGTGTACGGCTACGGTAACAGAAATAAATGGTCCTAAAGTCAAATTAGATCAAACGATCTTCTTCGCATTCTCTGGCGGACAAGCTTCTGACGAAGGCACAATCGGCGGCATCAACGTTATTGAAGCAGTTAAGCAAGGAGACAAAGAGAACATCATCGACATTGAATATACCTTAGAAAAAGAACCATCATTTAAAGTTGGCGAGAAGGTAATCATCAAAATCGATCCGGATCGTCGGCGAAAACTGCGTAATTTGCATTCCGCGGCCCACATCTTGTATTATCTCTCTCAAGACTTTATCGGAAAAGTAAAGATCATCGGCTCGAACATTGCCCCTGAAAAAGCAAGAATGGATTTTCTGTATGAAAAACCGTTGAATGAACTCATCCCTCAACTAGAAACAAAGATGAATGCTTTTATCACGCAAAATAATCCGGTCACCATGAAGAATGATGACAGCAAATCAGATCTGCGCTGGTGGACGTGCAGCGAATGGAAAATGCCCTGCGGCGGGACGCATGTCCGCTCCAGCGGAGAGATCGGTCCGGTAAGATTAAAAAGAGTGAATATCGGCAAAGGAAAAGAAAGAATTGAAATATTCCTCCAATAGGTAAACAAGGTTTCCTCATGACACAATTAGATTTGTTAGTCGTTAGCAATGCCATCACGGATAAGGTTTACCATGTCAGTGCTGCTGTTCTTCAGGGTCTAGATTTACGTCGTGGGGCAGAGCATCGTGCTGCGCTTCGTTCACAGATAGAAGAAAAACTAAAGGATATTCCTAAAGCCTACGAAAGCCCTGCCGGCTCGCCGGCCAATGTTGGATTTTCTGCTGCCGTTTTGGGAGCGAGAGTTGGTCTTATCGGTTCGCTCGGCGGCGATCATCTCGGTACGAAATATCGAGAGATGCTGGGCAGATACGCAGTTGCTGACCACACTCAACTTTCCACTACTTACCCCAGTGGTGTTTGTTATACGTTGATTACTGAAGATGGGGAACGGACATTTCTCAATCTGATGAACGCCGCTCCCCATTTTGATTTAGACCAAGCACCAATTTCGGCAAAGATCATCCATACTTCCTGTTATGAGATTGTGGACAAAGAAAAAGAGTTCATCGGTTATCTTCAAAGAGCCAAAAAAGCAGGCGCCAAGATAAGTCTGGATCTCGCTGATCCGCATACGTGTCATAAGATCGGCAATGGTCAGACGATGCGGGCTATTCTGGATCTTACTGACATTCTCTTTGCCTCTCCGGAAGAATATGCCGCTGCTGTCGGGAAGGAATTTGATTCTTTCTCTGAACATCCTTGCAATAACCAGGTGGTGTGTTTAAAATTGGGAAAACGAGGATCTCGCGTCTTGGCAGAGGGGATTGATCTCCCCATTCCGATTGTTTCAACAACCGTGATCAACACCAATGGCGCGGGTGATGGCTATGCTGCCGGCTTCCTCTTTGCCTACCTTCAGAATACGGATTTAGCCATGTGCGGGATGTATGGCAGTTCTGTCGCCTCCCAGATCGTTGGGCAGGTCGCAGCAAGCCTGCCTCTAAACCAAGAAGTACGTATTTAGTTAAGTCTGTGCGGGCTTGGTCAAGATGGCCTGCCGAACGTTGCTGTTGGACAGAAAGATAATTCTCGCTCATCTCTGAGTATAGTTCTGGAGAGAAGTTGATTACACTTTCTGGGCGAGACGAGGCAGGCCGGCCTGCCCATGCATAGACTTAAAGAAAATCCTGAAAAGAGGCTACAAGAAATACAACAGAGATTGTATTTCTGTACCGAAATGAAATAGTTTTTTCATGTAATACGTACTGCTCGTCGGCATAATCTTTTTTTGAGTGATGGTGAGCACACCAGTGGAATGACTAGATTTAAGAAATTTCAGAGACACAGAAGAAAATCGGACCGGTTCCCAGATTATAGCTATCCTTCAGCGACTATTTGGCTTCACTATCACTCACCTTTTTGATTGTGCCTGTTCATCTCTTTCGTAAAAGCCAGATCCCAGAAGCTCCTTCGCCGCGTTTTATTTTCTGCTCTGAGATTAATTCAAACCGATCAGAGATGGGTAGTTCCCAGTGGTCTCTTCCAAGAATCAGGATTGTCCCGCCATCTTTCAAGAGCAGTCTTGCCTGATAATACAATTCATTTATTTTCTCTTCATCTTTGGACGTGATGATGAATATCATCCGGTCAAAATAGAGCTCTGCATAATGTGCATCGAGATCTTCTAAAGATAAATGGCGGAGGTTAATGCCTTGTTTAAGATGGGCAAGGGCAACATTCTTACGAGCCGCCAGGACATTGGAGAGTGAACTGTCAAAAGCCTCGATGATGGCAAAAGGATGGGGAATAGTTTCTTTAACTGAATTTTTTCTGATGGGAAGATAACCGGCATATAACCCTGCTTCGATAGCAAGAGTGCCATCTTTAACAAAACCGATCAATAATTTTTCGCCGGGAACATAACCACTTTCACGGATAAGCCAATACGCCAGATCACCTTTGAATACGGCAGAATGAGGAAAAACGCGGTATCCACGACCATTTAATTCCTGATTGTAAAGATCAATGCCGATGATATATTCCTCACCGGTGTAATAGACAATAACCAAAACATCTGGTTTCTTGTAATTCACCTGTGCGTTAATCTTGTTATTCTTAAAAATCGTATCCAAGACGTTGTAGACAGATTTGGCAATAACCTGGCGCTGATCCTGGCCAGCCACATTTTCAACCTCGATCTTGAACGTGGCTTTGCTTTGGAAATAAGATGAAAGATGCTCTTCGATCTTGCATTGCTCCACCTTCTTACAACAGCCTAAAACAGCAAGGAAGCGGCGTGGCGCCTGCATGTGAAATAAAAGTGTCTCGATTGTTTCTTTATTTTCTGAAGAAAAAATAACTGCATTCTCCTGAACATCACTTTTGATCTTTGTTAATTCAAAGAGTTCCTGTTGGGTAAGGACAGCCAGGCCCGGACTGGCTAAGAAAGCATATCTCATTGCGGGTGATTCTCCCCGTCTTCTTCTTCAATGATGATTTTCGCGGCCGCTGCTAATCTATCCCCTTCATTAAGGCGCATGACCCGGACGCCTTGCGTGACCCGGCCAATCGATGATATTTCTGCACATTTAAGACGGATACCAATTCCCTGACGTGAGATGAGCATTAATTCTTCAGAACCATCAACAAGCATGATCGCCTGAACAGGCCCATTTTTATCGGTAATCTTAATGTTAGTGACACCTTTTCCTCCGCGGTTGCATAAGCGGTATTCGGACACGGGAGTACGTTTGCCACACCCTTTTTCGGTGAGAGTCAAAATTTCACGGCCTTCCTCAGCGGCAAGCATGCCGATAACCTCATCTTCTTTTTCCAGACGAATTCCCCGAACACCATGGGCTGTCCTTCCCATCGGACGGACATCTTCTTCATTAAACCGGTTGGCCTGGCCGCCTTTAGTGGCGAGGATGATTTCCTGATTGCCCGTCGTGTAACGTACGTTAACCAAAGTGTCTTCTTCATCAAGATTGATGGCTCGGATTCCGCCGCGGCGTGGGTTGGAGAATTCCTGTAGAGCTGTTTTCTTAACGGTTCCTTTTTTTGTTGCCATAAAGAGATATCCTTCTTTAAAATCGCGGACGGCAATGACCGCTGTCGCTCTCTCATTAGGCTGCATCTCGACGAGGTTGGCAATATGCTTCCCTTTTGATTCGCGGCTGCCTTCGGGGATATGATACACTTTTAACCAATAGACTTGGCCGTTGTTCGTGAAGAACAGGAGGTAATCATGGGTGGAACAGGTGAATACTTTTTCCACAAAGTCTTCTTCTTTCATGCCCGCGGCACGGATGCCTTTCCCGCCACGTTTCTGGATGCGATAGACATCAGGCGGCAGGCGCTTGATATACCCCGAATTGGTTATCGTGACGACAACTTGTTCGTCCTCAATCAACTCCTCCAGATCAAAATCTCCATCTTCACCGGGAACGATGCGAGAACGACGGGCATCACCGTAACTTTTCTGGATCTCTTCCATCTCTTCTTTGATCAGCCCCAGTACTTTCTGTTCAGAACCGAGAATTTCTAAGTAATATTCTATTTTCTGAAGGAGTTCGACATGTTCTCGTTTGATTTTCTCCTGTTCCAAAGAAGCTAGTTTCTGCAGACGCAAGTCCAGAATTGCCTTAGCCTGTTCCTCAGTCAGTACAAAAGTGGATGTCAGGAAGACTCGTGCATCATCGACTGTCCGGCTGCGTTTGATGCCGGCAATGACTTGATCTATATTGTTCAGGGCAATCAATAAGCCTTCCAGGATGTGAACACGGGCACGAGCCTGGGTAAGATCATAATTGGTCCGACGAATAATAACTGTCTTGCGGTGTTCGACATGCTGCTGAAGCAGATCTTTCAGCCCAAGGATTCGCGGTTCATTATTTACCAGAGCGAGGAGTGTAATCCCAAATGAAATTTTTAAGCGACTGAATTGATAAAGTTGGTTAAGGATGACCTGAGGGTCAACATCACGGCGCAGTTCAATGACAATACGAATCCCTTCCCGATCAGATTCATCGTTGATATTACGGATACCAATAATTCTTTTTTCATTAACTAAAGAAGCGATCTGCTGAATTAACTCCTCTTTATTGACCTGATATGGTATCTCGGTAACGATGATCTTATCGCTGTCTTCAATATGAGCGACCGATTTGATCGTGACTTTGCCTCTCCCTTTTGCATATGCATGAAGCAGACCGGCACCGCACATCACCTCTCCCCCTGTTGGGAAATCCGGGCCGGGAACGATAGACATCAGTTCTTCAATATTTACATCAGGATTGTCGATAATGGTTGTTATCGCTTTGGTGATCTCAATGAGGTTATGGGGGGGAATACTCGTGGCCATCCCGACGGCGATACCAGACGAGCCATTGACCAGAAGATTGGGGATGACGGTGGGAAGGACAACTGGTTCTTTTAACGAACCGTCAAAATTATCCCGAAATTCGACAGTTTCTTTATCGATGTCTCGGAGCATCTCCTCGGCGAGTTTGTTTAATTTGGCTTCGGTGTACCTCATTGCAGCGGCGTTATCACCATCGATGCTCCCAAAGTTGCCCTGTCCTTTAATCAGAGGATAACGGAGTGAGAAATCCTGAGCCATCCGGACAAGAGAGTCATATACGGCAGTGTCGCCGTGAGGGTGATATTTTCCTAAAACTTCCCCGACGATCCGGGCGCATTTCTTAGACGGTTTATTATGGAACATGCCCAGATCATACATCGAGTAGAGAATACGGCGGTGGACTGGTTTGAGCCCGTCACGGACATCAGGCAGGGCGCGGCCGACGATGACAGACATGGCGTAGGTAACATAGGCCTCTTTCATCTCTTGTTCAATCACGCGGGGGATGATCTTCTCTGTCCGGGCTATGTTTTTGGGGTCTGAATCTGCCATTTTAAGAGTGGGTTTTGTCGACGATAAATCTGCTATTTTTGGAGAGGCTGGGCCTTTATAAAGATTGTGCTTTTGAAATGGGCTTTTGTTTTCAGGCTAAGATTTATAAAAAAGCAGGAAGATTTCAAGTTATGAAACGCCGAAAGCTTTTGCAGCTGCTGGGGGCAAGAGGGTTAGTTGCAGCTTCCGGATTATTCTTGATGAACAAGGATTCTTCCGAGGAAATTTTTGCCGGCGAGCCGATCAGGATCACCGCGGCATACCGTCAAAGCATCACCAACCAGCATTTGTTGGAGGTTCTGATTCAAAAAGAAAATCTTCCGATCCTTGAACATCTTATGGAGCAAGAGGCTGCTTCGTTTACTCAATTATACCATGAGAATTTTCCGGATGCCGAAAATCACCGCCAGAACACGAGGATTGATTGCCGGACATTTGATCATACGCAAGGACAGCTGGATTTTGGGAGAATTGCCACTCAAGATGAGCTGACCGTAATCTCTGGTAATGTCAAGATTTTTGTCCACCACTTCTTACATATCCCCAAGCTCTCCCCCTGTCTGGTACAATATAATCCAGAAGCAGAAAATGAAAATAGTTGTTTTTATCGGTGGAGTGCGTTGCATATGCAGGGAAGCATCCACTTGCGCCGACTTCATTTTGTAGATCTGCTGCCGGCCATTGCCCATGAATATGCACATCATGCCCTAATTGCGGGGATGGGTCTGCCTTATGAACCATTTATTTCAAATGAACCATCTTATCAAATATTCAAAGAAGGCCATAGTTTTGCTGTTGAGAAAGCAATCGCCCAACAGAAATATGAAGAAACGGGAAACAGAGCA
The DNA here is from genome assembly GCA_016203205.1 of Candidatus Woesearchaeota archaeon. GTDB lineage: Archaea > Nanobdellota > Nanobdellia > Woesearchaeales > GW2011-AR9 > JACOZP01. Next base: position 35,996 of record JACQNE010000003.1, read on the forward strand.
TATTTGTATGCTATTTCCGATGCTCTTGTTTTTCTTCGAGATGCCTACATTTTTGTCAGTGAACAACATTCTCAAAATCCAAATAAAAATCTCCTGTCTTTAGGGCGACTTACCTGTGATGATAGAGTGCCCATTGGTAGATACATTGACTTTGTTCTCCACTATTTTGACCCCCATTGCAGTGGTGGAGCGCTTTTCCTCGTTGAGGAATTCAAGAATCACGAAAAAAAAGATGCGCTCCAGATCATCTGCCGGGAAGCAGTGCACGGGAGGTATGTGTTTTCGTGACGTTCAGGATTATAAAAGATAATCAACTCTTTTTCTTTATTGATGAACCTTACCCAAAACCAGCTTTTTATATCTTATGCAAAAAAAAACCTTAATACCAATTTCTAACTTTTTTAACTGACAGAAAAATATCTCCTATTGCAAAACTAAACGAGGTGTTTTATCGATGAACAGAAAAGTCCATATTGTGGGAACGGGAACCATCGGGGAGCCGCTGATCGGCTTGTTTACGCGGCATGCGCAAGAATGGGAAATCGAAAGGGTATCATTTCATAAAAGAACACCATTACCAAACGATCGCTCAAAAGTGCTGAATTTAATCAAAGCTGGAGCGGTGCTTGCCGTCGAGGATGCCGTCCGAGGAGAATTTGAGAGATTGGGGATGCAGGCGGAGTTATCATCAGAAGAAGCTTTAAGTGAAGCAGATGTGGTGATTGACTGCACACCCGCGGGTAATGATCACAAAGAAAGAATCTATCAGCACCTTGACGGCCCAAAAGGCTTCATCGCCCAGGGTTCAGAATTCGGATTCGGCAAGCCCTACGCCCGAGGGATCAACGACCAAATGCTCGTGCCTGAAAAAGATAGATATCTTCAGGTTGTAAGCTGTAATACGCATGCCCTCGCTGCTTTGGTCAAAGTGATCGGGTATAATGGTACGACTAGTGATCCCGATGTTGGAAACATGATCGAGGGGAAATTCTTGTTTATGAGGAGAGCGACGGACATATCACAAGATGACGACTTTTGCGCGTCACCGACCGTGGATCAACACAAAGACCCGCAGTATGGAACACACCATGCCCGTGATGGAGTTCATCTTTTCCGCACATTGGGAATAGAGCCGACCATCTTTTCTAGTTCAATGAAAATCCCGAGTCAGTATATGCACGTAACTCACTTCACAATAACGGTGCGTGATCGAGTGACAGTAGAACAGCTGGTAGAAAAGATTAGACGGGATGAGTATCTCGCGGTCACGCAGAAAAAAACAACAGGCAGTGTCTTCAGTTTTGGTCGGGATCACGGGTATTATGGACGGATCTTTAACCAGGCGATCATTCCCGTTAGCGCTTTGTACATCTCTGCCAATCAGGATAGCTATAATGTCACCGGTTTCGGCTTCACCCCGCAGGATGGCAATTCGTTGTTGAGTTCGACTTCAGCCGCTCTCTGGATACTCGACCCGGAACGTTATGGACAGCAGCTGGAAAACTTGAAAGATTATGTGTTTAAAGAGATTTAGAATGGATTATTTTTCTTTGTTTTTTTCTTCTGATACAGAATTCATCTCGCCCATCGCTTTCTTGATTTCCTCTTTGGCCTCTTCTTTATTTAGATCCAATTCAACCAGACGCTCGACCTCATCGGCTTCTTTATGTACTTGTTCGGCTTCGTTCAGAACATCAATGGGTACAAACTTGAGAAAAGCCTGCTTTGCTTCTTCACTAGGCAGGTCAAAATATTCAAAAAATTTCTTTGTCAGCTTAATCTTGAATGTGCGGCCTGTTTTTTCTTTCGCAATATAGCCTTGCTCTTCCAGAGCTTTGAGATGATCATACGCCGAGGCGCTCCGAAGCTTGATCACGTCCGACTGAACGATGGGATATTTCCAGGCAATAACCGCCAGCGTTTCCATCAATGGGCGTTCCAATTCCGTGCTGGAGACAATGCTGCTGACCAGAGGGATGAATTCGTCCCGAACGGTTAGTTTCCAACCGCTTTCTTTCTGGACTAGACGCAGGGAATGGTCGCGAGAATTGTATTCCTGCTGGAGTCCAGCAATGATCTCCTCAGTCCGTTCAATAGTAAGAGAGCACAGGCTGGCGATACGTTCAGTTGTTATCTCTTTGCCTACGGCAAACAAGACAGCTTCTACTTTTTTGGGATCATTCTCCATCTTAATGTTCCACCATTTTTGGTGAATCTTCTTTGAGATAATAAATTCCCTCTTTCATGTCGATCTTTTCCTCATCAATCAGCTGGTCCAGGAAGTCTTCCAGCTGGTTCAGATTAACCCCGGTGAAATGGCTGAGCTGAGCAGAGGTCAGGTTCTGCGTGCCAAGAAGAACCAGGATATAATTCTTAAGAAGGTCCTGGGTATTTTTCCGAAGGTGCTCATTTTCCAGGCGGAGCTGCTTGGCGACCATATCCACCTGGTGGAGACGGGCCTGCAGATCGTTGAACAAAGAAGAAGTGTGCGTGTTGGAAAAAGAGAGTTCATGGGGTTCGAGAATCTCGATTAATGAAGGCATGTAATCGAAACAGAAACTGATGATCTCAATCAGAGAAGCGGTTCTGATCTCCAGTTCAGCGAAGATCATCCAGAGTTGTTGGTCTTTCTCCTGCTGGATTTCAGCGACCTCTTCCGAAACGACAGTGTATTTCTGATCCGTCTTGATTTTGCCCAGATATTCTTGGAGAGAACTTTCTACATGTTCTTTCGGACGACCGGCGACTTCCAAAACAGTGCGAAAGAGAACTTTTTCTTCCATGATCCCCAGAATAGAGAAGAGTATTTTTAAGCCTTTCTGAAGAAGACTAGGCCCAAAGTAAGCAAGGCGAATGAAATGATCAGAAAATAGGGAATAGTCTTTTTGGCTTTGGCGGATGTTGATTCATAGACTACCAACCCGCCTCGATTAATTGGGGAAGGGAGTGCTGTTTGAGATTGCGCGTACAAGTGAGTAGTGGTTGCAGACAAAGAAAGCGCGGTAAAAGAGGAAGAAAGGGAAGAATTGAGGGTAGTAAATATGGGGGATGGAGAGGGGGATGATGCTGGGAGAACATAGACTTCTGCCGTTGTTTCTTTGGGATTCTTCAGGCCTTCCTGACGCAAGCGAACTTTAACTTTGTATGTCCCTTCCGCAGTGGAAGGATCGAGCTTGAGAAAAAGAGTCTGTTCTTTTTCTTCACCGCTTTCCAAGAAGAATAAAAAAGGATTTGCATCAGGGTCTTGTGAATTGTTTTGGCAGGAATAACATTTCTTCCCCCGGTAGACGTGACCCGAAAGTTCATAGGAGAGTGGAGCTGAAGAACTAACCGCTCCTTTGACTTGAACCGTAACCGGCAGGCGATCACCAGCCGGGATGGAAGAGGGTATGTTGATACTGACCGCAGCAGCGCGGCTTGTGCGGGAAGCGGTAGCATTGGAAGTGACAATAGTGGTCATGCACAGATTGGAAGAAACACCTTCGATGGGGACACTTTCTTCGGTACGCTGGCCGAGGCCTTCGATGATCAAAGTGATAGTCCCGTTGGGATATTGATAGCGACAATTAGCATCTAGTTGAAGCGGGATGGTGATGGTAGAAACATGATTTTTTTCTTTCAGGAGAAAAGAAGTCGCTTTGCTCACTTTCTGGCCGGCGTGTTCTGCCCAGACCCGAATCTCATTTTTGGTTTCGTTGCCTTTGTAGATGTGTAGTTTTAACAACAGCTGATCACCCCAGCGAGCTTTTTTATCTGATCCTAAGTTGATATTTTCCACAGAAAGCGTGCTGTTTTCAGGCATCAGTGTCTGGTCCGTTCGAAGATAAAGTTGTTGAACGATGTTATTCTCGGGATGTGTATCAGAGCAACTCATATTCACAATAATAAAAGTAATCAGATAGGTATCAGCAGAAAGCGCTGGAGAATATTCTGTGTGGAGAGAAGACAGAATTTTGGAGTCAGTCCAAGGAGAATAATTTTTGACGGCCGTACCTGAACCAGTTTCGATCTTCCCCAGAACGGTGATGTTAACAGAAGAAAGGTGATGATTCGTCGCCGTAACACTAAACGGGAGGCTGGAATCAGCACTCGTGAAATTTCCACCCAAGGAGAGAGAAACATCGCAAGGTTCCTCCTCCGAGAGTGGGGCGAGAGGCGTCGGGAACGCAAGAATCCATCGTGACCCATTACGCTGCCAGGAGTAGCCTTCTTTGCTGCCGCTATAACTGGTTCTTGTCAGAATCTCCAAATCCCGGCTGAACAGAGTGATTTCATCATAATCGGTATCTAAAGAAAAATCGCTGTCGCCATTGCGGTAAACAAGAAGATAACAATGAGGACAAAGAGTGAGGCCATCTTTTCCTTGAGTGTTTGTGTCGGCAAGATACACTTTCCCGCCCTTTTGATCCTGAAGCTGCGCACCCCGCAGATCGACGGAAATTGAGCCATTGTTAAAAAGTTCTACCCATTCACCTCCGGGAAGAAAGTCATCGTCGGCTCCGAAAGGATTAGGCAGCAGTTCGCTGATCACGATGTCTGGTGATGTGGTTTTTAGATGCCAAATGCTGTTCTGGGTGCCGGGAGTGCCTCCGTCAACAAGCGATTCTCCCCAGGTGTTATCTTCACGACGCTCGAGAGTCCGGTTATTTTTCAACGCACCAAGAGAAGAATTGTAGGTGAACTGCCCGGTGCATGTTCCGTTCAGAGTGATCGTATCTTCCGTATTGGCCAGAGAAAGAACGAGCGGGATAATCGTGCCGTTAAATGAAGAGATATTCCGAAAGATTTCGGGTTTACGGGCGATAATAAACAGTTCTTCCGGTGAGATCAATGCTGGCGGTAAAGGATTTTCATCCGGTCTTGTGTCCAGAAAACAGCCGGATAAGTTGATTGTCTCGTTGCCGTTATTCCAAATCTCGATCCATTCGTTATACTGCCCGCCGAAGTCGTCAGTAGGAGCATAGGAAATCTCATTGATCTCGAGCAGCGCCGAGGCGGAAGAGAGAAAAAACAGGGCTACAATCCACCACGCCCACCCTTTCATTGGCGGCAATCCCGCCGCCGGCTTTAAATAGATTAGGGGATTAGAACCTAATGTCTCAAAAATATTGTTTTCACTATTCTTTAATACTAAACAAAGTTTTTAAACGCCTTTCCATTCAGTAGTAGTATTATGTCTTGGTTCAGCAGAAAAAAAGTTCCGAAGGTTCCGTTTCCCCCCGGCCACCCCGCAGGAGAAGGAGCTCTGCGCTTTCCTTCGATGAAGCCGGAAGAACGGGTGATTGAGCCAGCAAGAGTTAAAGAGGCCGTAGGTTTGGAGATGCCTTCGATCACAGAAGAGGCACCAACTTTTGCTACAAAGCGGCCTCTGGAAGAATCAGTTTCCTTCAGAGAAGAACAAAGAGCTGTCTTGCCGGAAACGACATCCAGATCAGGAGCAGTGAGGATGCCCTCTTTTCATCCTAAAGCGGAAGAAGAGCCGCTGTTTGTCAAAGTTGATGTCTATCAACGCATCTTGGGAGAGATTGAATCTATCAAGACTGATGTTTCTGCTGCATTTGAAGCGTCGAAGCGGTTGGAAACATCAGAATATAATGAAGAAGAGAATTATACCAAATTGAAACGAGCGATCAGAGTGATTCACGATCGTCTGCTTCAAGTCGATAAAAACCTGTTTAAAGTGCAGGGGAGTTAGGAGGGATTTTCATGGAACGCATGCCTGTTTTTGTAAAAATAGATGAATATAATGATGTACTCGCCGTCGTCGGGTCAATCCGGAAGAAATTAGATGAGGCCAAAGAAACACTCTTAAAAATTTCTGACCTGAAAAATGAGGAAGACCACCAATTAGAGCTATGGCAGAATAGTTTAGCTGAACTGGAAAAGAAAGTCGATTTTATCAATCATTCTCTCAATGAGCCGGAACAATTTTAGGTTGTAATCATGACAAAAGGAAAAAAGTCAGCAAAGAGGAAAGTGATGACCAGATCTCATCCTAAGCTCCTTCCAAAAGAACACGCGAGAACTCATCTTGAAAAAGACCCAGAGTATATGGTCCAAGTCAGCGATCCAAAAATATTACGGAAAGACCTGCTGGAATCGCTGAGAGAGGTGATCATCTTCATGCAGGGTTATGAGACGTTTCGCAAGATTCAGGAAGAAAAAGTAGCGTTATTCACCGTCCTTAAATCACAGGTGAGAGAGATAAATTCGCTGGTCGAGGGAAAACTGAAAAAGCATCTGCCCAAAGGAAAGCTCCGTGGCCTTTCAGAGAAACAGCTGCAGCAACAGGGATTAGATACGGAATTGCTTTCACCGGAAGAACAGCAGCCGTTGGAAGTCGTGCCGATCGAGAGAAGTGCACCCCGAGAACAAGCTGGGCGCGAACAACCAAGTGAGTTAGACGAACTGGAAAAACAGCTGCGGGATATTGAAGGCCAGCTGCAGAACATTAGATAAGACAATCAATTGTTGCTGAACGACGAAAGTTTTATAAATATTTTCTTCCCTGCGCGAAATTGTGATTCAATCTAATGCTTTTGATCTAACCGAAGCTAGTACTGATAACAAACTTGCTAGAGAGATACAGCGATATTCTCAAGAACAGAAAGAATCATGGCGGCGGATCCCTTATTTGGCCCTCAGTGCAGATCATAGATGCGGCGTTCTTGATACACTTGCTACTGTTTACAATAAAGGATTATGGGGAGTAGGGAAAAAAGAAAGAAGTTCATATCCAATGTATGTTGATTTGGCAACTGGCATCATAGCCGATCCTGATCATTCTCTTCGAAGAAACGTGATCGTTCCAGCGAGGCAAGAAGAAGTTTTGATCCTTGCTTCTCATTTAGACCAGATAGATGCAAAAAAGATAGTGGCTGGTTTAGAAGATCTCGCAAAGGAACATTATTCTCCAGACGAGAATGCTTGGAGAAATCAAATAAGAGCTAGGCTTAATCTTTCAGAGATGTATGTCCGACCTTCCGATTGGTCTTATAGATAATTTTTTGAATGTTGTTAGCGTACGTATTAAGTCTGTGCTTGGCGGGTCGGTCTGCCTCGTCTCGCTCGAAAGCGAATAGCAGTTGAACTGAAGAGTTATTCCTAAAAATGAGCGAGACTCCGGATTTCTGGCTCAAAGCCAGTGCTCGGCAGACCATCTTGACCCAGCCCGCACAGACTTAACTTAATACGTACTTGTCGGCAATACTTTTATAAAAGAGATGGCTATTTTTGTTCTGCTCCGCAAATTTAAGTTTCACGTGGGCGTGCCGGAGCGGTCAAACGGGATAGTTCGTTTGGCAAAGGTGCTAAATGAGTCCATACTCAAGTCGTTTGGGTTGTGAGGCTTCCCTCAGAGGTCGATGAAAAACCGTGAGCCATCTATTGGCTTAGTGCCTACGCAGGTTCAAATCCTGCCGCCCACACCATTTTTTTATTATGTACATCGCATTCACACTAGGAGGGTTGATAAGGGCAGACTGCCCTTATGCGCGGTGCCTACGCAGGTTCAAATCCTGCCGCCCACACCATTTTTTAATTCCCGTCTGGGTAGATCGGCTCAAAAATAAGAAACTTTAACTTGATGACATTGGGGGGCAACCACCCCGCAACGCCCTTGTTGTCAGATTGCGGGCGTTCGACTTTATGCTGCTGAGTCCTCTACAGGGACAGGCTCTTAATCGTGAGGTGATGAGTTAGCAAAACTTATTATATCCTAAGATAATCTATTGATAATGTTTGGAGACTTTGTGTTTACAAAAAGAATTGATTTAACAACTGTTAATATCCTATTTAATTTTAAAAGATATTCTACGAGAGATTTTCGTAGCGATTATACGTTAACAAAGAACATCTACTACAAAGAGTGGTTTAAAGACCAGAACGTCCCCACGGAGATTAGGGAAGATGTAAAACTAGCACAATTCTATGAGCTTGTTTTTAAGAGAGAAATATACCAAAAGATAAGAGCAGGAGAAAAGCTGAAAATATCTTATCATCAGTTTAAGAAAATAAGTGCCAAGCTCCTCGCGGAGTTTATCTTTTATGTTCTGAGGCAATCTGAATTTAAGCGAGTGATTGAGGGAAGAGATAAAATAATTGTTAACGTTTCCGTAATGGAAGGAACGGAAGAGGGAACGTATGCTGAAATGATTGAGGGCGATAGTGATTTTCAGAGAATTTCTTTAGATGTCAGTGGAGCATGGTTGTTGGGTAGAATTTGTCTTCCATGGATGTTCCTGAAGAAAATAGATTCAGCGTTTCTGTTAAAGACGATAAGCCATGAGTTACAACATTACTTAGAGTTAACGCGAGGTATTTATCAAAAAGAATATACAGCAATTCAGAAAATAAGTAAATTTATGAGAGTAAATCCGAAGAAGATTGGTGCTCTTCCCGTAGTTTATGAGATACTTTGTAATTTGTATACGGAAGGGATTGCCGTTTTTCAAGAAAAAAGATATGCAAGATATATAAAATTTGACTTAAACAAGATTGAGCTGATTAGAAGAGAAATTGAAGTAATCTCAGTGATGAAAGATAAGAGAAGGGCCCAGGAAAGATACGAACGAGTTTTCCCGGATTCAGAAAGCGGAGAATACTATTTAGGCTTTATGATGTGTTTCTGTATTGGACTAAGCTTAGCTCAAAAAGAGAATGCGATTTTAAGTATCTTAGCACCCAGAAAAGAGACCATTCCGTACGCTGAACTGAATAGTTATATTCTCCAGAATAGGAACTTTGTGGCTGCTCAACTAAGCCCCAATATATTTGTTAAGACATATACAAAATTGAGCGCAATCACTACATTTCAGAAATTTGTAAATGAGTATCTTCATTCTTGCCGCGAACTGGGGTTGGAACAACCAGTACAATTCATTGACAAAAAGTGGATAACGAAAATTATTAGGAATACAAAGAGAGCAGGAAAGTAGGAATATAGTCGGCTAACCGGATGATCAGGATGTGTTGGATGACCATAACCAAATGTTTTTAAAGCCAAACTGATTCTTTAAGTCTATGCCAATCGAAATCTGCACCATCGGCGGCTATACCCAAACCGGCGGCAACAGCGTTGCGATCAAAGTAGGAGACGAAGTAGTTATTCTGGACATGGGCTTAAACATGGAGAATTATATCCGCTACACAGAAGATAGGGAAGATATCAGCGCCAAGTCCTATAAAGAATTGCTTAAAGCGGGAGCAGTGCCGGATTATAACTTTATCAACGACTGGAAAGATAAAGTATTGGCCATCGTGCCCAGCCACGCACATCTGGATCATTGCGGAGCAATCCCTTTTGCTGCCGGCTTATTCCCAAATGTTCCGATCATCTGCACGCCTTACACAATCGAGGTGCTCAAAGGAACATTGGAAGACGACCGGATCAAGATACCCAACCAATTGATTCCACTAAATGCTAATTCCACTTATCAGCTCTCGAAAAATATTACTCTTGAATTCATCCATGTAACCCATTCTATTCCCCATACAGTAATCGTCGTGCTGCATACGCCGGAAGGAAAAGTGATGTACGCCAACGATTATAAATTTGATCGCCAGCCGACGCTGGGAAAGGTACCTAACTTTGAACGTCTGGAAGAACTGGGAAAAGAGGGGATTAAAGTGTTGATCATCGAATGTCTCTATGCCGAAGAGCATCGCAAGATGCCTTCTGAATCTGTCGCAAAACAGATGCTCAAAGAAGTGATGTTGGGAACAAATAGTCAGGGGAAAGCGATGATCGTCACGACGTTTTCCTCCCATATCGCTCGTCTGAAAAGCATTATCGAGATGGGCAAGAAACTAAACCGTAAAATTGTCTTCTTAGGCCGCTCGTTAGCAAAATACATCAAAGCTGCAGAAGATTTAGGTTTAGTTAATTTCAAACAAGAAGTCGAGATCGTCAGCTATCGCGATAAGATCGAGAAAGTTCTGCGGAAAATCATGAAAGAGGGCAAGGACAAATATCTGATTGTCTGCACCGGCCACCAGGGAGAACCAAAAGCGATCCTTTCACGGATGGCCAGAGAGGAACACGACTTCCGTTTTGAAGAAGGAGATATAATTGTTTTCAGCTGTTCCGTTATTCCAGTCCAGCTAAATCGGGATAATCGAAATCGGCTGGAAAGCAATTTGCACAGCAAGAATGTGAGAATATTCAAAGATGTGCATGTCTCCGGCCATGCCGCACGTGAAGATCACCGCGAATTATTGGAATTGATCAAACCGCAGGCCGTAATTCCTGCCCACGCCGGAGGAGAGAAAGCAAAAGAACTGGCCGACTTGGCGACAAAGATGGGATTCAAGAAAGTATTTCTGATGGAAGATGGGAAAAAAGTTGTTCTGAAGTGAGGCTTTTGGACTTACTCCCATTTCATTAGTCTGCTATGGTTTATTGTTTTGAGGGCAATCCTCTCACCATCATTCCTGGCTAATACGTGATCCAGAAGCCTTATTTCAAGGCCAGGACTTAATTTGCGTTCAATTTCAGCACAAAGCCAGTGGTAGGCCTTCTCCCTAAAGTCTGGATTGATGATCTGTGGTTTTTTCACACCACGGAGCTGAAGCCAATATTTGTCTTCCAAAGTACTGATAGCGCCAATCAGCCCGTTGTGAACATGCCTGTAAAATGAATCACGAGGCATGGCAATTTCCCGGACAATCAAACCCTTGCCTTCCAAAACCTCAATGCTGGGATCAAATTTATTCCCCCGATAGGCAACATGATTTAATCGATTTCCCCAGGTCCAGGCAACGCTGTAAGCATCTTTTTCTGTCTCCGTAACGATTCCCTGTTGGGTAAGATAATTCTCTTCTTCCTTTTCTTCCCGTTTTCTTTCTTCCACCAAAAAATGCTCCATCTGTTCTCGCTGCAACGTATCCTCTTTTTCGAGACGGTATAACTCACGGTCAAAAACAAAAGCATACGCTGAATGGACCGCTTCTATATACTGAGCCAAACGATCCCACCGTTCTGCCGATCTGATCATTTTCTTCCATTCTTCAGGAGGAGGTGGCGGTGTTACTTGTAAAAACGGTGCCAGGCTTTTACCAGCGTAAATACAGCTCAAATCTCTTTCAGTATTTAGTACGTCCAACCTCTCTATTAAATCCATCTGTAATTATGCATGACATTCAAATATAAATACTTTACTCCCCCACGTACGTATTAAGTCTGTACTGGGCAGGTCGGCCTGCCTCGTCTCGCCCAGAAGCGGAGAGCAGTTAAACTGAAGAGCTATTCCTAAAAATAAGCGAGACTCTGGATTTCTGGCTCAAAGCCAACGCTCGGCAGGCCATCTTGACCCGACCCGCACAGACTTAACTTAATACGTACTCCTCCACCACAATAAACTTTATAAAACAATTTCGTTCTCGGATCGTAGGGGGTAGGGAACATGAAACTTGTCTTAGCAGAACCAAAATATTTTAAAGAGAGTATCAGTATTATTTCTGACTTAGTTACAGAAGCAAAATTTAAAGTTACATCAGCAGGTCTAGAGTTGGTTGCAATGGACCCGGCGAATGTTGCCATGGTCATCTTTAAGCTCTTGAGCAGTTCATTTGTGGAATGTAAAGTGAAAGGAACAGAGGAGCTAGCGGTTAACCTGAACCAATTGAAACAAATCCTGCGACGGGCTAAAAGTGATGACACAGTTACGCTGGAAACAACGGATGATGCCAAACTGACCATCCAATTTAAGAGTAATACGACGCGCTCTTTTTCCATCCCCACGCTGGATCTTGATGAGAAAGAGCAAAAAGTACCGGAATTGACTTTCCCATTGAGCGTGACAACACATTCATCCATTTTAGCTGATTCCATCGATGATGTCAGTGTCGTCGCAGAATCAGTCACTTTCCTGGGAGAAGCAAAGATGCTCTCCGTGAAAGCGGAAGGAGACTTGTCCAAAGCGTTTATTGAGATCAACGCTGATGAGAATACGGTGATCAAAGCTGCCGGAGATGCAAAACATAAAGCTAAATATTCCTTAGAATATCTGAAGAAGATGGCTGCCGCAGGGAAGATGGCCGATCAGGTCAGCCTGCAGTTTAATAATGATTATCCATTGAAGTTAGAGTATAAAGTCACTGACCGGCTGTTGATGAGCTTTATTCTGGCACCAAGAGTGGATAATGATTAAATTGCTACTCCCTCCGTGCCAAGAGGCAAATTATTTATAGAGATTAATTTATTGAGCGTATATGCCTCTTTATGGTGAAGGGATTTTGTGGTACATTTTGCTGGGAGATTGCCTTGTTTACAATGTTCTTTGCTGGACAAAAAAAAGATGGCACGACAAAACGAGCCACTGGCTTTCCAGATATGTTCCTTTGAACAAAGTGCTGGGGCTCCTGTACTTATTTTCAATCCTCTGGACAGGAAGCACGCTCTGGAGACTGGATATACTTCTCTTTCGTTAAATTCCCCATAGATATAAGCCAATACCATAAAGGTTATAAAACAACTATCCCTCTTTCTTTAAAATAGTAATGACATTGGAGATAAAAACTGGTCACCTATTAAATGGTAAACGACTGGTTGAATATAATTAAGCTATGCCATTTACTATAACGAAGGAACAAAGTAATTAATAAAATTTGTTTGTTCCTTCGAATATAATAGCGGAACTTGTATTAACTACTTACTACCGCTATTATAAAACAACAATTAAATGAGGAGGTTACGAGGATGGAACAACAAGAACAACAAAAAGAACAGCAGAAAAAACCGGCTTCTGATCGGTTCTGGAAGTTTGCAACTGTCGCTTTGATCGTGGTCTTAGCAGTATTTGTATTTCGGAACAATGATAGTGGCCAGGCAGCGCCTACGGGAGGAGCAGTGGCCGTCGGTAATGGACAGGCTCCAACGGCGCCGGTTGATATGAAACAGCTCGTTGACGACGATGCCGTCAAAGGGGACGCAAATGCGCCAGTGACCATTGTCGAATTTAGTGATTATGAATGCCCTTTCTGTGCCAGATTCTACGAACAGACCCTTTCGCAGATCAATGAGAAATATATCAAGACAGGAAAAGTGAAGTTTGTCTATCGGGACTTTCCTTTAAGTTTCCACCCTCAGGCACAGAAAGCAGCAGAAGCTGCAGAATGTGCTGGTGAGCAAGGTAAGTATTATGAAATGCACGATTTGTTGTTTGAAAAAGGAGTGCAGGGCGGGGTTGCCGGGTTCAAGCAATATGCTCAAGAACTGGGTTTGGATACCGGAAAATTCAATTCCTGCCTTGATTCTGGCCAAATGGCTGCAGAAATAAGAAAAGATATGGCAGATGGTGCAGCGGCCGGAGTCCAGGGAACACCGGGTTTCTTTGTCAATGGTATTGAAATCTCTGGAGCTCAGCCATTTGAAGTCTTCCAGCAAGTGATTGATGCAGCACTGGCACAATAGAAAGAAAAGAGAATTATCTTTTTTTATTTTTTTATTTGATGATTATTTTTCTCAAATTCTGATTGATACTCTTCTTGCAAGAAGTGTTATACTATTTTTTGTATTTGTTTAGTTGACGGCAAGGCCAAATAGTGTATCCGAAGATGCTTTAATCTTTGCTTGGTGCGGAAATCCTCCTGTTCACTGCGAGAAGCGGAAAATATACCTGCCGATTTCCGCTTGGATATATAGCGAGCGTACGAAATAATCATAACATTCGCTCGCGATATACAAGCGGACGATACGGGTAAAATGATGAGAATATCGTCCGCTCAGCATACGGC
>JACQNE010000037.1 GCA_016203205.1 Candidatus Woesearchaeota archaeon
ATCTACGATTGTCCTTTCCTTCCTGTCAAAATCAAAAAGATAGAAGTCAGAGACGAAAAAACAGAGATGATTGACATCTCCGTAGGAAAGCAAAACTTTATTGCCAATGGTGTTTTAGTCCATAATTCGGCGGCCCGTTTCGCCCGTCTTAGAGAAGGCGCGATCAAAGAGCATTTCAAGAAGATAGCGGACTACATGAAAGAACAATTTCTGCCTTTGGGAACAAATCTCAAGGGGATCATCCTCGGTGGACCGGGGGTTACGATCAATGATTTTGTAAATTATGATTATTTGACCGGCGACATCAAGAAAAAAATTGTCGGTACAAAAGATCTTTCGTACACTGATGACTTTGGCCTGCAGGAATTATTAGACAAATCTGGTGATCTTCTCGCGGAAGAAGAAGTCGCCCGGGAAAAGAAGATCATGAACCACTTTTTCATGGAATTTCGGGAGAATCCGAAAAAAGTAACCTATGGAGAAAAAGAAACAGTACGTGCTTTAGAAATGAATGCCGTCGATATTCTCCTGCTCTCCGAAAGCCTCCCGGAGGAGACAATCTTCAATCTGGAGGAACGGGCCCAGGTTGGCGGAGCGACGGTTAAAGTAATTTCTACAGAAACAAGAGAGGGATCTCAATTAAAAGAATTAGGCGGCATTGCAGCCATCTTAAGGTTTGAGATTGAGTAGAAAGATGATTGATCCTCAACAAGGAACGATTACAATTCTCCAAAGAGCTTAAGCCTGATTCTTTTTTCCGGAGGAGAATTCTCTTCTAAATTCATATTCGCGCAGGCAGCGATCAGAACAATACCAACGCCCTTCCTTTTGCACACCTTTCCCCGATTCCTGTTCTCTTCCACAGATCGGATCGCGGGTGAGCGGTGTATTGGAGATCATATTCTTTTGTAAGCAAAACATCTATTTTAAGATTGTGGTGGAGAAAAAGATACTAAAACCGATCAGAAAAGTAAAAACATATTAAAAACCACCCCACTTTACACAAGAAGATGGACATTATCCAGGAATCCTACCAGCGTCTCTTCCCCGAGAAGCTTTTTATCTACGAAACAGAGATGGAATATAACCGCCGTTTGGGAGATTTCAATGCCAATATCAATCTCTCCCGCAATAAGATCACTCTCCATCTTAATCTGCAATGGAAAGATATTGACGATGAGATAAAAATTGGCCTCATCCAGCATCTCCTGCTCAAGATTTTCAAAGGAAGAGCAAAAACTCAGAATATCCAGTTGTACACCCACTTTATAAAGAATATTCCCATCCTGACACCCAAAACAAAAAGCAACCCCCCCCTAGAAGCAGCATTCCAACGAGTTAATCAACAATTTTTCTCCAACCAGATGGAAATACCAAATCTTACCTGGGGACAGGATTCTTTCCGTAAACTAGCCTGCTATAACTTTCATAACGATACAATTACGGTCTCGACTCTCTTTCAAGATTCCCCCCTGCACATCCTTGATTATTTGATGTATCATGAGATGCTCCACAAACATTTCCAGTTTAAACACACTGGCAGCCGCCATTCGTACCACGGCACGGAATTCCGCAAAGCTGAACAAAAATATCCCCACTTTGAACAGATTGACAAGGATATCAGCAAGATTATTTCTCACAGAAAAAGTAGAGGAAAACAAAGAACATCATTGTGGAAAGAATTGTTCAGGATCTGAAGAGAAGAACCATCTTAACGGCTCTGTAGAAAATCCCGAAAAAGTCAGCCTGGCCGTTGCGTTCGTGCTTCTCTCGCTACTTAGACTACAGCTCAGAAGCACCAATAACTTTGGTATATCGTAGTTCTCACGCAACCTCTTGGCCAGGCGGCTGACTTTTTCTACAGAGCCCATCCCAACGATAGATTTAAAAAACACTTCTCTTTTTATGCTGATTATGGCGAAAAAAGTGTTCTTTCGCATAATACCAAAGATAAGCTTATGCGTTAGGCAGGGGCATTTCAGGTTTCTGACGATGCCAAAGAAGCTCTGACGGCACGCCAAGAGTAAAGGAGTGGGTGGTCATCTATGACAGATTATGAAAAGAAATTAGTCAGTGTAGGTACATTAAAAAAAGGCGACACGATCATCATTGACGGTGTTCCTTGCAGGATTACTGACACGGCAACATCCAGACCGGGAAAACATGGACATGCTAAAGTAAATTTGATGGCCGTCGGTCTTCTTGACGGCAAAAAAAGAAATATGGTTATGCCTGGGCATGATCGTGTTGAAGCTCCCATTGTCGAGAAGAAATCAGCACAGATACTCTCAGTGACGGGAGAGACCGCCCATGTCATGGATATGGAAACATACGAGACGTATGATATGGAGATTCCAGAAGAGCTCAAAGATCAAGTCAAAGAAGGTGTTGAAGTCCTCTATTGGCTGGTGATGGGCACGCGAGTGATGAAACAAGTGAAGTAAGGTGAAAACACATGGCTAAATTTCCCGAAGCAGAAGCACGATTATTTAAAAATATCTTTGTAGATCGCAAGACAAAGCGTAAGATCCGCGCCAATCCGTTGAAAGTCCAGGCCGGCAAAGTCCGCGGCCGAGGCATTGGTGCAGGAACGAAGCTTAAGCCGAAAAGGAAGAAGTAGAGATTCAAATTAGGGGTCTCTTTTTGTTTTCATTATTTTTCGGCAAGCACATTTGCGACCACAACATATAAATACCATCAATTCGTCCTTCTAATCATGCTTAGCGCAGTCGTTCCTTGGGTTATCCAGTACAAATATATCCTCCTCTTTTATCTGGTTATTATCGTTCTTCTTTACATCAAGCGTAAACAGATCGATGTCCAGGGTAAGATTATCTTTCTCTACCGAATGAAGTGGGGCTTAAGATGGATGGACAAAGTTGCCGCGAAATATCGCGAATGGATCATCCTCTTTGGTTATATCGGCGTCGGCGCTGGTTTTGTCGGTCTTGCGGTCATTTCTTATGTCCTGATTAAGAATCTCATTGATCTGATCACTAATCCCGCCGCTCAATCTGGTGTTTCTTTGGTCTTGCCCGGGATCAACGTCCCAGGATTAGGCATCTTACCATTCTGGTACTGGTTGATTGGAATCTTTATCATCGCTCTCGTCCATGAATTTGCACACGGTGTTGTTGCCCGTGCGCATAAGATTGAAGTCAAAAATACGGGTATCGTCCTTTTCGGCCCAATCATCGGTGCTTTTGTCGAACCAAACGAAAAAAAGATGGCAAAAGACAAAGACATCGTTCAATATTCTATTCTTGCTGCTGGTGCATTCACCAATGTTATCCTGGCTGTCCTCGCGGTGCTGCTTCTTACGTTTGCCTTCGCTCCAGCCCAGCAGGCAATGGTTCAGCCGACGGGATTCACTTTCGATGCTTATGTCAATGAGAACCTTCCTTTTGCCCAGGCAGGAATTGTCCCGGGAACAGTAATCACAGGAATTAACGGGATTGCCACGTTGGATTTCCAACAATTCAGCGATGAATTGACATCGATCAAACCTGGTGAAACAATTACGGTCCAAACTCCAGAAAAAGATTATCCTCTCCAGGTCGCCGCCAATCCTGATGATCAGAAAAAGCCGTTCTTGGGAATTCAATCTATCCGCAATGAATTTGAGGTTAAGCCGATGTACGATGTTGGCTTTTGGAAAATTGTGTACTACGTTGTCGATTGGATTGCCGGCTTCCTTCGCTGGCTTTTCCTGCTCAGTTTTGGGATCGGTTTGTTCAATTTATTGCCCCTGCCCATCGTTGACGGCGGCCGGATGGCCCAAACTTTTCTCCATAAACTGAAAGGGCCGGAAATAGGAGAACGACGCTATCGCCAAGTGGGAATGTTCTTCTTGCTGATCTTATTGTTGAATCTGTTCTTTCCACTGATTCTGAAATTGTTTTGAAGAGGAGTTTGAAAAATAGTAATTTTGGCACATTGGTGATCTTTTTATGCCAAAATTACGACTATTTCACCTCCTCTTGAGAACTTTGCGTATAAAAAAATGAATTACGCAAAGTTCTCTGAAGAAAAACGGTCAGCTCCCAGTATAATCATTTCTCAGTAGAGCCAAGCCAACATCCAGATGCTCCAGTACGCATCTTCCATCTTCTGATCTAGAAAATTGACGTACTGCCTGAGCAAGCCGTTCCAATCCCTGTGGATTATCTCGTCTTGTGGAATAAAGAAATGTTGCGCCTGAGGAATATACATAAAGGCCGTCGGCAATCTTTTGTGATTCTAATTCTGGATGACGGGGGTCAATAATACGTGCTCTCTTGGAAAAAGCATCACCACCTAGAAAACGAACTGTAATCCCATCACAACCAAAAAATGTCCTAAAATCATATTCCAAAACCGCACACTGAACATCTGCCCTCAATGGTGCAGGGAGGGTTATTTCGCCACCTTGCTGGTCATAGGGCACTATTAGTTCAACCGGCTGTCCAGCACGCGCATACGCATCCAGGAAATGATCTAGATTATGTTCCGTTAAAGTTAACAGCGTTGACATTAATGCACACCTCTCTCTGCCAAATATTTTTCCGCTTCCATCGCCGCCATACACCCGGAACCGGCAGCCGTGATCGCTTGTCTAAAGCGTTTATCCTGAACATCGCCGGCGGCAAACAAGCCTTCGACATTTGTATGCATATTCTTATCCGCCCGGATATAACCCAATTCATCAACATCGATAATTCCCTTCAAAAATGCGGTGTTGGGGACATGGCCGATCGCTAAGAATACACCATCACACTTGAAATCACTGATCGCACCATTAGTCGTATCTTTTAATTTAACACCATTTACTTTTTTCCCATCACCGATGATCTCCGCGATCTCCGAATTCCACACAACTTTGATCTTAGGATTTTTCAGCGCCCGTTCCTGCATGATCTTCGATGCACGAAACGAATCTTTGCGGTGGACAATGGTCACTTTCGAAGCGAATTTTGTCAAGAAAGTGGATTCTTCCATTGCGGAATCACCGCCGCCGATGACAACTACCTCTTTATCTTTGAAAAATGCGCCATCGCACGTAGCACAAGTGGTAACTCCTCGTCCTTTATACTTCTCTTCAGAGGGAATACCTAACCAGCGGGCAGACGCGCCCGTTGCGACGATCAATGCTTTTGTTTGGAGTAGATCCCCCCCAACTAATTTCAGCTCAAAAAGATTGTCCTTCTTTACGCAATGTTCAACAATATCAACCATGAACACCGTCCCAAACCGTTCAGCCTGCTTCTTGCACAACTGCACCAATTCCGGCCCTTTCACCCCTTCGGGAAAGCCGGGAAAATTTTCGACATCTGTTGTCAATGTCAATTGGCCGCCGTCTTCTGGTCCAGAGATGAGCAGTGGTTTTAAATTCGCCCGCGCGGCATAGACTGCAGCGGTACAGCCGGCGATGCCGGTTCCGAGGATGATGAGGTTCTCCATAACCATCTTTGATCATCAATTATTTATAAGAACTTCGGTTTACTGGATAATATTTATTTTGCCAAAAAACAAGAAACAGATCAAATACTTTCGTTTCACTGATATGTCAATAAAAACCCGTCCGCCGAAACTAATTCCAAATTATTGAATTTCTTGGTCCAGCCCCAGATCTCAAAGAAATGCCACAGCGTTACTTCTTCTCCACCAATGGTCAATTTCGCCGTGAGGGGACCATAACTTACCAGGCAAATTTCCACCGGTTCAGGAACATCCAGAGTATGACAACCTTCTTTATTGGGATAGTAAAACCAATATTGATTCTCAGCCAAGTTTAGATTCGGGCCTTTCACATACGGTTTAACTTCCAAAGCAATCTCTGTTGTCGCGAGGTTATTGGTATCGTCAGTTTCCATAACTTCATTTGCCGGATCAACTTCGTATCCCACCGTATACGTGCCGGATTCAGAATAACTAAAAGTAAGCAATGGTTTAATGATGTCTTCGTGGAAAGATAATTTTTCACCGGGAAAAAGCTGAATCGCCGGGACTTCTGCCTCGCCGTC
The DNA here is from genome assembly GCA_016203205.1 of Candidatus Woesearchaeota archaeon. Lineage (GTDB taxonomy): Archaea > Nanobdellota > Nanobdellia > Woesearchaeales > GW2011-AR9 > JACOZP01. The sequence continues at coordinate 6,003 of JACQNE010000037.1, forward strand.
GCCGATCTTGATCCGAATTGTTGTTGGCAGCCGTGTTGTTGCTTCACCATCGGACTTGATGATCGGAACTTCTTTTTGGGCATCGAAATAGGCATAGAGCGGATAACCAACACCAGAGCGTGAAGCCGGGTTGATGATCTTGACGGGAAAGCGTGAAACAATTGGTTCATCGCCATCATTTTTGATGGTAAAAGGAACGAACACATCCTCACTATAGCCATCACGCGGCTGAATCTGAGGGGTGTCTAATTCCACAAGCAAATCTCCTGCCGCAAAAATAGTTGTGGCCAGCAGCAGGAGAACAGATGCTAATAAGAGCAATACCCTCCCAGAATGGATAGTTTTTAACATAATGACCTCAGTAAGGAAGAAGAATATTTAAACCTTCCTTCAGATAGGCACAATCAATTTTTTCCTAACAACCGATACACAAACTCCTCTAATCATAGCGTTCTGATTTAATTCGGTCTAACGCCACCCCTTTCTGCACCAATAATTCTTTGGTTTGCAATACCAACTCTTTTAATCCGCAGACATAAAATATCTTTCCACTCACATCTTCTGGCAGATGGTCTTGGACATGGCCTTGCTTGCCCAACCACTGGGCGCGGCTTAAAATAGGTATATAGGTGAAGTTGGGATGTTTTTTTTCCAACATCTTGAAGATGTCATCATAAAACAAATTCTTCTGTTCACGCACGCCAAATAACAAAACAAACTTCTGTTGAGGAAACTGTGGAACATATTCGGCAAGCATTGAGTACAATGGAGCCACGCCCGTTCCCGCACCCAAAAACCACTGTTCTGAAGAGGTATTCTTCTCGTCAAAGAGGAAGTGGCCAAAAGGGCCTTTTAGTTCAAAAGAATCTCCTATTTTTGTTCTTTTGAACTCTTCAGACGCAAATCCGCCAGTGATAATCTTGACGCAGAAATCTAATTTTCCCCGCTGCCGAGGAGGATTGAAGATGGAATATGATTTCAGGCGTGTAACCCCCTCTTGAGTGATCTTGATCGTCACAAACTGGCCGGCATTGAATGAAAAAGTTTCTGGAATGGCCAGGCTCAGGAAAAGGACATCGTCTGTCAGCATCTTTTGTTCTACAACTGTTCCGGTAAAAGTCTGGATAGCCATGTACTGCTGCGGAGAATAGTTGTTTAAATAGTTTTCTGGAGAAAATTTACAAAAAAGAAAGAAGATAAACATATATTATTTGAACATAAATAAGAACTTTCCCAGATCAATCTTTCCTTTGACCACGCTGACACCCTCTTTTTCCAGCAGTTTGCGTTTCTCTTCGACTTTCCCGCCTTTCTTCCAGCCCATGAAGCCGCCTAAAGAGCCATCGCTTCTGATCACCCGATGACAGGGCACATGTGGCGCGAAGGGATTGCTGCGCAGGGATTGTCCGACCGCCCGGTACGATTTTGTACCCATCTTCTCAGCGATCGCTTTGTACGTCGTAACTTTGCCTGACGGAACTAACCGGCAGATTGCATAGACCTTTTGAGAAAACGAACTCATCTTAACGCTTCCATTTCTGCAGGAAATCTTCCACCCGGCCATCCCCGCGCGGTTTTGCTTTTGTTCCCAGCGTATAATATTTCTTTTCGACGATGCTTCCCCAAGAGAATGTGCCTTGTTCCTGCTCAATCTTATGCACCATGATCTCTTTTGTCTGTATCCCTTTTTGGAGATGATAATAGATCACCCGCTGTGTTGCCTGGGGAAAGATTTCGTTATAGACTTTAGAAATTTGATAGCCATAGCTTTTCCCCAAATAGTTTAGGATTTCTACAACATTCTGGCGGATCTGGCTTTTGACTGGTCGTCCTCTTCTCATCTGGGGAAGAAGTAAAAGAAGATTTATAAGAATTGTTGTCTTCCATCTAAAATATGGCCCGCCCAAGAGTGTCTAAAGAGAAGCAGAAAGTGATTGCCCGCGAACAGATCGATCGTTTATTCCAACTTGCCGCAGCTGGTTTTTCGAAAGACAAAGCGCGGGCCAATAGATACGTCGCCCTCGCCCGAAAAATCGCCATGAAAGTAAAATTACGCCTGCCGCAGCATTACAAGCGCCGTTATTGCAAGCATTGTTATGCCTATCTTCAACCGGGTGTCAATGCCCGCGTCCGAACACGGGGTGGAAAAGTTATTATCTCCTGTCTGGAATGCAAGAAGTTTATGAGGATACCGTTGAGGAGTAAACCATGACTGAAAAACAATCGAAGACCAAAAACAGACTGATCGCGGGTATTTTCACAGCAGCAGGAATTGCTCTCTGTTCCTATATCACGAGCCCCGTAACTTTTTATCTTTATTCCAAGACGGAAAGCCGTACTGTACGAGAATACGTGGAAAAGCACGTTGATGATCTTATCGAAGAGCAGGAAGATGGCCTTGGGATACAATACCCCGGAAGACCAACTTTTCATTATCGCCTTCCGGAGCAGAACATGTCAATTTTAGATGGTTTTGGAGAAGGACAGGTAGGGTGGTACAATCAGGATGAAGATGCTATCTATCTCCGCAGCGGTATAATGAGAACACCAGAGGGAGGTATTGATGAACTGCTTGTACATATATCCACGTGGGGTAAAACCGTGGAAGCAAAGACCGTATTAAGCCATGAACTTGTTCATTACTATACTGACAAGCGCGGACAGGAACTATTGGGAAAAGATTGGGTGCCTTCCGACGAAGAACTCAACAATCATTTAAGAAATAAAGCGGAAGTTATGGCTTTTTTGGCTATATGCGAAGGGATTGCTGTCTACGTCCAGAGAAAAGTCCACCCTGACTCAAATTTTTCTGAAAAGGGTAGAAAATATGAGGTTGGTTTTGATTTCGTCAAACCGATCATCAACCAATTTGGGAGCAAGGGTATTGACTATCTTATTGTTAATACGCCCACAGCGGAAGAACTGCAATCGCCGGAAACGTATTGGAAAAGAGCAGAGATGATACTTAGTAGAAACTAACTTTTCTTCCTTTCCGCATCCAGCATCAATCTCTTCTCTACCCTTGCCACCACTCTTCGAATTTCGTCCACTGCATCAACATTAGCTGAAATAGAATCAACCCCCTGATGCACTAAGAACTCGGCCATCACTGGTCGTGATCCGGCCTGGCCGCAAACGGAGGTCTTCACACAATATTTCTTGCAGACTTTGATTACTTTAGCGATCTCTCCTAACACCGCAGGATGCATCTCATCAAATAGGGAAGCAATTTTCTGATTATTCCGATCTATGCCCAAAGTCAGCTGTGTCAAGTCATTTGTGCCAAAAGAGACAAAACTAATCCCTTCTTTACACAAGTCTTCGATGATCCAGCAGGAAGCGGGTGTTTCGATCATCACCCCAAATTCAATCGCTTTCACCGGTTCAAGACCGATTTCGCGCATCATTTCTTTTGCCTGGCACAGTTCATCTACCCTGATCACAAATGGCAGCATCACGCCGACGTTCTTTAATCCTTCATAATGCAGATCACGCACCGCTTGAAATTCAGCGCGAAGGATTGCCGGTTCATCCAGCAGACGGCGTATTCCATGCCAGCCAATCATCGGATCGGTTTCCCGTGGTTCTTTATCCCCGCCACGTAAGCTGCGATATTCATCGGAACGCATGTCAGAACAACGCACCCAGACCGGCTTGCCGGAAAAAGCTCGGGCAATCTTGCGGATACCATCTTTGAGTAATCGAATATAATCCTGTTCTTTTCCGTTGCGGACATATTCCGTTGGATGAATTCCGCCATTGGCAATCATGATCTCCAGACGGACTAAGCCGACGCCGTCTGCGCCAGTTGCCGCAGTATGCTCAGCCAGATCAGGCAGATCAAGAATGACTTTGATCTCTGTAGCAGTAACCAGCGCATCATGATCGGGATGAGATGGTGTCAGAATTGTGGGCCTCTTTTCTTGGGAAATTTCTACTTTTCCTGCATAGACAATTCCTCGTGAAGCATGCACCGTCACCATTTGTCCATCTTTTAACATTTCTGTCGCATGTTCTGTTCCGACAAGACACGGCGTTCCCATCTCCCGAGCGACAATGGCAGCGTGGCAAGTTAGCCCGCCTTCATCAGTGATGATCGCTCCCGCCCGCAGCATTGCCGGAACCATATCGGGAGTAGTCATCTTGGTCACCAGAATATCTCCTTTTTGTACTTTTGCTAACTCGGAAATAACTCCCACGATTTTTACCATTCCCGCAGCCACGCCACCAGAGGCGGTCTCGCCCCGCAGCAGGATCTTGCCTTCTTCTTCGCACACTTCTGTCCCTGAAGTACAGACGTTTGGTTTGAATGTCGTCACCGCACGGGTCTGCACAAGAAATAACTGCCCCTGTTCCACCGCCCATTCCACGTCCTGTGGTTTCCCATAATGATCTTCCAGTTTCCGGCCCAATCGGGCTAACTCTTTGATCTCAGCGTCGCTTAACACCTGACGGCTTTGTTCCTCTGGCGGGATGTCCTGCCGTTCATTCTCCCCCCGCTCATTGCGAAATAAACCTAATGGTTTCTTGCGTACTTCAATTTTCTTTATCTCTTTTTTCTGTTTATCAACGAGATACATATCCGGATTAACTTCTCCGCCAACGATGAGTTCACCCAGTCCGTAAATGGCCTCGATGACTAGTTCTTGGGGATTATCTGTCGCTGGATTGATCGTGAACATGATTCCCGATTTTTCGGCGTTGACCATCTTTTGCACTACTGCAGAGATCAAGACTTTCATGTGGTCAAACTTGTTCTTTTCGCGGTAATAAATCGCTCGTGCTGTAAATAAAGACGCCCAGCAGGCAAGGACAGCTCCGACGACGTTCTGCTTGCCGCGGATGTTAAGATAGGTTGCCTGCTGCCCGGCAAAACTTGCTTCGGGCAGGTCTTCCGCCGTGGCTGAACTGCGTACGGCGACGAACACGTCTTTCGCCTGGACGATTTCTGAAGCTTTGTGCTGATCTGCCCCCAGAAGCTCATAATTGTCTCTGATTTCTTCAGCGAGATCTTCCGGGATTGGTACTGAAACGATTAGTTCCTGAATTTGTGCGGCAATCTGCTGTAGGTGGTCGGTGTCTTCTTTATCTAAGCCCGTTAGAAGTTCTTTCATCCTCTCTTTGAGACCTGTCCGATCAAGATATTCCTGATATGCTTGCGCGGTCACGCAGAAACCGTTGGGAACAGGGAAACCTAATTTGTACATAATCCCCAAATTGGTGCCTTTGCCGCCGGCAACAGGCAGAGAATCTTTCTCCAGATCTTTAAACCAGACCACATATTTACTCATCCAAACACCTCTTTGGACATAAAGGGAAGAAAGTTTAAATAGTTTTGGGGGGGGACAGGGTATTAAAATAATTATTGGACCAATTCGACCTCTTTCACAATATGATAGACCGGCCCTGCGGAAGTCAATTCACTTTCGTACAAAGTAATCTTGTCGGCTACAAACGTGCCAAAGTCAAACTGTTTGAACTGTTCCACGACTTCTCTGATTTTCTGTTTATTCTTTCCCGATTTCACCCGGGCTATGGTAACGTGGGGGGTTTCCTCTTCGTGGCCGGCATTGATTGATAGAGTTGCATTGATCTTTTTGATCAAATCTGTTAGCGCCCCATTCTTTAATCCCACCCAGACCACATTGATTCTTTCCACAGCGGGAAAAACGCCGCTGCCGACAACAGCTATTTTTATTGTTTCGTGATGAGCTAATGCAGAAATTAATTTTTCCACGATAAAAATAATATTCCCCTCTTCGACGTCACCAACGAAAGAAAGAGTGATGTGCAGATTCTCCGCGGAAACAAAACGAAATTCTCCTTCCGTTTCTTTTACTGCTTTAGAAAAAATGGCGATCTTCTCTTTCACTTCCTCCGGAAGAGAGATTCCCACAAACAGCCGCTTCATGATTGTTCTTCTTCACCAAAATCTTCCGTATCTTCATACTTTGCTTCTGACTCCCCGCGTTCCGGTTGCATTTCTTCTTTACTGATTGTGGTGAATTTAGAAGAATGAGCAGGTTTTTCCAGTTTCTCCACGACTTCGCCAAACCCTACTTTTGCCAGAACTTTGGTGATCTTTATCTTAACGTAGTCTCCTTTCTTCACGCTAGGCACAAAAATAACAAAACCTTTCACCCGGGCGATGCCATCGCCTTTCTCTCCAACTGCATTGATACTTACTTCGTAGGTCTCTCCTTCTTTTACTGGTACTTCCATCTCATTCATGTCATCAATCCTCCGGTCATTTGTGTTCTTTTTTATTCTTTTTTTATTTGTCTTTGCTCTCTCTTAATTAAAATGAGGATATTATATAAAGATATGGTTTGCGCGGCACAATCCGAAAAGTGAGTGATAGTGAAGCCAAATGGTCGCTGAAGGATAGCCATAATACTGGAACTGGTCCGATTTTCATCTGAAATCTAACCAAAGCAGAAAATCGGCTTCAGCGACGGCTCACTATCACTCCTAAAGTGGATTGTGCTGTTTGTGCTATGGAAAAGAATAAAAGTAAAAGTCCATTTTTCAAAAAGGTCATGGAAATAGAAGAATTAAACACGCTAGAGAGAATGACTTATTTAGCCATTCTTACTGCGTCGTCAGGGGATGATTTCTCACACAACATGAAAAGAGAGATAATGGCATATTTTTCTGAACGCCAAGGACAGCCGTTTCTGGTAGACATTCAAGACGGTTGGCAACGTCCACAACGAAACTGTTTTGATTATGGTGGCTTCCTGCCAGACAAAAGGACCATGCAATTGGGAGTGATCGCCGATAACGATTTCCAAATCGACCGCCGCTGGAAAAAAGTACACTTTCCTACTGCTGGTTACGCAGAGTTATCCTACCGAACAGCGATGATGAGAGATGATTTAGAACAGGGATTTAAGACGTATCAAAGCAGAATTACTTTACTTTGGAAAGACGTCCCGGATATTCCAGGAAGCCCACATTCCAGCTGCGATCAAAGCGCAACAATGAGATTAGGATGGCCCAAACGACAGCTTTATCTTTTAACGGGAGAGGCAGTTACTGAGCATCTGGGAAAATCTTTTGAAAAGGAATTTCATGAGAAAGCAATGGAGGCTCTGCGTCCCAAGATGTGTGATTGAGGGCATGGCCGATCTACGCGAAATCATAGAGAGGACACGACAACAAGGTGAGCAGATTCTCTTTGTGCGACAGACATATCAAAAAACTGCTTAATCTGCCATGACTAAAAAACAGATCGTTGTCGTCGGAGCGGGCGTGGCGGGGTTGGTCTGTGCCAATCTCATCGCCAAAGAACGACCGGATTACAAAGTTATTCTCCTCGAAAGTCAAGAACATGTTGGTGGCCTGGCTCAGGCTTGGAATCTTTCTCCAACACTGCGCGATGGCCGAAAAGTACGAGTTGATTATGAATTGACCCACGCCATTTCAGAGATGGGCGAAGGCGGAACATTCCACCAGCTGTATACTGATTTGGGTGTTGATTGGGAAAGAATTGGCTGCTTCGAAGCCGCACCACAATTTGCCCAGTTTATCACCCCTGGTAAGGAACCATTGATTCTGTATAACACACTTGAAGAAAATGTTACCGCTTTTTTAGAAAAATACCCTGCAGAACGACGGGGCGTAACCCGATTTGTCCGCTTTATGGAAAACCTCGACGGCCAGCGGGAATTGCCGCCCGGACTGAAGCGGACACTGGAAGAAAAAGTTGCGCCACGGATTGCCGAATTTCCCCAGCCTTGGAGAATCCTTAGCCAAGTTGCTTTATTTAGTTATACCAAGCCGACGTTTGTCGGTCATCGCAATGACACTTTTGAACACATTTTGGATAGATACTTTGACAACAAAGAATTGAAAACAACTCTTTCCATGCTTTATGGATATGTTGGATTACCCCCCTCTACGTGCTCCGGCAACCTGTTTTCATTGATGCTTCTTTCCTATTGGCGAGGCGGCGGACCACAGGCGCCTGCAGAACATTCTTTTCAGGCAATGCATGACGAACTGGCGCGCGTACTGGAAGAAAAGTACGGGGGAGAACTAAAATTAAGAACAAAAGCAACTGATGTGATCATCGAAGAAGGGAAAATTAAAGGTATTGAATTTGAACTTCAAAGAGGAAGTAAGCCAAAGTTTATGTTAGATGCAGATTGTGTCATTTTTGCCGGCGATATCATGAACTCATTTTTGAGATTAACTGAAAGACATCTTCCCAAAAAGTATAGGGAAAAAATAAGCTCTTACTCGATGTCCATGTCACTGATGGCCACGCACGTTGTAACTGACCTGCCTTTGCACGAAATGAAAAAACAATTGGGCTACGCGGCCAATATTCTTGCCTCCTCGCCGGAAGCCATTGAAAAAGAAACGGAAACTAATTTCCCAGAAAGATTTGTTTTTTATGTAAATGTTCCGACGGTGCTGCGGCCGGATGCGGGACTGATCACTGATCTGGAAGGGCGAGCAATCAATGATCTGCACCTTGTGGATATTGTCATGCGTGCGAGAAATCCCCAAGAGTCCAGGGGGATGAGAGAAAGTGATAAGCGCGGAAAATACGCGTCTTTCAAAGACGACCACATGAGTAAGATGATCCAAATCACTGATCAACTGCTGATTCCCGGATTGGCTCAGCACGTCCTGCACCAATCGATGTACACCGGAGCGACGTACGGCCGCTATGGAAATTCTTGTGAAGGCGCAGTTTATTCCATCGCGCCAACGGTAGAAGGATTTGTGCCCAACAGGCCTTCACCGATCGTTCCTTTAGAAGGCGCTTTTCTTACTGGTGCAGCTATCCTCGCCGGTGGAGTTGGCGGGGCCACTTCTGGCGCGATAGAAACAGCAAGAGCCGTCCTGAGATATTTGAAGAAGAAAGAATGAACAAATACAAAATAATAATAATAATTTAAAACGCGGAGTATTCCACCACTCTTTTGAGTGGTGGTTTGCAAGCAAACCACTTATTTATTTGTGGAATACTTGCGTGTTCAAAATTAGGCAGGGGTGAGCGAAGCGAACATGCCACCGGTC
>JACQNE010000001.1 GCA_016203205.1 Candidatus Woesearchaeota archaeon
ACAAAAAAATCAACAAAAAATAGTATTCAGCTTCCCTATAACATCAGAAAAAATATCTTTCCTCAAACTGCCTATTCTTTTAATGACAAGAGAACGATCTATCTTGGCAATATTTTCTACTTTAACACAACAATCATCCAGCAACCGACCATTCTCCAAACAATCTTTTTTCAAGAAAATAGTATAATAGTCTTTGGAGATATTTGATGTCATGAAAGTGCGGGAAATCGTCTCACCTCGGCTTAAAAGCCGAGGCTTGGAAAGAGACGATTTCTTAACCCCGCACTTTGTGATATAAATGTGCTAGAAAACCATTCATCCTCGCACTAAAGTGCGAGGCTTTCTGGCACATTTAAGGTAATGGCACAGACAATCAAATCCTTTGATGAAGAATTAAATTTATCATTACTAACCACGATAACTGGACGAATTTTCTTCCCAGATAGATCAGAGTAAGGAAAAGGCAGTAACACAATTTCACGTTGGGTGATTTCTAAAGATACTTTTTCCATACTTTTTCATCTTTCTCATTATCCCATATTTTGGAGAATGCTTTCTCGCCTAAAGCAATCCACGATTTGCGCTCTTCACGATCACGCAGAGACTGGATGAAATCATTTTCTCTCTCGAGAATTACTCTCTTTTCATCTTTAATTAACACTAATTTTTCCCCTTCTTCGATGCCCAATTCTTCCCTCACTCGCTCGGGGATGACTATTTGTCCACGGGAAGAAACTGTTATTGTTTCAATCATAGTAAGAGCAGTAAGACCATACTTATTTATGAGTTTTACGCTAAAATGTATGTATTTAGTTCCGCCAAGAGGCGAGTGAGAGAATCTCCTCGTGAGACGAGGTTGGAGCGTTTTTCTTCGGAGAAATAGCTTTTTCATTTCAGGAAAAATCGCAGAAAAACGCCGAGCGAGCGGCGAACTAAATACGTACGCTAAAATTTAGCGTAAAAGGAAAAAAAAGATAAAAATAATTAAGCTTCCGGATTAACCGTCTCTTCTGCAGCTTTAACCGTTTTCTTCTTTACTGCTTTCTTCGCTTCAACAGGAGCCTCCCGCTTCTTCTTCAGGTGAACCAATCGTGCTGCCGGTTTCTTTGCTTTCGTCTCCCAGACCGCCTGACCTAACTTAGAGAAAGCGGCTTTGACATCAGCATGACTTGTCTTTCCTTTCAAGTCAACGGTTATTTCCAGCGGCTCGAGATGTTTAGTATTTACTTTCCGGCGGCGGACATCGCCATCAACAACCACGAAAGGAGCATCGAGGTTCTCCACGACAACACATTTCCGGCCTGCGTCACGGCCAGCGATCTTTACACACATTCTTCCTACATCAAAAATACTCATGCAGACTCACCCCGTGCTTTTTGTTGAAACATAACTCGCAGGCAAACTGAACACAGAACACCGCCATACGGCCTTTCTGGCCTCTTCGCAGTCTTGGGAATATTCCGTAACGTCGCCGGCATTTCGCGTGGCACGCCAGCCAAAGGCTTTTTGCATGCACTGCAGATAGCTTTGCTTGGTTTTCGTTGGCGGTAATGGATATGCGTTTCACCGCCGGGTGTCTTCACGAATATTTTTCGTAATCGTCCTGATTTAAACATTCCTCGTGGCATAGTAGATACCTCACTCGTTTAATTGATCTAAGTTTAATTCTCCAAGTTTATTGCTAAACAACTGAGAACACGAAACAATAATAACTTCCGTGATCTGAGTTGCCTCTAAGATCCATCCCGAGGGGACAAGATATAAAGTATCGAACTGGCAGTTATTTATAAATGTTTAGGAAAAAAAAGCTTAGTAGAAAAAGTCGTCCGCCTGGCCTCAAGATTGACCGTGAGAAAAAAGAAATATACCCAATTCCAGACTTCAATAGATCTTCAACAATTTCCGGAACAACAAGCTGCTGACCAGCGAGAAGATGAAATACAACCCCAGCCATCCCGGCTGCCAGCCAAAAAAACTCGTTTCCCCTAACGGTTTCAACGGTTTATAATTTATCTGCAATTTCTCGATGTCGGAATGTTCTAGCGTCTTGAGCGGCTCGGCAGAGTGTACATCTCGGGTAATTCGAACATCTGTACTTCCTTCTTGCTGGCCAAGTTTGACTGTCAGAGAATGGTCCCCCTCCTGGCTGCGTAAATTCCAAGTTACTGCCCCGCCGGTAATCCCCTGGGAAACACCATTCAGCACTTCCGTTCCCTCTCTCGCAACAAGTTCGGCATTTCCAGTTACGCCTTCTTTGAAGAAAGCAGTCAGGCTGTACGTTTCCTCCGGAAAGATCGGCTCGAAGGCCAAATGGCCGGCCATCCAGCCAATGATCAATAACAACGGAAGCATGGTGATCAGCATCGGCTTGAATGACATTTTCATGTACTCGGCATTTGATTTCATCGCTTCTTTCTGCACGCTAATCATTTTCTCCGGCTGAGAACGAAGCTCTTTCATCTGTTTCTGATATTCTTTCTGTTTTATCTTCAGGTTCTTCATCTTTTCCTGATCGGTAAAATACTTGTAGGCGATCGTGCTTAAGAATGAAACAACAAAAGATAAGATGACGATTGCCCAGAACGGACTGAAATTAACCAATGGCTCGAGTACAGGGTTTAAAACCGGATCAAGGAATGACATATAGATCACTTAAGGTAAATTCTTTATAAATTTGTTGCTGATTTGGGACCATATTTCTTGGCACATCTCTGGGGAGGAGTGGATTTCTGCTCTTTTTGTATTTGTTTAGCTTTTCTGGCAGGCCGTGCATCCGAGCGGAAATGAGCAAAGATATTTTCTGCTTCTCGCCGTGAACCAGAAGATTTCCGCACCAAGCGAGGAATAAAGTTTCTTCGGATGCACTTTGTGGCCTTGCCACCAGCTAAACAAATACCTCTTTTTTAAATTAGTCCTACTCCATGAACTTCTTCAAGCTAGGGTGCATATCCATCATATGCTGCTTGGCAATCTCTTCATATAACTTGTAGACGATCATTACCGCAAGCAAAATGCCCGTCCCTTGAGACAATGCGCCGGTTAAGTCGGCCAGCGCAGCCAACAGGCCGATCGCCGCCCCGCCGGCAATGGTCAGCGGCCAGATATAACGATTCAATACTTTCTCCAGGACCCGTTCATCACGGCGGAAACCGGGAATCTGCAGCCCGGAATTAAGGATCTGTTTCGCCTGGCTTTTCGCATCCATACCTGCAGTCTGAACCCAAAACGCACTGAACACGATCGCTCCAACCACCATAATCAAGATGTAAACCAAAGCCTGTCCCACCTGCGTCCAGGTAAGGCCACCAGTAATGATACTTTGGACGATATTAGGATTACTTAACCAATAGACCAAGCCGCTGACCGGGCTGCTCCCATTGAATGTTCCGAGCAGAGGATGCCCCCAGCGCTGGAGCAGTTGAGCAAAGAGTTGGATATTTGCCAGCAGGGCCGCAACCAAGATTACGGGAATATTCGAAGTATAAAAAAAGTTAAGCGGCCAGCGCATCCCATATCCCCGCACTCGACCAAATGAGAGAGGAATCTCCACTTTCATCGACTGGCCGTAGACGCAGATGGCAAAAACCAACAGAGTAGAGATAATCGCCGCCAGTTCCAGTGTCACCGTTGTCAGGTCTCCCCGCGCAATCGATTGGAAAATTGCTGGGATTGCCCCAGCCGCGATATCTGGATTCGTCGGCGAAGGCAGGAAGTTAAAAGTACGGATAAACACTTGTTGGGCAACGCCGGCAGCAATAAACAATGAGAGCCCCGATCCGAAGCCCCATTTGCTGACAACCCCATCCATGAGCATGATCAGCAGACCGCCGACGATCAATTGGATGATCAGGATCAGCTGGAGCTGCTCAAAAAGAGGCGTTCCGGCAAGTGCGGCAGAAGGCGCCAAACCGCCCATCAAGACATAGATCGCTCCTTCGAGGATGACAAAAAAAACACCGGCAATTTTTTGTAATCCTTGAAATTTCTTTTTGCCTTCCGGAGATGACAGATCAAGTTTGAGGATACCCGTTCCGGCCAGTAATTGTAGAACGATAGAGGCGGTCACCAATGGCCCGATACCGAGTGAGATGATACTGCCAAATGATGCTCCCAGAATAATCGAGAGAAATTCAAATTGCTGCAATGAATTTTCACCGAGCCCAAAAAGCGGGATGAGCCCCAGCACATAGAAAATAACCAGGATCAGCAGCGTCCATTTGAGCTTCTGGTTGAATGGAAGTTTTTTTTGCAGTGGTCCCCGCACCTCAGGGAGGTACGAAGTAATTTTTTCCAGTAATGCCATAGCCTATCTAACTCACCGATCCTGTTCTTTTTGTGGAACTGATTATTCCGTAGTCTTTCCCGCTGCTACACTACCACCCACTGCTTTGATTTTCTCAGCGGCTCTCCTACTACAAGAAGCGACAGTAATTTTAAGCTTTTGGGTTGTTTTTCCCGTCCCGAGGAGCTTTGTATACCCCAGTTCCGTCAGATTAATGGAGATCAATTGCCCTTCTCTTACCGCTTTCCCCGCCTGTACAAGCCGTTCTACATTTTCGGGAGTGAAGTAACTAACCGAACTGATTTTCTCGTGGAGGACACGACGAAGTGGACGAAAACCATGACTTCCTAAGACCGGTGGCATGCCTGCTTTCTTCTGCCCGGCACGCTTCCCCGTCCCGGCCATTCCCCGACCGCCACGGCTGCCCGCACCCCGGCGCTTCTTTCTCGCGCCTCCACCGTGGTTACTATGTCCACGATACCGATTCACTTTTTTTCGTTTGTAGACAACCATGGTGTGCAGCTTTTGTTTAATGGGTTATTTTTTAATTAATTGTTTAATTAATTGTTTGATCAGTTATTGTTTATTAGTTATTCGGGATATTTGTTATTATTGATATTAGTTCTCAAATTAAGGTTTATCCTGGCAACGCTGGAGTTACATCATCCTCTTGAGGAGATCGTTGATTTTTTCACCGCGATTTCCCAAAGCTCCGCCCACTTGGAACGCAACTTTGATCCCTTTTCGGCCAAACCCTTTGATCGGCGGATTCAGGGCAAAGTAAGGTTTGTATTTTTTTCCCTGAAACTCAATTGTAGCATATGAATATTTCTGTTTGCGATCAGTTTGCCGGGCTTTGAACTCTTTTCCCCGCTTCTCAATTAGTTCTGCATAGGTTTCTGGAGAAACTTCGCCCCACGTAATATAATCTTTTACTTTTTTGATCATCCCCCGCGAGATGGAGTTATCTTTAACGATGACACAATTATTCTTTCGATGGAGGCGCAGGACACGCAAGGCGTCTTTCAATGGTCGGTTCATGTCGATCATTCCCCGGATAAGCACGACAGCAATTCTCCCCCCTGCTGAACGAGTTGCCTCTTTCGTGGTTGGTTTATTCTCTTCCTTCCTGTTTTTCTTCCCGGTGGGAGATGCTGTTGTCGCGGCCATGATCTTGTTTATGATGATTCCTCCATTACACGATTACGCAGAGAACCTTCCAAAATTCCCAGTTTGGAGACGTCGCGCTCTTGGATTTTTACTTCAGATAATTTCTTCAACGCGTCCATCAGTGCATAAATGAGATTTAATTTGGTCTTTGTTTGCCCTTGCGTCCTGCTCCAGATATCTTTTATCCCAGCCAAAGCCAGGATTTTTGCACATTCTTTTTCAACGCAGAGACCTTTTCCTTTAGGAGCAGGCATCAACGTTATGCGTACAGAACCGCAGCGTCCTGTTACTGCAAAAGGGATGGAAGTTGGTTCTCTGGAAGTAGATTCCCACGTACCGCTGCCCCGACGTACACGGATAAGGCCAAGACGTGCAGAACGCCGTGCTTTATCCCTCGATGGAACGGTCTCAGCGCTCTTGCCGATACCAATCCCAACATATCCGTCACGATTACCAACGACAGCGACGGTTGTGAATTTGATTTTGTTTCCTTCTTTGGTCTTCTTCTGTGTTTGCCGAAAGATCCGGCGCTGGCCGCCGCCAAACTTCCCTTTTGCCTGCCCGATCAAGAGGAGATCATCTTCCAGATGAGAAATCAACGTGTCGACGATCTGCGGTTCGAGAATCGGCAGACCGGAATCAAATATCTGATCGATAGAATTTATTTCACCGTCCTTTACCCGTCTTCCTAACGAAGTAATCGGAGTCCAATCTGCATGAAGCCGAGGAACTTCTTCAATCTCTTTAGAGACTTCTTCATTCTTTTTTTCTTCCACAGGCTCTACTACTGCAGGTTCTTCTTCGACTCGTTTCGTTTTTTTGGGTGGTGCCATGGGGAGTATTTTTTTTTGAATTATTTTAGTATTTGAATCTTTTTTACGTTAATTTTATTTTTTGATAGTGTGTTGTTAGTTTATTTTTTGTTTAACGATCTGAAACTGCTCTGAGATGTTCTCGGGAAGAGCACCGCTTTTTAAATATTGCGCATACTGTCCGCTTTTCCCTTGGAGCTTTGGTGCATGCTCAGCGATATGTTTTCCAGTGATTCTCTTTTCCTCAGCGAAGATGTCTTTCTGAGAATTGAATGGTACTTGAAAACCAGCATCAAGCGCCCCTTTCAGGAAAGCATAAAAGCGCCCTTTATGGATCGGAGAAACATTGCCCGTATCCAAAACACTTTCTGTGCACCCTTTTTTGATCGCCCGCTTCCCGATGAGAAAACCGGTTAAGTATGCTGCGGGCATATTCTTGGTGGAATATTTCCATCCCAGCTTGCGCAGATCACTGCCCGTGGCGGCGGCGATAGTCTTATCGCCAGTGAGGGTGAAGTTTACAACCTGCGCCAGAACCTGCGTGTTAGTCAGGCGGACGACCAGTCGTGGTTTTCCTGAAAGGAGAAGAGTAAGGCGTTTAGTATAATTAGTCCTCACTTCTCTCTTACGTCGATATTGTACTGTTTTTGGTCGTGTTGGTTTCATGTTGCTGTTCTCAAATGATGTTTTTGCTAATTGTTTTTACTGGTGGTGATGTTTTATATTTTCGCTGAGGGGTTTATTGGAAGGGATGCTTCCAGTCTGCCGATCTTTGTTGTGAGGCTGTTCCCGCCCCGGTAGTATCTTCTTTTCCGCAGCTCCCTCTTTCTTCAGCAAGTTCTGCTCAGAGAGGTACAATTTAATGTGCCGCTTATTCCGGAAATAACCGCCTTTGCTTTTGGCATATAACAGGCGATAATCTGTCGGGGAAAGTAACCTCCTTTCCCGCAGTTCTTTGAGGAAAACGCGCTGAAGACGAATTTTAGTCATCCATTGTTCTTTTCTGCTGATTCGTGAAAACTTACGCCCTTTCCTGCTTCCTTTTCCTTTGCGCCGCCCTTTGCTTTTCTGTGCAGCATTCTCTCTTGCCCGGACACGTGATTGTTCATTAGGAGTGATCTTTTGGATTTTGCCGACGGCAATCAGACCGCGCATGTCCGCGCGGGTAATTGCTTTGCTGATTTCTTCCTGAGACCCATCTGCAAAACGTACTTTCTGGTGGGATGTTTTCAGGATTTTTGCGGCAAGTTTTTTCTTGGTGTTCATCGGCTTTCTCCGTATTAATTATTTCTTGAGTCGGTATTTCTTATTGATTGTTTCTTTCTTATTGATTATTTCTTGTTGAGTATCTTTTACTTTTTTTATCTTTGGGGATATTTAGCTTTTCTGTTGATTGATCTAGAGATCTCTTCTCTGATCACGTGCTTATTGCCTCTTGATCATCGTTTTCTCAGCAAGCTTACGCTCTTCATCTTTGTCAGTACGTTGATGGGAAGATGATTCGATAACATCAGTTGCTGTTTCATGGTCCGCGGAAGTTGTTGCCGTCGGCACAACCTGAGCTTCAGTTTTCTCCTCTCTGGCTTTGGCTTTGCCCTCTTTTTTCTCTTTCTCAGCGGAATTCTTACGTTGTTCAACTTGTTTTTTCGTCTTCTCCTGTTTCTGGGAGCGGCGCGCTTCCTGCCGGCGAGTCAGCGTCTCTTTAATCTTTGCTACCAGGGAAAAGACATCTTTTACATGAATAACCTGGATTTTCTTTTCCTGAGCCAGCTGTAATAAAGCCAGTTTCTTTCGGCTGCCAACACTTCGGCCGATCACTGCACCATGCACTCCCGGCTGGAGCAAGGAAAAATCACGTTCTGTGTGAACTCGCAGGGGGATCAACCCCTCTCGGGAGAGACCGCGAACTTCCTGTGGGGAACCGTAACCAGGATGCGGCTGTGCCGGACGGCCGCGATAGCGTTGCCGAGCTGCGGAATGCAATCCACGAGGAAGCCTCCAGCGTTTTTTAACCCGGGCAATGAAATGAGATTCCTTGACCACAAAGTTAGGCTTACGCCGCTTGGCAATTCTCCGCTTCTGTAATTGGGTTGTGTTTACCATGTTGTTTTATTGATGATTATTTGATGATTGAGACCATGCATCATGTATTTTAAATCGCTTTCCCTACTTTATGAGTGATATAACATCCATCCTGGAAAATTCTGCGGTCACGATTGGTGATCCGGCAGAGGTTTTCAATCCTGGAAGCCATCATTCCCGCTAATTCTCGATCCGGGCTGGTGATCAAAATTTCGTTCCCGTCGACTTTGACGACCACTCCGGAAGCAATTTCCGCTTTTCGCGGAACCGCTTCGCCCAGGAAGTTCTTGATGACCAATTCTTTGCCAACGACGCTGACATTCATTGGAAAGTGGCTGGAACAGATTTTTAACCGGTAAGTATGATGTTCTTGGACCCCTTTGATCATATTAGTAATATGGGCTTCAAAAGTGCCGATCATGGTCTTCTCCCGTTTTGTTCCTTTTTTTACCAATAAGATAATTTTGCCTTGATCGATACGGGTGGTGATGGAAGGACTACGGAACAGCCGGGACACTTCTCCTTTGGGGCCTTTGACTGTAAGCATTTCTCCGTCTAGCACTGCTGAAACACCAGCTCCCAGTACAACTTCCCGGATAATCTCTGCTTTCATGGTCTGTTTGCCTAATAGACATACGCTAACAGGCGGCCTCCCGTTTGTTTTTCTTTAGCATCAAGATGTGTTGTGATCCCTTTAGGGGTAGTAATAAAAATGACTCCAAAATCTTTGGCCGGAAGATAGCGTTTTTCCCATTTCTGAACATTCTGGTATTTTGTGGAGAAACGAGGCTTGATCACGCCGCAGTGATTGATGTTTCCCAGGAGATGCACTTTGAGCTGCCCGCCTTTTCCGTCATCTGTTTCTTCAAACATCCCGAGGTAGTTCTGTTCATTCATCAAGCGCAGGATAACTTTCAGCATTTTTGATGCTGGCCTGATCACTACTTCACGTTTTCCTACTTTCTCCGCGTTCATTATTTTTGCCAAGGCTGCGGCCAATGGATCATTTAACATTTTGAATCAATCCTCACTGCTCTTAATGCCTCTCTGAGGCTTCTTCTTTTCTGGTTCATCTTTTCTGTTCCGCTTTGTTTGTTCATTTTATGATGGTTCAGATGATGGTTCAGCTATATTTTTTGAAACCAAGGTTTAAAGCCATCTCCCGGAAACACTGACGGCAGAGATGGAGACCATACTTGTTGATGTGGCCGCCATCACGTCCACAGTTTTTGCATTTCCGCAGCGTTACGCCGCAGGAACGGGTGCGTGGTTGATTATGCTTGGTGTACTTCGCTTTTTTTACCGGCTTAGCGTTCAGTTGAGTGAACATTTTCCGCCAATCGCTTGTGGTCATTGTAGCTTATTTCCCTCTCTGATTGATGAATGATTACCGTTGTTTGTGTTCATGGTTGGACCTCAACACCAAATGCGGCACGGATGAAAGCCACTGCTTCCTCTTTGGTGATCTGGTGACTTTTTCCCACTCGAGCCGGCCTGACTTTCCGACGCTTTATGCGGTAACCAGGCCGTTCCAACGTGACTGCCGCTTCCAAACCCATGATTTTCAATTCGGGATCGTAATCTAATCCTTCAATTTCGATATACTCCGGAATGCCGAAAGCGAAATTTCCCCGTTCATCGAAATTACTCGAAGCAAGCGTGTTCTCTTTAGCGACAAGGAGCCGTTTCAACAGCACATCCGCATTTTTTCTAACCGTCACTTTCGTGCCGATTTCCAAGCCAGGACGAAGCGACCATCCGGGAATCCTCTTTTTGGTCATCGTTTTTACCGGTTTGAGAGGAGTAATCTTCTGTAAGAGAGTAATGCCTTTCTTGAGGACATTTTCATCTTTTCCCGCCCCAATATTAAGGGTTACTTTAGCGACGTGGATGTTCCTCATGGGGTTCCCGTCCGTTTTCGTTTTGGTTGCCATAGTGTTTTATTCCTTACCAGCGTTCAGGTGTTGGATACTGTAGAGGGTATAGATGTTGCGGATGCTGTGGATGTAGATGCTTTCCGTTGTTCTGCGGCGACAACGGTCAAAGCTGGTTCTTTTTCACCGACGACAAAGAGATGCCGGGTAACCGTCTCGACGTCCTGCCCCCCAGTTTTGTATGTGCTTTCCCGTCCGGCAATTTTTACGATTGTTCCCATCCGGCCAGCATTCTTTCCGGCATAGGTAATAATCTTTACTCCTTCTTTCAGGGGAAAGACTTTTTGCACTTCTTGTTTTGGTACAGTAAAGAGGAATGTATCTCCCACGTTGGATACATTTTTGGTGGACAGATTTCTTCCGTCATGAAGATGATATTGGATTTTTCCGCCTTTCAAGACGCTCTTGCCGAGCACTTTTCCTAACTTTAAGGAGGTCTCATCAACAGGGATGGGGATTAACGCGAGATAGCCATTTTGATTGATGATCATCCGATAATTTTTCTGCAGACTGGGGAGAGAGACGATATCAAAAAGACCGACGTGAAAGCGATGATCTTTTCGCCTTTTTCCATCGACGAGTACTTCTTTGCTGAGAAGAATCTTCCGTACTTCGGACATCGTCAACGCTAAGCTGAGCATGTCACGCAGCACCAGACCCAAAGGCATTCCTTGATGGAGAGGGTGTCCACTCGGAAGAGGCCGAGTGATAAAGACCCGCCCCCGACGTGACAATGGCCAGGTTTTAGGTGACGTTACTTTTTTAAGATGATTTTTCATTCGTTGTGACCTCGCATGTCAGATTGCTGGTTTTGGTTTACGCGCAGAGAGGGAGTGTTTTGAACAGTTCCCTCTTTACTGGACTTGGCTGTGTTATTGGAGACCGTTTTAGGGGAGATTGTTTTATTGGACTTAGTGATCTTTTGATTTTTTTCGGCTGGCTTCTCGGCAGCCAGTTTTGCTTTTCTTTTTCTGTCTCCCAGATCGAGCTCCATAATCATCAGGTTAGATGGATGGATCGGAACCGGAACTTTTGAGCCATCAGCTTTTAGTCGGTCTAAACCGATAACATAGGCACGATTTTTTTTCAGGCGGACATGTTCTACTTTCCCGTCCTTGGTTTTGAACTCTCCGCGCAGGACTTTGACTTTGTCACCTTTACGCAGTTGAATCCGGCGGAGACCGTTGTATTTCTCGCGGAGTGCTGGCGCAAGATGGGCATGCATCAGTTTCTGCTTGATGTGTAGCGGTGCACGATGAACATATTTGCGCTGTTTGCGAGCTTGTGAACTCTTTTTCCAGGTGGTGGTAAATTTTGTTCTTTCTGTCATGGTAAGTTTGGATTGGATTTTTTATTCTGAACATGATTTTTGTTTTTTATCTTGCATTTTTCTGGATTTTCCATTTTTCTGGATTTTCTCTTAAAGGATCATACTCGCCACTTTGGCGACAGCCGGCCAGCGTTCAGCGACTTCTTTCGCAATCGGCCCTTTAAAGATTGTTCCTTTGGGATTACCTTTCATGTCTTTGAGGACGACGGCAGCATTGTCTTCAAACGCGACCCTCATCCCGTTAGGACGGCGGTATTCTTTCTTCTGCCGGACGATGATTGCGGGAACGACAGTTTTACGCATTTCTAACTTCCCTTTTTTCACAGACGCTAATATTAAATCGCCAACACCTGCTGCGGGGATGCGGCCGCGGACGGTCTTATGTCCGATCACGGAAATGAGCTTGAGTATTTTCGCTCCCGAATTGTCACACGCGATCATTCGGGCCTGTGAAGGAAGGGATCGGGTGATCCTGCCTTTGACACCTTTCATTGATCATCACCTTGGCCCATTGCTTTTTTGTGATCAACATCTTTCTGATTAACATCTTGCGGATTACCTGCCAAAAGATTTTTTGCTGTCTTTTTCTTTGAAACGGTGATCGTACTTTTCTCAGTGATCTTATTTTTCTGAGCGGCGCTTAATACCTGCAAGATAACATGGTGCTTCGTCTTGCTGAGCGGTCTGGTCTTGGCGACAAGAACTTCATCACCGATAGTGGCACTGATGCAGGATGGGTTATGTGTCCGTAGGCGGTAACGCCGGACTTCATATCGCTCATATTTAGGGACAAAGAAGGGCCTGGACCATTCAATCGTCGCCGACCGGCTGACATCTTTTTTGATGACCTTCCCTCTGAGGAGTTCTCTCTTGACGAGAATCTCGCCATGGAACGGGCATTTCCCGTCAGTACAATCTTTTTGTGGTGCTGTTGCACCCATGATTTCTGATCTCATTTTTGCATATCCATCCGGTTCTTATCCTTTCAATCGTTCTTCCGGCCGCCTCTTCAGCGCCGCACCGTGAAGCACGTTTTGTTCACCTTCCAGCTGGAAGGTAATCGCTGACTTGAGCAGCCGTTTTGTCTGATGATCTGCCGTTTCCACCAGGAAAGTGGATCTTGTCTCGTCAACGACAAGCCCACAAAGGCCGATCAGGCTCTTATTCGTCGCGTCTACGATGGTGATTTTCTTCCCGACTATCCCCCGGGAAAACACTGATTCTGAAGCCATTGCAGTGGTTGATCGTGTTGACCATGATTTATTTTTGTATTCAGTGTTTACGTTTCTGTTCAGTGCTGAATTTCAATCGTCTCCCCAGGAAAGCCGAGGTCCACCAAGACTGCTCTGGTCCGGGCTTTGTGATCCCCCTGAAGTTCTATCTGCCCGTTCTTGGCCGTTCCGCCACAGGCAAACTTTGATTTCAGCTTGCGGAAGATCTCATCGATGTTTACTTCATTTTTGAAGCCTTTGATGATCGTATACTTCTTGCCAAACTTCCGCTTTTCTATCCCGACCGTGATCTTCTGCTGTTCACGAGCGATGGTCTCGCAGACACAAAGGTCCGTCGGAAGACCACATTGATTGCACACGCCAACCATCATTTATTCTGAGGAACCCCCTTTTCCATGCAACAAGCCGTTGATCCGCGCGATGCTTTTTTTTGTCTGCCGGAGCTTGCCGGGATTAGCGGTGTTTGCCCCACTGGCAACCTGTACATTCAGCTTCAGCAACTCCTTTTTAAACTCTTCCAAGCGTTTTTGTAATTCTCCTTGGTTCAATGATTGTAATTCTTTTGCACGTTTCATTGCTCTGGACCTTCAGCAGAAGAGAGCTGCTCCGATTTTTGCTCAGCGTCTTTCTCACGTGCTTGTTTCTCTTCAACAGGAGCAGGAGTTTGTCCAGCTGACTCCGGATCTTCTTCCTTTTTGGAAACAGTTTTACTGGTCTTGTCCTCGCTCTCCTGATCGGCAGGTCTTTTTTCTCCTGCTTCTCCACTCCCGGTTTCTTTTGTTTTTCTTTTGCGCGGGGTTGTCGTCTTCTTTTTAACAGATGCTTTTTTCTTGGAGGCAGAATCAGCAGATCCCGAACTTTCTGTTGGTTCTCCGGATTGCTCTTGCTCTGGAGACAAAGCGGATGCCGAAACTTCCCCGACTTCAGTGGAAAGGCTTTCTCTAATTTCAACCCTATCGGGAAGAATGATGTCCGGAGGCATGATCGCTACTTTAATGCCGACGATCCCACTTTTCAGCAGCGCGGTTGCCTGCGCCTTGCGCACACCGCTGATCGCGATGTCGCCGCACTTCTTGAGGTATCCTTGGTAGAAGCGCCAGTTTTTTGCCCGCGCACTAGGAATTTTCCCGGAGATGATTATTTCCACACCCAATGCTCCGGAATTGACAACATTCTCCATAATTTTATGACCGACGCTTTTGAAGCGCGCCGAGCCGAAGCGCTCCAGAGAACCGGCAATGCGCTGAGCGACAACATTCGCATCCAGAAAAATATTCCGGACTTCCGCAATCTCAATCTGAGGATTTTCCAGTTTGAATTCTGTCTTCAGAACCCGTGTCAAGTCTCTGATGTTAGCACCTTTTGAGCCGACGATGAGACTGGGCCGACTTGCTGAAATGATGATCTTTTCACCGAGAGGGATTTTCTTGAGCCGGATTTGAGAGATACCCACACCGCGCAGACGACCTTCAATGTACTTCTGGATATAATATTCCTTTGTTTTCTGAGAGACAAATTGGCGTTCGATCATTCTTTTTTCACCGTGTTCATTTTAGTATTGCGCAAAGTTCCTTTCTGTGATAATTCCGCATAGAGTTTAGACACTTCCTCTACAGACTTCTCCTGGCTTTGTCTTTGATTTAATTCGGCTGCCCTGGCCTGAGCTCGTTTCAGAAGCTCCTGAGAGGTTAGCTCCGGTTTGGGAGGCTCAGATTTCAGCCCGGGTTGTTTGGAAACCACGACTCGCCCGGTTGAGACTTCTTCTGAGACCGCGGTGGTTTCTTTCTCTCTTTCTCTCTCTCTTTTTTTCTCATTGTTTTTTTCAAAAACAGGAGATTTAGTTTCTCCGACTGCTTTTTTATTGAGGATATTATCAGTTGGATGATGAACAGTGGCCGCTTCGCTCACGGCGACTGGCGTCTTCCCAGCTTGCTCAGGACTGGATATCTTGGGAGAAGATTCGGTGAGTGAAGATCTATCTGTAACTTTATCTTTAACCGTATCCCTAACCGTATCCCTAACATTATCCATAACTTTGTCTGCAACTTTTTCAGACACATTACTTTTTACTGAATTGCCGGTAACCGTCCCTCTCTTGTTCTTTTTCGCTGCTGGCGATCGCTCTTTGACGACAATCTCCAGATGAGTTCGTTTTGTCTTATGACGTTGTCTTCCACCCCCCATCGGAATAGAAGCGAGATTGGCGGTCAGTTTGACTATTTTGAGGTCATCAACATTCAGCCCGCGGAACTGGGCATTAGCCTCAACAGAATGAAGCAGCTTGAGGAACTGCTGTGCTGCTTTTTGCGGGAAGCGCCCAGCAGCCATGCCCACTTTGTGCCCGACATTACGGTTGTAGGTCTTAAATTCAACGGCCCTCTTCAGAGCAACGACATCTTCCAAGAATTTCTTGGCGTATGTTGTCGTCTTATAGCGGACTGCTTTCGCAATCTCGATACTATGTTTGGTAGAGACCGGGATACTCAGGGAGCGAGCTGAAGCCTGATGTTCTTTTCCCAACTGTTCTTTTCCAGTGGTGAGATTGTGTTGAGCCATGTGGATTTTTTTGTTGTATTTTTTAGGGGTATTGTAGATTTAATCTTTGTTCCGGCCTATCGTGCTGACACTGACTTGCTCGAACGGGTTGCTCCTATTCCTGCGGCGCTGTGCGAGACACTCTTGCGGGTGTGGGCAAATTCGCCGAGATAATGGCCGACCATGTCCGAAGCGATAAGCACGGGGATATATTCTTTTCCGTTATAGATTTTCAGTGTCCGCCCGATCATGAGGGGAAGGACGACCAAATCACGGCAATGTGTTTTGACATTATTTTCACCTGCTTCCAGTCGCTTTAACAACTTTTTCTGAAAATCGGTGAAACCTCTGCTCAGAGTACGGCGCTGGCGTGCCGGGACGAGGAGTGAAAACTGCGCAAGATCCAGTTTCTTGATCTCTTCTTCTGATTTTCCTCTCCAAGTGAATTCTTTTGCCATGATTGTAAACCTCGTTTATCTTCTTTATCTATCTTTGTCTATCTTTTTCTTCCCGTACGACGCGGGGCAATCTTACCAACCTTGCGGCCCGGCGGTGCATTGCGTGGTGATTGTGTCGGTCGTCCTTTGATGTGTGAACATTTTCCTCCGAAAGGATGATCGACCGCGTTCATCGAAATGCCGCAGACGTGAGGATACAGTTTATTGCGAACACGCATTTTCAGGTAGCGGGTTCCTGCTTTGAGGAACGGTTTTTCTGTTCTCCCTGAGCCGGCAATCGTTCCAATTGACGCACGACAATCAGGGGAAAAGAGTTTTTCTTTTCGTGAAGGAAGTAAAACCCGAACGTCTTTCTCTGACCGGGCAATGACTTTGGCAAATGAACCAGATGATCGCACTAATTTTCCTCCGTCGCCAGGGCGTAATTCAATATTATGGATCAATGTTCCTTCCGGGATCTGCTGCAACGGAAGGACGTGTCCGTTTTTCACTTCTGCTGCGCTCCCGACAGCGACCCTATCGCCGACGGAGACTCCTTCTGAGGCAAAGGCCAGTTGCTGCTGTTTCTGGCCGGCCAGATAGGAAACTAACATCAGTGGAGCGGAATGACCCCCGCAATGGACTAAATCTACGACGGTGCCCTCAGCATCAGCTGATGGATGGCGCACCTCTCCTTTAAAGCGGAAGCTAGGCGAAGTGTAGGTCTTCGAACCTCTTCCCCGTCGTTGTTGAATAAGACGTTTACCCATTGTGTAATACCTAGATTAAACCGAGATCAGCGCTGACATCCGATGCCAGGCTGCCACCAGCTAAACGGACGTAGGCACGTTTTGTCCCCTGAAAGGCATTTTGAATATTCACTGCCGCAACTTTAACTTTGAACAGCTGTTCTACCGCTCTTTTCACGTCCCGTTTTGTTGCGTTGCGATCAACAGCAAAGACCAACTTATTTTCAAATTCGATCTGACGGATGCTTTTCTCTGTTGAAAGAGGTGCTTTAAGCACGGCGTAGGGATCGAATGAAGAGGGCATTTCCGCTTGTCCACCGAGTTTTGCTGCTCTTTGAACAGAGGCAGGCCTAGCTGTCTTTTCCATTGCCCTGTTTTTTTTTGTTGGTGTTGCCATAGTGATAGTGATGATGAAACGCTACTAAGCGTTTACGATCAGCTGAAGAGTTTTTCTTTTTTGACGATCTCCAAAGCGTGTTCTGTCCAGATGGTTGCTCTCCCGGGGAAAGCGCCGGGAGCGAGCAGTTCGGCATTAAGATCCTGTGCTTTGACCACATCAATACCCGAGAGATTACGTGCCGCTTTAGCCAGTGGACAATCACTGCCCGTAACGATCAGCAGTCCTTTTTTTCGCTTATATTTCCGGCCGCGCATGGTCGCTATCCCCGCCCGGACTTTTTTGATTAATGAGCGTTCCAATTCGTTCTCAAAGCCCAGTTTGATCAGCGCTTCTTCGACGTCTTTCGTCTTTTGCGCCTGTTCTAAAGCAGACTCGACAATAAAAGGATATTCTGTGGGCAGCTGATGTCCTCGTTGAGCAACGAGATCTTTATTTAATGTTGCTGCCATTGCCGAGCGGATCGCTTTCTGGTTTTCTTTCTTGTTGATCAGTTTCTCCATCTTGCTGATCTGCTTAGGAGGATGAGCACGTCTTCCACCGACGGTCTGGGGAGAAAATGCCCCTACCCAAAACATCCTTGTTCCCCGTCGAGAAAGGATTTTTCGATTGACACGGCTGATGCCGAAACCATAACAACCTCGGTAATTCCGACGGCGCTTGCTGATCCGGGAAGAATGGCGATAACCGGCCTCGGTAGATGCACCATAGGCTTGCCGCGCCGCACTTTGCAGAGCATGAACAGACCGCTTGATCAAGTCCGGACGGTAGGCCTCGGCAAACTGAACGGGGAGTTCCGTATCCGGTCTTTTCTGTTTCTGCAGCGAATAGGTTGTCAGTTTCATCTTAGCTGTGGAGAGAGATATAATGGATCTCTGGCGCCTCTTTCGTCATTTTTGGATTAGGCCGTAAAGAAGGAGTAAGGACAATTTCACGCTTCTTGGGACCAACTACTGACCCGCGTAATAACAGATAATTTTGGTGAAGCAGTCCATAGCGGCCGATGCCCCCTAGTGGATTAATCTCCGCAACTTCACTCCCCACTTTCAAAATTTGCTTATTATATTCTGTACGAGAGTGATAACCCATCTTCCCGGACTGAGCAACGGTAAATTGAACGTGCTTTGGTTTCCACGAGCCAAGGTTGCCAATGCCGCGTTTTGTCTTCTCGGCTTTGTGTTGGCGGATCGGAACACCGAAGCGCTTGACTGTTCCCTGAAAACCTTTCCCTTTAGACACGCCGTGCACGTCAACACTTGCACCCGCGGCGAAAACGTCAGCGATGCTGATCTCTTTCCCCAGGATGCCCTGGGCGAAATTCATTTTTTCTTCTTTGGATCCACCCAAAGCAATCTCCAATAATTTAGGGCGCTTACTGCCCGTAGAGGTTTGTTTGGGATTCGTGTGAACAAGAAGGCGAAGATCGTCGTAACCAGGAGCAGTTTTATCTTTTTTCTGTTTGGGAAGTTGAATCCGCCGGCCAAGCTCTTTATCCAGCTTTTCCGCCATAACTGAATTGACTTTGCGCAGGCCAGTCGATGTCTGGACATAGAAAGCGATTCCCGCCACGGTCATTGGCGGACATTCGACGATAGTAGAAGGAACAAAAATTTTTTCCCCTTTGGTGGGTGATTTTGGACGGTTGTCCAGAACGTGGAGATGGGTCATCCCCGCTTTGAAGCCGATGAAACCGAGTGGTTTTACTTTGGATTCAGCCACCCAGGAACGGACGCGGACGAGTGTATGCCGAGAGCGCTTTCTAGGCCAAAACTGCATACTTCCCCGTCGTGGATGTCGTGCTCGTGGCATGGTTATTTCTTGTAGACCTCTTCCAAAACGCTCAATAATAATTGCCTATGGAGAGTTCCCATCAAAGAATTCAGGTTCTGACTTCGGTGATGGTTGCTTTTTCAGGCGGTCTGGTCATCATCATTTAATCAGTCTGGCCGATCAGTGTGATGATAACCTTTTGTGCGTTGAGTACCACTGGGGAGGTCACTTATTTATAAAGATTTCTAAAAACGTGCGTATTTAGTTTTGTCAAGAGGCGAGTGAGCGGCTAACCAGATATGTACTCCAAATGATCCAAAAGCAGGAGAACACCGGCAGATTCAGGGGGGAAAGATTAGGAGTCCTCTCTGATCTCTGCTAAATGAGATCGATTAGTTCTATGTGCAATATTACTCAGGGCGCTACATTTATATTTTTTCTCGCTTTCACGATGTTTATGAGCTTATCAAATGTTGAACAAATTGCTATTGAAGCGAGAGCGGACTTTGAAGCTCGAAGAATTGATGAGGATGGATTGAAACAGTTATATCAACAATATAACCCTCTTGATGATATTAACTCTTTTATGAGAAGTGCAAGAGAAATGTTTCCAATTTTAAATTGTGGTTTGGCAACTGTTTATTTAAGAAAATTATTTTCTGATGGAAGAATTGTAAATGGAAAATATGAAAACAACAATCATACATTTCTCTTGCTTGAAGATTCAGTTGTTGTTGATATAACTTCTGACCAATATGGCGGTCCTAAAGTTTATGTTGGTCAGCTTCAAAGTCCTTGGTCATCAGAGTAGCGCCCCGGCGTCATATTATCGCTCAACTTCGTTCCGCTCGTTCGCTTTGCAGGCTCAGCATATAACGGCGATGTTATTATTCATTTTATCTCACGGTTTCTTTCTTCTAAAAGATTAATTATCTTGTAAGCGCAATAAACTTTTTTTCTTCCTTGAGTATCTATCTCTATTGCAATTTTTGCTTCAATAAGTTTTTGCACTAAATTCCATGCCGTAGGTTGGGAAGTTCCGAGTATCTCTTGAATATCAGTAACAGTAAAAAATGGATGCTTAAACAATGAATCTATAACATCGTGCATCTTCGAACTTTGAGAATATTGTTGCATATTCTTATGCAATTCTTGTTTATATTTGTCTATATTATTGAGAAGTTCTAGAGACTTTATCGCTTGTATTTCTAATGCTTTTAAGAAAAACATCAACCACGATTTTAGATCACCCTTCGCACTAGCTTGGTATAATAAGCTGGTATATGTATCCCTATTTCTCGTTAAGTACTCACTAATATAGAGAAGCGGACGGTTAAGAATTTTTTCTTTGCAAAGTTGTAGAACAACAAACATTCTTCCTAATCTTCCATTTCCATCTCTAAATGGATGGATGGCCTCAAATTGATAATGAACCACGCCAATTTTATATAACGAAGAAAGAACATCTTGATTAGAATAATCAATCAGATTCTGCATCAAATGAGGCGTTGCTAGGGGTGATGCTGGAACAAATTTCGCAATATCAAGAGTATCATCACTTTTTCCAATTCCATTCTGATGTGTTTTGTAGGCTCCCGGCTCTTTATTGCTTCCTCTGACTCCCTGCAGGAGCTTGACATGGATTTGTTTAACAAAATCTTCAGAAAAATGTTGAGGCATACTTTCTAATGCCCAGATTAATGCTTCTTTATAATTTCTAATCTCTTCATTATCTAATCTTTTTTCAGGATCCAATTCTTTGATTTTTTCTTCTTTGAAAACATCAGAGATAGTTGAACGGGTTCCTTCAATTTCTGAACTTAATTGTGCTTCTTTTACCATAAATGGAGTTTGGAATAGTGAGATCTCCTCCTTTGAGAATCTTAATGTTAAGCCATCTAGGCGTGCTAATGCAGCAATAGCTTTTTGTGCCTGAGCACTAAGTTCTGGAGTTTCATTAAATTCAAATGGAAGCTGATTAGGTTCAAATCTATAATAAGCACCGTTTTGTTCCCAAATTAATTTCCCTGTTTTCTGGCTAATGAAGTCATTTTCATTCATTTTATTCATTGATATATAAG
>JACQNE010000002.1 GCA_016203205.1 Candidatus Woesearchaeota archaeon
AAAGATAAAAAGAAAGCAACTTTACAAATTGATTTTTTGGCACTTAGAGATGGTGTTATCCTCGTTGGAGAAATAAAGTATTGGGGAATAAAACCTCTCTTTGAAAGAAGAGATATACACAAATACAGAGAAAGAGATCTTAAAGGTATTGTTGATGGACTTAAGTATAGCAATAATAAACCAGAAAAAATTCCCAGCCTCCTTGATAAGATCGAATACGTCAAAGATAAGATTGAAGAAATCTGTTTAGATTGCCACTTTGATATTAGTGAAATAAAAGAGATTAATGGGGTTGTTATAACTATAAGTGTTCCTCCAATAACAGAATATAGAGGAGTGAGATTTATATCACACTCGCAGATCAATAGTTTAGCACGTTAGATTAAGTAGAAAAGAGGACGTTACCCCTCCCCCAGTTCCAAACCCTAAGTTTTCGCCTCAGGATTTACTCAGTAAGCATTATTTGAAAAATTTTGTCGCCATCTTAACACCTCTGCCTATATCCGAGTTCATCACACCCATCGCTGCTTTAATGATGGCGAAGATGATGAGAAGCACCATCAACAGTGAGACACTCAAAAAAGCGACAATCGCTACGACTATTTTGAAATTGGCAAAGATACTAATCCCTAACAGTGCAGACGCACCGAAGAGAATAATCCCATCAAAGAACGGCACGAAGATTGTAACAAGCAGTAGATTCAGTACCAACTTTCCGTAGCTCTGCGTTGGTGGAATGAAGTAAAGAAATATTCCAAGAGGAAAAAGAACGACGCCAACCATCACGAAGAGATAGCGTAATCCCAACAAAATGATTGTGAGCAAAAGAACAGCAATGTACGGCACAAGCAGTGCGATTTGTAAACCAAAATTAACAACATTATCAACAGTTAACAAAAAGAATTTTGGATCAATGAGGTTCAGAACACCTTGCGTTAACAACCCTGAGAACTCAATTAAGAGATCATAGATAATAAAACTCGCTTGGACGCAGAGAATCATCAACACGACATTTCGCAGCCATGTTTTGGCATTCTCTCGCTTGGCTGAATCGTAACCAGAGACCATCAGATTAAAACCAGCGAACAGGAAGAACAAGCCGTAAAACAAGGAGATCATCGAAATGATAATCGCCCAAAGCGGCTGAAATGTGTTGATGTTCACTGGTTCGGTGAGTAATGATTGCGTGAAATTAAGTAACGGCTGAATTGGTGCATTGAGTAGACTAACGATAAATTCAAAGAATTTCTCCGGCAGACAGACTGCTAAGTTGGTTAAACCGCATTCAGTCATGCACACCCCCACAATAACGACGGACTAAACCGATGATTGCCTGATTAGTAAAGCCAAAGAACACTAATGAGAATGCAGTGTGTAGTGGCTTTTCATTCTTGATATGAACTAACAAAGGAAGGATTCTGTCTTTGTACTGCACTGTTATTTTATTGTAAGGATACTCTGCTTTTAGTGTTATTGTGCCTGTTGTGCTAAATTCTTGTTCTGCGTATTGTACAGTGTACTCTCGACCAGCAGGAGAAATAGTAACAGTTATGGTTTCATTTTCATCATAAACATTTTTATCGGTTGTCACAGCGAACGCAGGACTATCATACGTGAGCGTACAGGGGAGAATTTTGCTAGTGAAAAAATCGCTCAGTTTAATAGAACATCCATCCGTGCTGGGAACAGTAATTATATCTCCCCCTGTCGCAAGATTATTTTCGTCTTGTGAAAACAGTTTCTCTACTTTGACAGTGAGAATACCTTTTTTATCCAGCACTTCAGAGAAGACATAGTTATGTCTCATTAAACTGGAATCGAAGAAATGTAACTCCGTATTCACATAATTCGTTGCAGTGAATGTTCCTTTTGTGGTATCAAGATATTTATCTTGAACTGTGAACGATGCAGACATCATTGGCGAACTGATCGTAGCCGTTCGTGAATCCCACACAGACATTGCATTCGTCTGATAATCAGTGTTATAATACTCACAAGAATAGTAATAATCTTTCTTACCATTGTGATAATACGATTTCTGTTGCAGTTTGTAATGGCCAATTTCAATCTTTAGCCAGACGTTATACACTGCGTTAAAGAGAACAGAAGAACCATCGTTAGCAGAAATGGCATATTTTACATTTTCTCCCGTTCCTTGCAACTTACCATTCACATACAAATCTATTTTCTCACTCTTCTCGACAACTTTCCGTGTTGTCTTACAATCACCAATCTGCGTATTCGTTGGAAGAACGATCTGATAGTTTGCGCCAATCAAAACGTTACCTTGCTGGGGTACGAGAAGAGTCTCATTTTCCGTAACAGCAGGCATTATTGAAAAGACATTCACCCACGCTTTTGTTATCGCACCACTTTCTTTAAACGCCGTACCCGCAGGTGCAACCGTAAGAGAGACTTTGCTGTTCCAATTCTGTACAGTTTGAAAATCAGGATAGTTTTTGGTTTGGCTCATAATGTCCTCCAGTAAATACGTTTTGTCTTGCTCTGAAATCGCACTGTTTTGAATATCATAGCAGTATTGTTGATTGGGCACGTTAATACAATCAATAGCTGAAACCATCGGCACAAGTACAAAAAGAAAGAAAAAAATTGTTTTCATCAAACGAGTAAGTTCACCACCATTGGCGCTGCCCAAATGACTAATAAACCAATCACCACATAGGCAGCTATATTCTTCGCTTGGTCACGTTTGCGTGGATCATTGCCAGAGCCCATATAGCTAATTCCAGCATAGAGTAAAAATATTCCGGCTACAACGGTAGCAATATATTTGACAAAGTTGTAAATCTTAAACACGGGTGTCAAGATACTGTCAAACTTTGCTTTTTCATCTGCGCTGATAGTCGTGTCAATGTTGGCATTCTGTCCGTCGTCTGCCAAGACATGAGGCATGACGACCAATACCAGCATTAACAAATAGATTCCATATTTTTTCATAATTGCACCTCCTGTTTTCCAAAGTTTGGTTCAAAGACATTGACGAACGGAACTTCTCGTTCTGGGCACTCTTGTTGCAGTTGTTTGAGAATTTCCATCCGTTTCTCAATGTCTCTTTTGTATTCTTGATTTCTCGTTCTTCTTCCTTGTTGTTTGATTAATAGTCCAAAGAGGACAAGCTGTAACATCAATAGACTCAACAATAATCCGATTAACCACATCATCATTTTTTCCTCCGTCGAGCATAGCAGTTTTTGACATATTCCGCTTTGTATCTCTCCAGTACATCTTCAGGGTCTTTGCCAGGATACAGCCAGGCAAGGAAATCCTGACACGTTTTACAGACGAGCCCTTTAGCTTGTTTATCACAGATTTTACACTTCATACGAACTACCTCCGTTTCATTGATGAAGTGCGCACTTCAAAAAGAAATAATGAAAGAAAGAGTTTATATGGTTTGTACGGCAGTTGTCAGACAATTAAGTGTTATTCTGAATTATGATTTGTTCTCGACACAATTTTATCTTCTCAATCTCGTATTTTGCTTTTTCTACTTCCAAACGCAAACGCTCTAAGTCTTCTCTTGGTTGTGGTTCAGAGAAATGTTGTTGATAGTTCGGTTTAAAGGTCATTAAAGGGCCATCAAAAGCGTCTTCAACAGCTCTTCGCTGTTGTTGTCCATTTACTCTAGCATAAATTTGAGTAGTAGTAACTTGGTTATGACCCATTAAGGTTGAAATAGTGTAGATGTCAACTCCTTTGCCAAGTAAGTATGTTGCGTACGAATGACGTAATGTATGAAAGAAATACTTATACTTATTTTTAGCTTTTCCCTTGTTCTTACCTTTTGTTTCCATGTAATTAAAATCAGGAATCCTAAGATTAGCTCTGTGTAAGGTTACGGCGAATTGCTCATAGAGACTTTTCTTTCTCATGTGGTCATCTGGTGAAGTACAAGATGGAAGAAACCACTGACAATCACCACCAATAATCTCGAGCCATTTTCGCAATGGACTGATTACTTTATTGGGAAGGGGGATATATCGATCTTTTCCATAACCGGTTACTGATCGATTTGTGTTCTTTGAATCCACCACTTTAATTCGCCTATTTTCTAAATCAATATTTTCGACACGAAGCCGACAGACTTCTTCAATTCTTAATCCACAGAAAAAAGAAAGACAAGCAGCAATAGCTACTTTTGGTCTATCAACAGCTTCAAATATTCGGTTTAATTGTTCTATGCTATACGCATTTGGTAATCTATTCTTTGCACCCATTTTATCATCCCTCCTTTATGTTACAATGATCTCATTATTGTTCTGATCTCTTCTATCATCAGCAAGCCAGTGTTACTTTCTTTCACACGTTTTCTATTAGCGGCAATTTCCAACGCTTTCTTTTGACTAATCATTCCTTTTGCTAGCTTCTCTTTAATATCACCAGGAATTCGTGCTGCAAGAAACCAACGATACGTTGTACTTGGATTAAGATTCAATCGCAAGAGTAAGTCAAAAAGAATACGTTCAGCTTCGGTAAGGTCTCTTTTTTTCTGTTGATTTTCAGGAATACCCCTTCTGCCGTAATGAAGCTTGCCTTCGTAATACTGCCGACAATGGGATAACATCTGAATTAGCCTAGACCCATCAACTTCTGGAAGAACCTTCTTAATGTGCTCTCTTATCTCATGCACTTTATCAAAAATATTCCGCTTGTGTCCATTTTCCCTAATACTTCGATTCATCATTTGCCGTGTCCCATAAACCATTGTACCAGCCCCCCTTTTATGCTTTGTACGGCAAACGTGTGTAAAGGGTTAAAGATGAAGAATTAGTAGCAAACGTGGGCGGATTCAGCCGGTGATGACACCAGTACCGATGCCCAGCGAAAGAGCAATGATCGTTTCGAAGAACATTCAACTCTGCGGAAGAAAATGATTAATAAGCATTATTCCACTGAAGAGGATAGGTTTGAATGGGTGTAATCAATAGGAGACGGCTGGATCTGAATAAGCGCAGATTTTTCTTCCTGTTGATCTGAAACATCCTGCTTATCGGGAACAAAGTGATAGACCATGGCTGTAAGACCAACCGATGCCGTCACTAAACCAACAGCGATAGCTTTCTTCATCTTTGAACCGGTTTGTTTCATCCACTTTGGCATCCTCTCGGAAGGCTCTACTCCAATCAAGTCCCGAAACCAATCAAGGGCGTAACCCAAAGGTGTGCCGATGGCTGCTCCCACAGCAGCACCGACAACCGAACCGACAATGATTTCTTTCGGATCACGACAGCCTAAAGCGAGATAAAAAAATGGATTTGTCGCGAGGACAAACGCGCCAGAATAGGCCATATCATGAAAGTTACGAATTGCTTCACGTGTTTGCTCGGTGATTCCAAATTTTTTTTGGGAATAATCCCGGCCAAGACCGATCAGAGCGCCTAAGCCACAGTAACCAAGACCAACTGCCCAAAGCCGTGCGTCAAGAGAAAGATCATGGGGCATGCGCGCAATTCCGGTCTCCAGAAGTGCATACACAGGCGTAGTTGCTGCAGAGACAGCCGTGCTGTCGGAGACATATTGTTTTGCGCCAGAGATGATTTTTTCCAAAGCCATGTTTATCTAAAATTGGGGCTATTTTATAAAAGTTAATACAGTTATTACTAAAACGAAAAAATCAGCGCTCTTCATAACCATCACTCACAAACTGGGTTGTACCCCGCCATAACAACGTTTATAAAACCATTTCCCTTACTTCAAATCTATGATAGATGGAGCCAGCCAAACATTCCTGCAGTTAGGCCTGATTTTTATCATTGCTGCGGCAACGGCATACGTCCTGCGCCTGCTCAAGCAGCCGCAGATACTGGCCTACGTTCTGGTCGGAATCCTGCTTACACCGGTTTTCAAGATTATCACGAATACGAGTATTATTGATTCTATCTCGGTCATCGGCATTGCTTTCCTGCTGTTCATTGTTGGATTGGAGATTGATCTGAAAGCGGTGAAAAATGTTGCCCTGGTCTCCAGTCTCGGGGGGACGATCCAGATCGTGATCCTTTTCGTGGCAGGATACCTGACGGCGCTGATCCTCGGCTATTTAGGGCTGGAAGCGGCGTACATCGGCTTGATGATTGCGTTCTCATCAACGATGGTCGTGATGAAAGTACTCTCCGACCGCCGGGAATTGAACACGCTGCATGGGCGGCTGGCGATTGGGATTCTTCTCACTAATGATGTCCTTGCCATCCTGGTCTTATCCGTTCTTTCATCGATCAACCATTTCAGTTTCTATCTGTTGGGAATTTCTTTGTTGAAATTTATCTCGATGTTCCTGATTGCCTATCTGGCCAGCAAGTATCTTTTCCCGCCCGTATTCAAATTTGCGGCGAAAAATCAGGAATTGTTATTGACCAGTTCGCTGGCCGTCTGCTTTCTGTTCTCCATCGCTTTCTTTAAGATCGGCTTCTCGGTAGCGATCGGCGCATTTATCGCGGGAGTTACCTTAGGAAACCTGACCTATAGTGTAGAAATTGCCGGCAAAGTCAAGAGTCTGAAAGATTTTTTTGCCCTGCTCTTTTTTGTCTCGCTGGGAATGGGCATCTCTACCGGGACGATCAAAACCCTCTGGCTGCCCATCCTGATCTTGCTTTTGCTCGTCATTTTCTTCAAGCCCTGGTTGACGATG
The DNA here is from genome assembly GCA_016203205.1 of Candidatus Woesearchaeota archaeon. Classification (GTDB taxonomy): domain Archaea; phylum Nanobdellota; class Nanobdellia; order Woesearchaeales; family GW2011-AR9; genus JACOZP01. Next base: position 6,647 of record JACQNE010000002.1, read on the forward strand.
ACGATCTGTTCTCTCTTCCGCTACACCAAGAAACCGGCTTTCCTCACGGCGAATTCCTTAGCTCAGGTTGGAGAATTTTCGCTGATCATCGCCGCGCAGGGGCTGGCTCTGGGCCATATCTCCACTGATCTCTTTTCCATCGTCGTCGTGCTGATGCTGGCAACGATCACCACTTCGTCTTATTTCATGGAATATGAAGATGGCCTCTATCGGCTCCTGCAGCGGCCGCTGCGCATCTTTGACCGCTTTACCACGGAAGGGCTGGAATATCTGCCGACGACGGAAAAACCGAAGATTGTCTTATGCGGCTACAATCGTATCGGCTACAGCATTGCCCAAGGCCTGCAGGACAATAAGAAAAAACTGCTGATCGTGGATTATAATCCGGAAGTGATCACCCAACTGATCAAAGAGGGCTACCACAGCATCTACGGCGATGTGACCGATGAGGAAGTTCTGGAGCACATGAACCTTTCCAGAGTTACCATGCTCATCTCGACCGTTCCCGCCGTGAACGATAATATTCTCCTGATCCGGAAGGTGCGCAGCTGCAATCACAAAGCGCAGATCATCGTCACAGCCTCAGAAGTCGATGATGCTCTGCGATTATATCGGGAGGGGGCAGATTATGTCATCCTGCCTCATTTCTTAGGGGGAGAGCATGTTTCTAACCTGATCGCCAAAGTAAAAGGCAAAAGTGATATCCTTGATAAAGAGAAAGCCCATCACATCGAACACCTGCGCCGGCGGAAAGCACTGGGGCATGAGCACCCGAAGCAAGGGTGAAGGTCGTGAGGGAGTGTAAAGATGAAGATTAACGGAAAGAGAATAAATCTGAGAACGTTGAAGAAAAGTGACGCTGTTTCTCTGGCGCACTACGCCAATAATCCTGATATTGCACACTATACACTTCTTCCTTATCCTTACAGATTGAAAGATGCCCAAGACTTTATCAGAAAGACGCAGAAAAATTTCAAGATGAAAACAGCGTACGAATTGGGCATTGAATTAAAAGACTCAAAAGAGATTATTGGCATGATCAGTTTAACAAATATTAATAAAAAGAATAAGAATGCAGAAGTTGGCTATTGGCTGGGAAAAGAATATTGGAGAAAAGGAATGATGACCGAAGCGCTGTGCTTGATCCTCTCTTTGGGGTTTAGACAATTGCATCTCGTGAAAGTATCGGCAAAAGTCATGCATCCGAATATTGCTTCAGCCAAATTTTTGGAGAGCTCGGGATTTAAATTTGAAGGGACGTTGAGAAAAAATGAATTTAGGAATAGAAAGTGGTACGATGAATTGCGCTATTCGATATTAAGATCGGAGTTCCGGAAATAATCTTTATTCTGAGGAAATATCATCTGGTGAGGCCCGAACTCTAATGTCCAAAAATTATTTAAACATTGACTGATTATTTCTAGTAATGGTAGCCGACGCCGGATTAGAGCAAGAAGTTAAAGAGTATATCACCAAACTACGTTCTCAACTGCCCGACACTCTGAAAAAATTACGTACACAGTCGGTGATCGGTTTGGACGATGCTATCTGTTTATATGTTGACTTCACGGCTGGTTATGGTATTGAAGCTCCCGAAACCAGAGAAGCCTACAATTTGTTAAGCAGGGTTGATCCGGAAATGCCCTCTTTGATGGATACCGTCAATGAACTCAGAAGAGCGATGATCGACGACCCAGAATATTTTAACCGAGATTTTTAGGGTAATAGACAAATATTCAAAACAGTTCTTTCACCCCAAGAAAAAATGTCGAGCAAGCGGTAAACTAAATACATACATTCCCAACCAACACTTTAATAAAACGGGCTTCTTTTAGCCATTTCATGAACTTCCAGGGTATTCCTTCCGTTGAATCTGAAAAAGCATTACTAGATTTGGCTTTCCGCAAAGCACGCGAGAAAGGGATCGAAAAGAATCTGAAAGGAAATTGGCTGGAGATCATCCGCAAGAAAGAAGGATTAAAGATCGATATCATTAAAGATACACTGGTGACACGGCTGGAGAAAATACACGGATCGTTTACACACCCAAAACAATTGCCAGAATTTTATATTAAGCTGATGAAGCTGACGATTGATTTTGATGAATACAAAAAATCATTGGCAGCGCTGGAGTGGGCAGCGGGAAGGGTGCGTTTTTTTCAGGGGGAATATGCCCGAAAGATTTTCAAGACGGTGGACCGGGGAAAAATCAGCGAATATTCACGCCAGTTCTATGGAAGAATTGCCTCAGTGATCAAGCAGATTAATCGAAATCTGCAGTTTCTGGAACAAGCACGCAAGATCTTTCGAACATATCCGGATGTCAAAGAAATGTTTACCGTCTGCCTCTATGGTTTTCCTAACGTGGGAAAGTCCACGCTGTTGAATAGGCTGACGGGGACGAAAGCAGAAACAGCGGCCTATGCTTTCACAACCAAGACGATCAATGCCGGCTATTTGAAAGTCGGCGAGAAAAAAGCCCAGATTCTTGACGTGCCGGGCACCTTGGCCCGCGGCGAAAAGATGAATATCATCGAAGCGCAGGCGGATCTGGTGATGAAAGAGTTGGCCAATCTGGTCGTGTTTGTTTTTGATCTAAGCGGCTACAGCGGCTATTCGATCAAGAAACAAGAACAGTTGTATCAGAGTCTGAGCAAGGGAAAGACCGTCTTGGTGTACCTTAGCAAACTAGATCTTACCCCGCCGGAGATTCTCCGGGAATATAAACATCGGTATTATTCTGTAGAAGAGTTGCAGGAGATCATTCGAAAAGAACTGGTGAAGAAAGAAGAAGAGTCCTAACATGCCGGAGATATTTACTTTGTTGGTAGTGTTGATTATTGGTCTTGTGACCGGGTTTTTTGATTCAGTAGTTGGCGCGGGCGGTTTGATCTCAGTACCATCACTGATTTTTTTGGGATTGCCTCCGCAAGTCGCCATCGCTACAGACAGATTTGGTATTCTTGGCCAAACACTCGCCGCCCTTGTCAAATTTTGGAAAGCCCAGAAAATTGTTTGGAAGTTTGTACCCATCTTAGCCGTATTAAGTTTAATTGGTTCTGTCATCGGCGCAAATATTTTATTAAACATTGACCAAAAAATTCTGGAGATAGTTGTCGGCGTTTTGATACTACTACTGCTCCCATTTATTTTCTGGAAAAGAGATCTTGGCATAACCAGAAATGAGATGAGTAAAAACAAGAAGATAATCGGACTAGTGGTGTACTTTTTGGTCATGACTTTTGGCGCATTTTTTGGCCAAGGGACAGGCCCAATGATCTTTTTTGCTTTAACCTATTTTCTCGGATTTACGATGCTTGAAGTTCTGGCCACAAACATTATACCATGGCTTGTTCTTACCCTCTCATCGTTGGTGATATTTGCGCTGAATGGAATTATCGATTACAAGATAGGGATAGTATTATTGATCGGGATGACTGCTGGCGGCTACATTGGCGCTCATCTCGCAATCAAAAAAGGCGACTTATGGGTGAAACGATTATTTGTTTTCTTGGTAATCGGTTTAGGCTTAAAATTATTATTTTTCTGAACGGAAGAGGACAGATTAAAAACTTAGAGGGGGGATTTAATTCTAAGAAGCTCCGAGTGCACCATCGGAAAGAGAGCGATACTTTTTATACCATTAAAAAACAACAAAATAGATTATTATTATTCTTCAGACGCTGATTTTTGACGTAGGACTCTTTTAATCTTCTGTAGGCCTAGATTAACACCAACTTTGGCGGCGCCTCTGCCAGCATATCGGCCGCTAACCCCTGCGGCAAGCCCATCAACAGTATATCTTACTCCAATTGGCGTATCAGAAGCAAGCCATTCCATCGTTTCATTTGCAACGTAGGCACCAGCAACAGCTCCTACGACTAATCCCGCTAGACCAGTTAACACCCCATAAAGATTTATCGTATCTTCCATTGACGTCCCGCCTGTTTCTGCCCGGTATCTCGCATCAATTAACCCATACTCAAACTCTCGGAATGCTTTTAAAAGATTATTTTCTTCGCTGTCAGCCATGTTACAACCTCCAAAATAGAGATCAATTCCCTACCCTTTTTAAAAACATTTCAGAAGAAAGATTCTGTTTATTCAATTCGCTTTTCTCAATCCACACACCTTCCCTTCCAAACCCCAGGCCGGATCCGGCACGATCCGCAAATGCTGAAGAATTGTCGGAACGACATCAACTTGTTGCGGCACACCAGCAAGTCGGCCGCGCAAAGCAGATGAACCAGAAACGATATAGAAAATCGTGCGGTCTTCTGGAATGTTATCGCCATGCCCGGCCATCCGTCCTCCATGATCGGTCGTGCAGATGATCAGCCAATCTTCTGAAGCGTATGTCGGACGAACCTGCAGGGCCTGCAAGATGTATCCAACCTGCTTATCAATATCCTCAATCTCTTTGCAGTAGCGCTTAACTGTCGGATGGAAGCCATAATTGTGGCCGACTAAATCCGCATCACCAAAATAGACAAACAGCAGATCCGGGTCTTCATGAGTAAGGGTTGAAATCGCTTCTTTCATCACGTTCCAATCGCCGCGCATGTCATGATATGTCCTTCTTTTATCAGCAACCGGAATAATATGGTCGTGGATCGTTTTCCAAGAGACGAGAGAAGCGGTATATAATTCCGGATGAAGCTGTTCCAGACGGGTAAAGATGGAAGGGTAGGACTGAAGATGATGATACAGTAACGCATTGTCTGTCACGCCATGCTTATCTTCCCAAACCCCGCAAAGGATATTGGACCAGCCGGGGGCGCTTACGGTGAATTTTCCCGCCTGCGCCACATCGCTGTAACATCCCTGCGCCACAAGATGATCAAGATGGGGAGTTCGGGCAACATAAAGAGCATCTGGACGGACACCATCGATGCCAATGAGCAGGACTTTCTGTTTGTTTCCGGAAGAATACGAAGCATACGCCGGTTGGGAGAACAAAGGGAAAGAACAGCCAGAGAGAGCCGCACCAAGAGAACCAGCGACCAGTGTTTCCAAGAAGATACGGCGCTTCACTTTAATTCTATCCCTCAAGAGTATTTTAAATCTTTTTGACAGTGGAATTTGTTTAGCTGGTGGCTGGACCAAGATGGGAGTGAGATAAAAGCTTTCTGCTGAACATTAATGTGCGGAAAATGTTCGGGTCACGACTGGTCTTGAAGCGGTGAACACAGCGAATTTTCCGCTCTCACGCACGGCCAGCCAGAAAAGCTAAACAAATACTGACAGCGGAAACGAGAGGTTTTTCACTTCTCAAGTGGATTGGTGTTTCATACTTACGAAACTACGTAATTAAATGATTGAGTAAATGAGAATGTTTATATAGATGAAAAAGTTCTTGAGGAAAGATGGTGATGGATGGGAAAGAGGAACGATTAGCACGCGCGCTGAGCGCACAATCACGAAGAACAATTCTACGGCTTCTCATCAATCGAGAATTAACTGTGACGCGGATTGCCGAAGCAGTACATTCATCGGTTTCTTTAACATCGCGCCACCTCACGTTTCTGGCAGATACGGGATTGGTGATTGTACGAAAGAAAACGCCGCACAAACATTATTCTTTACGTTCAAAAAAAGTAGCGGATTTGCTGCAGGATTATGACACGATCCATCGCCACAAGTTGTTTAAGAACAGCCAGAAAGGTGAAGAGAACCTGGCACGTATTCTCAACGCCGCGCAACGAAGAACAGCTCTACGCTTATTAGCGGAAGAGGAGATGACTGTCACGGAATTGGCGAAACTGACACGATCTTCAATGTCGTTAGCATCACGCCACTTAAAATTAGCGCATGATCTGGGGTTCTTGAAGATCCGAAAAGCGGCCCAGTTTAAATATTATTCCTTGGCGATTGAACCGTTAAAAGAGTTGATCATCAATTATGATCTCGTCTTGAACGAGCTGTGAGACCATGGCTGCATAAAGAATATCCATCACCAGGAAACAGAAAGAGTATGGGGTAAAATGTTATAGGGTAAAATGGTACGGGGTAATAAACAGAAGTCGAAAAAAAGGAAGCTGAACAGAAAGGTAAAGATTGCGCTGTTCTTCTTTTTTGTTTCCGTTCTTCTCCTTGCTGGCTTCTCGTTCTGGGGGAAGGATGTGCAATTGGGCAAAGGGTTCCTGACGGGAGCGGTTACGGGAGAGCTTGGCGGTGGAATCAGTCTTTTTGCTGTGCCGACAATAGATTCCATCGCCATTAATTCTACTTTACCCCTCAATAACAACACAAATCAAAATATCACCGCGCATGTGACGACGAGCGATACCGATGGGGATGTCGTCAAAGTAATCTATAATTGGTACCTTAATGACACTTCTATTGCCATTTTTAACCTCCCGCTGGAATCCAGCCCGCCGTATAATGCCACAGATTATTCGGGAAACGGAAATCATGGGGATCCAAACAAATCAATTGGAGATCCTCCCGTCTGGAATGAATCCATCGGCTACGATGGGCGGGGAGCGTATAATTTCACAACGACGGATCAATATATCGGGCTTGGCCTTTCAACGTACACGTCCGACCGCGGCACGATTGCTGTATGGATCAAGAGTTATGAGGTAGCAATTGGAGCCGACCGCTGGATTTTTGGTAGAAACCAAGGCGGCAATGTTAACGGTGATATTGGATTAGAGTGGCAGAATGTCAATGATACTCTTACGTTTTTTATTCAGAATGGCGCAACGACGGTTGAGGCCCAATCAAACGCGGTTTTCGGCGACACCGACTGGCATCTCCTCGTTGGAACCTGGAGCACGACGGAGATAGCACTTTATATCGATGGGGTGAAGAATGGAAACGATACAGGGATGACCCTCAATGCCCATGCCAACGGATTTTCCTTTGCTATCGGGAACATCAATGGCGGCGATGCTCTTGCCCAATCATTTCCAGGTGTCATCGACGACGTTGTCTTTTATAACCGGACACTTTCGGAGGAGCAGATCATTGCCATCTACCAAAACCGGACAGATATCATCACCAGCGGGGAGACATCTCAAGATGATCGCTGGAATTTCTCGGCTACGCCTAATGACGGTTTTGATGATGGGGCGACGACGTATTCCGAGAATATTACGATCGAAGCTGTGCCTGGCTGTGGGTATGTGAATAGTGATCTGACGCTAGTCGAATCTGTTAACGCTAATGCTACTTGTTTTATCATCAATGCCAGTAATATTGTAATCGATGGACAAAGCTTTATTGTCACGGGAAATGATACAGGATACGGCTTTAATATCAGCGGATACAACAATACCACCATCAAAAATGTTAATTTTTATAATTTTAGTATTGGGGGATTTGTCAGTAAAAGTGTTAATAATACTATTTTAAACAATTCGATAAATGTGACGAGCAGCTATGGATTGCAGCTGGAAGCTGCTTCAGATAACAACAATATCACTTCTAACGATCTATTGAACACCAGCGGAAGAGCATTATTTATCGATAGTTCTGATCAAACGACCATTGACGGAAACACAATCACGGTCATCGACATTGAAGCGATTTATTTACAGGGAGCAGATAATAATAATGCCAGCAATAACCTCATCACCCTAACCGGCACGGGCGTGTCCAATGTAGGGGCATTTTATTTGACCTCGACAGCCGTTGACAATCAGATGATTAATAATACCATTAATAGCACACGGCAAGCGGGGCATGGTGTTTTAACTGAAGGTAGTGCGCGAATAGATATTATTAATAATACGTTCCATATCGATGCTACACATGCCAATGGTATCTATCTTAAAGGCGCACAGAATAACAATAATATCAGTGGAAATGATTTTAATATCCATGGAAACAATGGCGATGCTCTTCTCATCGATGGTTCGAGCGGTAATCTTGTAACCAATAATTCGCTCGTAGTCGATGGTGGCTTCGGCCATGGATTCGCATTTGATACCCTTGGTGGCCGAAATAACTTCTTTGGAGACAATGATGTACAAGTTGCCGGGCAGGATGCCCATGCCATAAATTTTGTTTCCAGTAGTTCGGTAGATAGTAATAATTTTACGAATAATATCCTCAATTCTTCAGAGGGTAATTTTACGTTTGCGCAGGCTACTAATTCTGGAGGTGGTCGGATCTACTTTACCAATAATACAGGTAATAAATATAATGTGGGATTTCATTCCACAAACAAAGGAGAGCTCGTCTTTCGATGGTACCTCACTGCGAATGTTTCAAATAGTACCGGCCAGATTGATGGAGCAAATGTGACTGGGTTTAACCAAACGAATGACAAAGAGTACACTAATACTACGGGAGCAAATGGTATTGCTACCCTTATTCTTACCGATTTCATCCAGAATAGTTCAACTAATATTGTTTATTGGACCCCGAGTACGATTAATACCTCTTTTACCGGATTTTTAACAAACACCACAACGATTAATCTTACGGCGACAAATTCCACACAGATCAATTTAATCCTGGCAGTCGATACCACGCCAAGCGTGGCGATCAATACACCTGCCGAGAGAGAGAACTTTACCACTGGAGATACGATTGTCTTCAACGCCAGTATTTCGGATGATAGTGGGACAAACCCCCACACTGTCTTTTTTCAACTGGAGAATGGAACGAACGGCCTGGTAAATGTCACTCCTTCTACAACGAATAACACGCTATTTAATTTTAGCATCACGATCGGCAGCGGGGTGGCAGAAGGGAACAGAACGGTTACTATTTTCGCCAACGACACGGCAGGGAACATGAACAATTCTGTCTCGCGAACATTTTTTGTTGATCAGACCGCACCGAATGCAACAGTGACGTGTTCACCTTCTTCGGTAACAGTTGGCGGAACGGTCACCTGCAGCTGTGCTGGTGAAGATGATCAAAGCAGCGGCGTGAACAGCGTTTCATTTAGCGATATCTCTCCAAGTACAGCGACAGCAGGTACGTTGACAACTGGAACCTGTACGGTTACTGATAATGTGGGAATTAATGCTAATGCAACAGGAAGTTATACGGTCACTGCGGCTACGGAAAGTGCCGGATCAAGCGGCGATAGCGGAGGCGGATCTGCGCCGGCAAGAGGCGAAGCGCCAGCCGAGACTGCACCAGCTGCTCCCTCCGAAGAGCAGGCTATCGTGACGGCGGAAGAACTGAGAGCGCTGATTCGTAACCAAAGATTTACGATCAATATCGCGCCCATTGTGAGAATTGTTGAAGCGACAGCGCCAACCATCTCACGTGCAGATTCCGTATTAACAGGAAGAGCCATCGGAGCGCCGCCAGCCCGGCCAGTCGAGCGGCGATCTTTGACGACAACAAGACAGGTGAGTATCACGTTTACAAACCGGGCAGACCGGGCAGTAAGCATCGTCCCAATCGCTCGAGAACAAAGCCAGATCCAATTGCCCGATCAACAGAGAGCGGAGCACATTATCGAAGAAAAGATTCGAGCTGTTCTCGCTGCCGAAGCCCGGCAACTCACTGAAAAAGAAATGGCACAGAGAATAGCTGAAACGATCGAAACGGTTAAAATCGTCGACGAGGAAAATGTTCAATTCATTTCAACGACAAGAGCGCTGGCACGGCAGAAAGGAATCTTCTTCCTGCCCGCAGTTGATGGTTCTGTTTCGTATTCAGGAGGCCATACGACCGGAAGATTACTCAAGCCGGAGATTCTCGATCCCGACGAGACGATTGTCCCCCCGGGACAGACAATCACCAAAAATTATACTTTCCGTCTGCCGATAACGACAGACCACCGGCCAATCACTCTGACACTAGCCTCTGGTGGGGAGGATGTTCAAAATCAAACGATCAATGTGACCGAACCGACAAGGATCGGCACAGCATTGTCGCTCGATCCTGAGCAGGGGATTATCGATGTCTACATCCTGATCCCAAAAGGGGGAGAGAGCTTCGATACTGTTAGAAAAAGATATGTCTTGGAATTTAACATCAACGAAGGGCGGTCATTCTTTTTCTCCAGCTCAAAATATTCAGAAGCATTCGGTCCGTACGAGATCAAGAGAGATCAAATTTTTGCTCAAGAGCTACAATATAACAGAGAGATCTATCAAGAAGAATTGCCAGTCAGCCTGAAAATCTACGAAGAAGGAGAATTGATAGTAGAAAATGATTACACTGTTGATTTCAAAGCGGGAATGGTCCGTGAAGGCGTTAAGCCATCTTTGTTCACAGGTCTGGTTATGACCGGAAGAGCAATCTTCGCCGGACTAGACCCCAAAACACAGACCTATGGCTCTTATCTTCTTGATGGAATACTACTTCTCGTTCTCATCCTTCTGATGGTCACAGGCATCGCCTATCTGCGCCAGGTAACGTTAAGCACGCTTCCGCACCGCCCTTTGCCGGGCATGCTCTCGTCAAAGATCGCTCCTTACATCCCTCCTTCGATTCGTTCAGCGTTTCTTACAAAAGAGCTGAGCAAGATCAGAACTAATCTCTCGATGTTGGAGGAAGAGGAAGTCCGCTTGCTCTTAAGGCAAAGAGAGAAGATCGACCGGCTAGAACTACAAAGAGAAGAAAGAGAGATAACTTCTCCGAAACCGACGATCATCCCTTACCCGGAGCGACATGTGCTTTTCCGGGAAGAACTCCAGGATGTAGAGAAATTGATCCGCAGTGTTGAAAAGATGCCATTAAGCCAGGTGAAAATCAAAACAACCATACCTGCCGTATCCCCAGCTCAGGATATTCGTGAGCGCAAGAAAATAATTGAACGGGAACTGGAAACAGTAACCGGTGTCTTAGCAGCGGCAGAAAAGAGACCAACATCATTATCCGCATTTTTCTCCAGAAAACGCAGACCAACAATCTTTGATGATGAGCTGCGGAATATAGACAGACGGATTGGTGCAGTTGAATCCTTACCAGAAAAACACGGCCGGATGAAAACAACAATTCCAACACTGTCTCCCGCCGTGGCGCGTTGGGAAATTATTCAGGAACGAAAAAAAGCGATCGATAAAGAGCTGCAGCGGGTGACCGGTGATCTCGCCAGGGCCGAGAGAAGGCCATCATCTCTCCTCGATCGGCTTCTCGCCGGGAAACGAACAAGGGAAACAAAAGCAGCGCGTACGGCATTGAAAGATGTATTGAGGATAAACCGCAAAATAGGAAGCGGCGAACAGGGCAATGAATTAACAGAGATCGAAAAACAGCTGGCACATCTGGATAAAATGAAGAGACAGAAAGTGAAGATGAGGACAGTTATCCCTTCGATGAAAGAGATCGTCAGGCAGGTGGAATACGAAAGAGCGCGCCTGCGGGAAGAAAGAACCGCGATAGAGAATCTGCTTGAAAACAAAGCTGTTCTAAATAGAAAAACAACGGCAGTGCATGTTAAAAAGACAAAAGAGCTTGAAGAAATTGAAAGAGCGCTTGGCGCCGTAGAAACAATGCCGACGGCACGGAGCAAGATGAGAACAGCAATACCTGTGCTTCCGCCAGCAACAACAATTGCCGCGCGAGAGCGTAGGAGCAGCATCGACGCAGAACTGCGGGAAATAACCAGCACTTTGACCCGGGCGGAGACAAAACCAGCGTCGCTGCTGGGCAGTCTCTTTGGCCGGAAACAGAAACGAGAGAAGAAATCTGAGCGGGACGCGTTAAAAGACGTGTTGAGAATAGCCCGCCGGATAGAAAAAAGTGGAGCAAGGGCAGGGAATGAGTTGGTCGACATAGAACGGGAATTGGCACGGGTAGATAAGACAGGTGGACAAAAAGTACGATTGCGGGAGACTATTCCTGCGGCAGCCGAATTGAAAGAAGTGATCAAAGAAGAGAAAGACTTGATCGAAGAGAAAGCGGCGATTGAACATCTGCTGGCGGGTATAGCCGGACGGCACGCTTCTGCGGCGGCCAACAAAAAAGAGCAGCTGAGGATGAAAGAATTAGCCGTCATTGAGCGCACATTGAAAGAGACGGATGATTCTCCCACACAGAGATTAAAGATTGCTCGGGAGATTCCTGCCGGGCAGCGGAAGACGACAGAACCGGCCTGGTTGAGGTTGCTGCGTTCTCCACGCGCGGAGAAATCGGAGGAAATGCACCTCAAAGCAGAACGGCCTCCACAGACCAGAGAACTGAAAGCGATTGAACATCAATTAGAGACACTGGATACTATCGCTACGGCGCGGATGAAGATTCGGCGCTTCTTACCTTCAAAGAATGGGGACTTGCAGGCGAATATGCAAAACATCGATGAGGACACGCGCCTAGCAGAAGAGAAGCAGGCGATACGAGAGATATTGGAGAAAGTTGCCGCACGGCACAATACACCCAAAGCACGGATGAAACGAGAAGAAAAGAAAAGAGAATTGACCGAGATTCAAAAAGCCATAGAACGAGTTGAGAAAGCACCGCTTCAGCCGGTGCGAATGAAGACGCACATCAGCAACCCCGAGAAAAAAGAAGGGGGACGATCAGAAGAAGCAGGCATGGTTACACCCGATGGCGAAAGATTAACCTCATCTCTCCGGCACTGGCTTTGGGGCGGAAAAGGACGGAAACGAAAAAAGAAAAATGAGAACATAACAGAACCGGCTCCGGAACAACAGGCATACTCTCAAAAAACAGACCACAAACAGCCAAAGCAGAACAAAGAATTACAGCACGTCCAAGAGAAACTGCGCCGGCTGGATCGTCCCTCGGCGCAAGAGACAAGAAGAGTAAACGTGAGAACACACATCCCGCCGACAATCGGGGCGGCGGTAGAGGTATTTGAACAAGAGATGAATGATCTTCAGCAAAAAAGGAGAGATCAACGAGGATGGTTGAGGCAGACATTTCAGTTTCTAAAATCAAGCCCGGCAGAACGAAAACGCGAGAAGATGATGGTACATGAACTGCGTGATATTGACAGTTCGTTAGCTAAAGTAGAGGAAATTATGAACCGGAGAAAGAAAGGAAAAGTGCTTCGCAATGTGCCAGAGCGTAGCGTATTAGAACCTCGACCTGATCCTGATCAGATAGTCCGAAGACGAGTGTCGGAAAGATTGAGAATACAGAAAAGAAATGCATCACCTGAATTGAAAGAAATTGAACGAGAATTGGAACATGTTGAACAGGAAGCTCCCAAAAAAGTGGCGATGAGAATGACAATACCCACCAGGAAAGAACTGCCGCGCCTGGATTTTGAAGAGATACGAAAAATAGCTGAAGCGTCTGGGCGTTTTGACACGACCGGGCTAAAAGAACGGCGTAAAATTAAAAAATCAAAAGAACTGGGGGAAATCGAAGAGAAATTGGAAAAATTGGATTAGATTATAATCAGCTGAGGAACCAAAACTTACAAAGCGACGACCTTACAGGCGCAAGGTAATTTTTTGGCGGCGCGGGTCAAGGCCTCTCGACCAAGTTTAAGATTGGCTTTATTCAGGCGCAATTCAATCAGGGTCTGTTTTTCCCGAACACGAGCGGCTGAACCAACAGGCTTCCCGTAGGCTAATTTCATCCCTGTACTCAGACGGTCTGCACCTGCACCGGAAGCCAACGCATTTTCCCGCAGAACATGAAAAGGATAGACTTTAACACGAAGGTGATATTCTTTTCCTAATGTTTTTTCCAACAGGCGATTAGAAGTCATCCGAGCCGATTCTAGGGCATTTTGGCGGATATTCATCGCTTCCTGAGTTGTGAGAATAATCGTCGTGTCATAGGTCTTTTGCGGCGTTCCCATATCAAATTTGATGATTTTAAGGGCGGGGAAACCACCGCGAACAAAGTTCTTTTTAGTGTATTTACTGATTCGGGTATAAGGCCGTTTTAAGTTCTGATAAGCGGCAAATTTGCGTAAGCGTACCATGTTCAGTCTGGAACAGGAGCCTATTTATAAAGATTTCTGAAAGGTGCGGGATAGGTAGTGATCGTTAGAATAACCCTATCTTTTTTGACGGAAGCGAATCTGCCGCCGGATGTTCTCTGTTTCCTGGATGTTTATGAGGTTATTCAGTTGGCTCAAGCGATTATAGAGCGTATTCACAATACCTCTAATTGAAATGGATGTTCTCTTTGGAAAGATCAGCGCCTTTGTAGATCAGTGAGAGTTCGGCAAGAGTATGCTTCTCCAGTTCATCACCAATTGATTTCATCTCCGGCCCGAGTTCGTTATCTATCCCATCAATCTGATCCAGTAAAGCCAGCGCCTTTTCTGGCTGATGCGTCTGCAGGCCATAAGCCTGGGCGCTGAGAGTTTGTCTGCGCTGGACTTTCTTCTCCAATTTCTGGATGCGCTTGTGGATCTTGACAAGCTCTCTCTTGATCTTCTTTTCTACTTTCAAGTCACGGGCAAGCTGCTTCTTCTCCAATTCCAAGAGAGCAGCCATCTTCTCAAATTCTGCCTCGATACCGCGCATGACGACTTTCTCTTCCACGCTTTTTTTTTCAGGAGGTTTGACAAAGCCGAGAGGTATCTTTCCCATGTTAGAAAATAACATCTTTGGATTATAAATAATTATCTGTTCTGGGGTATTTGAAAAAACATCAAAAGATCATCATCTATACTTCCCCAGCATCTTTTCGATATCTCTTTCCCATAATTCACCGACAAAAACTTCCCGCACGATCTGCTTGCGGTCGATGACAAATGTTGTTGGATATGCCTGTCGCCCATAAAGATATTCGGCCAGCACCACACCAAGATCAGCATATTCGACATCCTTTCGATATAACCGGCAAGACTCCGCCGTGCACACGGTAAATCCAAATGGCGCTTTGCCTTTCTTTTCCAGAATCGGAAAGTTGTAACGGCTCAGATCCAGGGATTTCCAATCACTGTTCTCGTCTGCTTCCAGCGCAAGGAAAGCAAGGTCGTCTGGATATGCTTTTTGGAAATCGGCAAAGGTTGAAAATTCACTGCGGCAAGGGCCGCACCAGCTGGCCCAGAGATTGAGAAAGACGATTTTTCCGGCATAATCCTGCGGGCCGAGAAGTTGGCCCTGGCGGGGAGAATGGGAATTGATGTTATACTGAAACAACGCCGGAGCTTTCTGCCCGACCAGATCATGGGGATTGGCCGGTGAGTGGAATTCGCGGATGACTTTTTCGACGCCGACGAGCGGGTCGTACGCTTCTGTTGTCTGGGGAAAGGCTGGAGAACAGGCGAATGGAGGAAGTAGGACAGATAGACCAGCAAGACCGTAGCGCAAGATATCCCTCCGGAGATAGCGCTTCGGAAGTGAATCCATGGTTTTTGGTTTCATTTTGGCGGATTATAAAGTTATTTTACAGAACAGAGATTGTTCTGTTCTTCTTTTTCTTCTTTGTCGCAGAATTCTTTCAAGATAATCCCACGATCCATCTTCAGAGAGTAGGTGATGTTATCAAGGTTCTGGTTCTGGATGAACTTGATGAACTCCTCCTGCTTTTCTGGACTCCACTTCGCGAATGTTTTCGCCGTCTTGCAGAGATAATCTATATCGCAATGATTTATTCGTAAGTCCTTCCCCTGGTGCCGGGCCGGATGAAGTGGACAAAGCGTGCAGCCGTTCTCCGTGATCAGATTGCGACAGACCCCCTTACGCAGATCCATCGGAGAACGACGGTCCCGGAAAGTATGAAAATCTACTTCTGATTGCGGCCGGGCGGAGCGAAATTCGACGGTATTCTCGCGGATTGCATCACGAATGCTTTGTACGGATGGAAAATCATGACCGCAGCAGCCCATGCAGCCGCCGTTCAATTGACAAAGGGGGCTTGATGTTGCCATACCCGCGGGAGGAGAGCATATTTTATAAGAGTAGCGGAGGTTTGTATGTATTAAGTTAAGATTAGAACTTTCTCACGGCTCTTTTTCACATCTCTTTCAATGCTTCAATCCCCAATAAAGACAATCCATTAGCCAATACCTGGCGCACACCATCGACTAGAGCACAGCGTGCCGCCATCTTTTTCTTCTCTTCCGAGATGACTTGGCAGCTATGATAAAATTCATTAAACGCCTGGGCAAGATCTAACAAATAACGACAGATGACGTGAGGCCGGTAATGAGCGGCAGCATCTTCTACCGTAGAAAGAAATTGGGAAAGTAAGGCGATCAGGCGTAGTTCTGATTGTTCCTGGAATTGGGAATAATCAATTTTCTGCTGTCTTTTTTGCTGTGCTTTTTTCAGGACAGAACAGGCACGTGCATGCGTATATTGCAGATAGGGGCCAGTCTCGCCCTCAAAGTTGAGCGATTCCTCGGGGTTGAAGACGATATCACGGACGGCATCGGTCTTGACCATGAAAAATTTAATCGCGGCCAACATGATCGCTTCTGCGCGATGCTTGATCTCTTTTTCGGAAAGTTTGGGGTAGCGGGAACGAACTTCTGTTTCCGCCAGTGCGGAAACTTCATCCATGATATCATCAGCATCAATGACCGTTCCTTCCCGCGATTTCATTCTGCCAGTGGGTAAGTGAACCATCCCATAACTGAGATGAAGCATGTTCTTGGCGTACGGTTTATGCAGGAGATCAAGCACGGCAAAGAGCTGTTTGAAATGCAGCTGCTGTTCGGACGCAACAACGTAAATCAGCTGGTCAAACTTGTAATCGTCGTAACGAAGCTGTGCCAAATAGAGGTCTTGGGTAATGTACAAAGAAGTCTCATTGCCCCGCAGAAGGACTTTATTGGGCAAGCCGTACTTCTCCAGCGGCGCGCTGATCGCTTCGGTATGATCTTTTTCAAAGACGCTTTTACGCAGACCATCGTAGACAATCTCTTTCCCATGCTGATAATAGTTTGATTCAAAGTATTCTTTTTCAAAAGAGATGCCAAAACGTTTGTACGTCTGGGCAAAGCCTTTCAATACCCAGCCATTCATCTTTTTCCATAAAGCACGGATTTTCTTGTCGTTCAACTCCCATTTCAAGAGCATCTCCTGCACTTCTTTTTTAAGATCTTCTTTGTTTTTCTCGGCCTCCTTCTTTGCCGCTTGGGCAAACAGCACATAATAATCACCGACAAAATGATCCCCCTTCTTGTCAGGCCGCTTGGTCTTGCCCCATTTTTGATAGGCGAGCATGGACTGGCAGATGTGAATGCCACGATCATTGACAATATTTACGGGGTGGATAGTATTTCCCTGAAAGCGCAGAAGGTGATGGACGGCATTGCCCAAAGCCATGTTGCGGATATGCCCCAGATGTAATGGCTTGTTGGTGTTCGGTCCGCAGTATTCCAAGACGACATTCTTTTTGCTCTTTCCCAGGCCATACCTCTCTTTTTGGTTCTTGATTAACGATAAGGTTTCTTCAGCGAGAAATGCTTTGGCAAGAAAAAAGTTGAGATAAGGGCCGGCAACTTCAATGCGGGAGATAAACGGTGGAAGCTTTATCTTTTGTTGGAGCTGAAGAGCAGCGTCACGCGGATTGCCGCCTAACTTGAAGCAGGGAAAAGCATAATCGCCGAGTTTTGGATCGGGAGGAACGGAGAGCATCCGCTCAATATCTTCCAGAGGAAGCTTTGTCTCTTTACTCAGAAGATCGATTATTTTCTCCCGGAAATCCATTCTAACGAGGAATTAAAGTTTCTTTATATATTTTCGGGTGGGGAAAAGTATTTAAATCCCGGCCACGAGCTTTGTATTTTTGATGATGAAACAATTCCTGTTTGAGGTGATTTCTGATGGATAAGATTTATTGGGGAGCAGATGCCGGGCTAGCTGCTTACCATCGCTCACGATTTGAAGAATTTCTGACAGCCGGACCAGAAGCATTTGAAAAAGCATGCCGTGATGAAAACGGAAGATTGAAACATATTGTCAGTGCTGAGCATTTTAGCCTCGACCTTTTGAAAACAATTCGTGATACGACAAACGCTGCGCGGAGAATCTCCAAGATGGATCCAGATTTTCTAAAAGGGCTGCTTCGCCACAAGTCAGTATTAAACTATTTCCCACAACCAAGCACACGAACATTCTTATCTTTCTCTCGTGCAGAGTCAAAGTTAGGGATTCAGAGGGAAGAAGTCCGTGATCTGAAAACTTCATCAACGGCAAAAGGGGAGTCGGATCTCGATGCGCTGCGCACACAATCTTCATTCTACGAAGGGATGGTTGTACGCCACCCAAGCGATCTCTATGGACACTTTACGGTGTGGGCGATGCAGAATTCTCGAAGACCACTTCACATCTTTAATGCGGGGTCTGGTACAAAAGAACACCCAACACAGGCGATTCTCGATCATTATACCATGGAAGAATCTTTAGGAACGCTTGATGGAAAGACAATTGCATTCTATGGCGACTGCTTACGAAGTAGAGTAATCCACTCTGGGGCGCGATTGTTAGCACTGCATAAAGATGTAACGATTTATTTTGTTGCACCGGACAGTCTCCAGATTGACACAGAAACAGAAGAATATATCACACGACGAGGAGTAACAGTTCGTAAGATTAATACCGGCATCGGCGAATTGCCTGCATTTGTTGATGTGAATTATATGACTCGTCTGCAGGATGAATATGGGGCGGGTTCTCAATCAGAGAAATATCCTGCTGATTTAGTTTTTACAAAAGACCATCTACGGATGATGTCGGAAACGTCAATCTTAATGCACCCGATGCCAAAACGTGAAGAGATTGAGCCATGTCTAGATTATATTGATGATAAACGCATCATGCTCTGGCGAGCGCAGCGTAATGGCATGTGGACGCGGGCGGGAACAATGGCGTATGTTTTCGGCGTTGATGAACAAATCAGAGATAAATACGCTTCGTTAGAGACAAGAATAACAAAAATGATGAAGCAAAGAAAATAAGTTTGTAAGTATTTGTTATACGCAATTC
>JACQNE010000004.1 GCA_016203205.1 Candidatus Woesearchaeota archaeon
AGGGATACAGAAGAAAATCGGACCAGTTCCAGTAACGAAAACTCGCCACTCGAGCCTATCCACGAACTTCGTCCGTGGCCATCTCGCATTTTCTAGTATTATAGCTATCCTTCAGCGACGGCTCATCATCACTTACTCTTCGGATTGTGCCTCTGTCTCTCTCCCAATCAACGCTTCCAATTCGGAACGGGCCAGAACCGGCCGAAAAGCACCCCTGAATTCTAAGAGCAATGGTCGAGTTTTGGGGATATTGGGATTAAACAATTCCCCATTTAATTGAGGATGATACACGCTTCCTTGAGTCAGGAGAGCATAAAAGTCTCCCCCCGTTTTATCTTGATCAAGCTTCTCTTTTGTTTCCTGGTCTACGGCAAACCAGATTCCTTCGCCATTGCCGGAATGATATTTTTTCCAGGTATCAGGAAGATTGCCTTTGATGAGAAAATATGTTGGCCCCTCATCAGCAATGGCTTCTTCACGGATTTCGATCCATTCATCAACAGTGTATTGGCGGTTTTCCATTATATCTCCCTTTTTTGTTTCTGTTTTAAAATGTTATGACTCTCCAGATCTGCACACTCCGGACCTGGCCAACGTTCGTATTTAGTTTGCCGCTGGCTCGGCGTTTTTCCGTAATTTTCCCTGAAGTGAAAAAGCTGTTTTCCCGAAGAAAAACGCTCCAACCTCGTCTGACGAGGAGATTCTCTCGCTCGCACATTGGCGAAACTAAATACGTACGCACCAACGCAAGCTATATAAAATAATCCCCCTTACATCTCTCAAAAGAGGTTGTCTGATGAAGTTCCGCGTCAAAGATATGGATATTGCTTCCGGTGGTATCCTGATTGCCATTCTCAATCAGAAAGATGCGGCAAAGCTTGATCTCCATTCTGGTGATCGTATTCTCCTGCGTAATGATGGCAGCGAAGCGACGTGTATCCTCGACATTTCTGAAAGCGACAAAGCTGTTCCTGAAGGGAAAATCGGCTTATTCGAAGAAGTGTTAGACCGCCTGCGGCTGAAAAACAACAGCATGGTGACGTTGCGCTTTACCGGAAAACCAGAATCCGTTGTGCATATCCGGGATAAATTGTATGGGAAACGTCTCGCCTATCAGGAATTATATCACATCATGGATGATATTACTCACGATCGCCTGACCGATATTGAAAAGACGTATTTTGTTTCTGCCGGCCTGGTCAACGGCTGGAATACAGATGAAGTCGTCGATATGACGCGGGCAATGGTGGAGACCGGCAAACGAGTAAAATTTAAGGGCAGGACTCTAGATAAACATAGTATTGGTGGTGTTCCCGGGAATAGGACGACAATGCTCATCATCCCGATCGTCGCCGCCGCCGGCTTCACCATCGCGAAAACGAGTTCACGGGCAATCACTTCCCCGGCAGGAACAGCCGACACGATGGAATGTCTGGCAAATGTGGAATTGCCGGAGAAAAAGATCAAACAGGTGGTGCGTAAAACAAAAGCCTGCATGGTTCATGGCGGGGCGATGAATCTGGCGCCGGCAGACGACAAGATCATCGAAGTTGAACATCCACTGTCCGTCGATCCGGAAGGGCAGCTTCTCGCTTCAGTGATGGCCAAGAAATATTCCGTGACGGCACGGCATGTACTTATTGATGTGCCCATGGGTAAAAGCACGAAAGCTAATACGTGGAAGAAAGCAAAACGGCTGCGCAAGATGTTCCGGCTCGTGGGGAAAAAATTGGGAATGGATGTTCGGGTGATTATTACCGATGGTTCTCATCCCATCGGCAATGGCATCGGTCCGTTGTTGGAAGCGGAAGATGTGATGGCTGTCTTACGCAACGATCCGCTGGCTTCTGAGGATCTGCGGCGGAAGTCTTTGATGATGGCCGGGATACTGTTAGAGATGACGGGAAAATATAAAAAAGGAAAAGGGCTGGCAAAAGCGCGGGAGATCTTGGAAAGTGGAAAAGCGCTCAAGAAGATGGAAGAGATAATTCGAGCGCAGGGCCGGAAAAAGAGACCAAAGTTAGGCGTATTCTGCCACCATGTCTGTTCTGGAAAGATTGGGCGGGTAAGTCAGATCGATAATGATGTGATCGCGAAGATTGCGCGGATCGCCGGTGCGCCAGCGGACAAAGGGGCAGGCCTGTTCCTGCGCAAGAAGATCCATGAAGTTGTAAAAAAAGGGGAGTCTCTCTACACGGTTTATGCCGAAAACAAGTTTAAGCTGGATTTGGCGATGGAGTTTATCCGTAAGAACACCGGGTACGTCGTGAAATGATGGTCAAGCGCCTATTTCAAGGATTGGGAAAAGAAAAAAAGAAAATAGAATTGGATCTACGCTCCGCCTTGCGGCGGAGGGAGCGTCTTGGTTCTGTTGATATTTTAACTATCCTCCAGAAAGAGATTCATCGTGTTGAACAGAACCTGCAAAGAATTGATGAATTCTATCGAAAGAACTTACGGTTCAGTGATCGTCTCTCGGATCGGATTGCGGAAGTGGGTGGGAGCTGGGCATTTATCATCTCTTTTTTAGTATTTCTCTTTGCCTGGATGATCTTAAATAGCTTGATCTTGGCTGGAAAAGCTTTTGACCACTATCCTTATATCCTCTTGAATCTCATCTTATCCACGCTGGCGGCGATCCAGGCACCGATTATCTTGATGAGCCAGAACCGGGCATCGAAACGTGATCAGGCGCGGATGGAGATCGACTTAGAAAAAGATTTGAGAGATCTGCACGTTGATGAAGCATCGCACCGGATCTTGTTAGACTTGCGGCGGGATCTGGAAGCGGTGAAGAAGAAGATTGGCGTGAAATAAGTTTTTATTTGGATGAGCTGATTGTTGTTTGAAAGACCGCAAGTTATATAAATCATTAAATGAATAATATTTTCCGTGAAAATAGGACATTCTACGGAGTTAAAGAGAATTGCACGAAAGTACAAATTAGAGTTGCTCTTGCTGTTTGGATCGCAGGCCAAGGGCGGGACTCATTCAAAAAGTGATATTGATCTCGCCTTCTTTTCACAGGTAAAAATAGATGAACAACGATTGTATGAAGATATAATGAAGATATTTCGGCGTGGAGATGTTGACCTCATCAATCTTTATACCACCCACAATCATTCTCTACGCTATGAAATTTTAAGTAAAGGACTGATAATTTATGAAAGAAAGAAGGGGATAAAAAGTAAAATGGAAGGCCAAAGTTTCATTGATTATCTGGATTTCCAACGGTATTATACTTTGCGCAGCAAACTGCTGGACTCCAAATTGAGCGCAATGGTGAGTTGATGGAAAAAGTCGTTGTTGAGAATAAGATTGAATCGTTCATCAATCTCCTGGAGATATTGAAGAATATCCTAAATGAACATACTCGGCAGAAAGATAGTTCACTGCAGGAATATCTTCTCTATGCTGCCGAGAAGAAAGCGGAGGAGATCGTGGAATTAGCTGTTTCTGTTAATCAGGAACTATTGCGCGGGAAAGGCAAGATCAGTTCTAGCTATTACGAAAGCTTTTTGGACTTAAAGTTGTTCTCTGTCTTTTCCGATGCAGAGTTACGCGTGCTGGCGGGCACGGCAGGATTTCGTAATCGCTTAGCCCATGAGTACTTAGAAGTTGATCCACATATTGCCCTGAAAACAATGAAGCAGATGCTGGTTATGTATCCACCCTATCTTCAAAAGGTAAAAAAGCTACTTTCCAAGCTGTAGTTTTTCGTCCGGGCAACAGCAAAGTATATAAATCTCCACAGATTCTTTTTATTCGTAAAGGAGATGTAGATGGTACGGAAAGTAAAACAGAATATTCCTCGAAATAGAATTTTCATTCTTGTCGCCAGTGTCTTGGTTCTCGCTGTTCTCATTGGAGTTCTTTATCCGCTGGTGAAGGAGCAAGGCGTGGCGGGGAAGGCGGTGGCGGCTGTTGAGCAGCCGGCCAAACAGTGTGGGGTTAGTGGGTCTGTTGTTGCTTACTCATCTGATTTGTCTGTGTTATGCACTGACAAAAACAAGGGAGTGATATGTGATCCAAAAAAAAATCTCGGCTTCATCCAAAATATCAACGGCCAGTTTGATGTGCGCTGTTCAAAGAAAACTACTGGCGAACCGTTCTGGATGGAATGTAACGCTGACGGGACTTTGGGTGGTTCTGGAAAAATCGTTCCCGTCGCCGCCGGAGCGGTCTCCCAGGGCAATACACTCTGTGCGCAAAATGGAAAATATGAATCCTGGTTTGTCTGTCCGCTTGGTTCAAAAGTAGGTAAAGACGGCGTTGATGATCAAGCACTGGTGCAGACAGAAAATGGGGATTTTCTGTGTTCGGATGCCAAGCAAAAATGGCTCTTATGTGATAAACCCCTCCAAAATCAGGATTTTTTTGAAAAAGACGGTAAGACCGTATTGTTCTATTGCCAGGAGGAAGCAGGTGAATTAAAGTGGAGTAAGTGTTCTTATGTTAATCTTGGAAAAATGACCAATAACAAATTCAGATACTGTGACGGCAGCGAGTGGAAAAAATGTGATGCTTCGAGCCTTGGCGTAAGTCCTACTGGACAGTTTTATTGCGCCAGCGGTTCTGATCAGAAATGGCAGGAATGTAATCAGGATACTGTCAAAAACTCGTTCAGTTCCGACTATAAAGCACTCTGTAAAGATGGGGCATGGCAGATGTTACCTGAAGCCGCCACTCCTCCCCCTGGTTACGCTTGGGAAGTTGCGCCTGTTGTGCAGAGCAGTGTTGGTACGGGTACAGTTATTTTGAATAAAGTAAGGCAGGGCCCAATCGTGCAGGTCGTCGGTAACTCAAAATATTATTGTCCAAGCACCCAATATTGTCCGGGGGCATCGTATAAAACCGGTGAACAAGATACATCTTATTGTTATGAAAAGAATAGTCTCTCTCCACAACTTGGCCTGCCTGCTCGGTTGTGTACTCTCGAGAAAAATAGTCAGGGGGATGATGAAGGTGTTTGGAGGCTATGCTCTAACGTACTCCCGCAAGAGTATAAGCTCTACAATGAAAAATATCTTTGTGTAACCAAACCCAACAAAGCGTTCTGGGACAAGTGCGACCAAGACAAAGTTTCCGGTGATAACAATGAATATTATTGTGATGGCACAACCTGGACAGAATGCACCTCCGCCCGCGAAGGGATGGCCAGCACTAATGATAATTATCTCTGCATCAATAAAAGATGGACCTCCCATTTTGTTCTCCATGAAGAGGAAATTTTTGAAACCAAAGTAGAGAAAGGCGGGAAAGCAAAAATGATCACTAACTCTGCTCTTGACCCTGGTTTAGCCGACGTGGCTACACTCTGTGACACGGGCACGGAAAATGTGCAGTTTAAAGCGACGCTCTGTGACGGCACAGCACCACCAAAAACATTGACCGTCTCTTCACTGTCTTTTCTCCGCGGGTCTAATCAGCCGCTGACCGTGCAAAACGATCTGCTCTACACGTATGCTGAAGTTGAGCCAAAAACAGTGAGTGTGCATGCCATTGTTCACCCAGAAACTGCTGCCGTAACCCTTGCTGAGTCAGTTCTCGCTAATAATTTTGCCCATGGCCGCCGTCTGGCTGTGGAAGTGGACGGACAATATTATCTCTTAGTTCAATCTCCGGCTGGACCGCTGAACTTAGCGGCGCTGCAGTTAATCTCCTTGCCTTCCGAAGAGGCGGTACCTGTGACCGCACTAGCTTCAGATAAATATCAATTTGAAATTCAAGCAAAAAAAGTATTGACGTTGACCTATGACGGGACAAAAATAGTTATTGCCGTCGGAAAACCAACCGAAGCGTTGGCCGGGCAGGTCACGCAGCACACGCTGGCGGGCGAGTACGAAGTGTCGTTCTCCAAAAAAGAGCCGATATTACTGCAGGATTTTGGCGGTACAAAACTGGTGCCCTGTCTTTCCGATAAGCCGAATGATCCCTTGACACTACAAGTGTGTCTGACTGATGAATCGCAAAAGCCATTCGTAACATTGCAGAGAGATGTGCTGACCGAAACTAAATTATTGGATATTCCGGTAGCGCTGCTTTACCAGTGGGATCTAGAAACGAACAGCAAGCAGGCTTCCATCTTTTATTTGAAACAATTAGATGGCTCAACCGCTGCCCAGCCAACAGAATTGGTGTATGAAGATTTTGTGGACAATCTGGTCACGGGAGGAAAGGGGGTTGCCCTTTCTTTTGCCGGCGATCTGTACTTGATGAGCCATGGCGGAAAAGTTTTGTCCCTGCCTCTGATCAACTTGACGGCGTATACCGACGGAAGCATTACTCTTTATAGTTCTGGTTCGCAAAGCGAGAAGACGGTGGACTTTTTAGTAGAGGGGGGAATGATCTCATTGACAAGGGGATTTACTGCCCCGCCGCCGCCGTTTACGCTTTCCGTGCAGACAACAGAAGAATTGCTGGCAAATCCATTGGATCTGGTTCAGGAATTGTCTACTTCTTTCTCTTCGCAAGTGCCGGTGATGATCACCAGCCCCATCAATTATGGCATCCTTGGTCAGGATACAACCAGCGCAAATCCGGATGTCCTGGGTTTCAAGCCATTGTTTAAAGTGAAAGGCGATGCCACAGGCCAGGCGCAATTGGCCTTGCCGTTCCAGAAGCCGTTGATCAACGGCAGGACACTTCTCTATTATTATGGCGCTGAACTTAAAGAAGGGGAATTGATCAAAACCGCACGTGTCTTTCATTATTTTAATCTGACGGACAAGGCTGCCGACAGCCAGGCGTTTGATGATCAATTCTTGGATATGTTCATGGGAAAAGGAAAAGAGATCGCGTTGGGATTGGGCAACGGATATTATGTATTAAGTTACGCTGGCGCAACGCCAGAACAAAAATCATTCTATGAATTTGAACAGCTGCAACTGGCATCATTAGACGGAACGCAGAAAATCACTCCCACAGTTGATGAACTGCAGGCGTCATTTGCTGTTCCACAGGGAACGATCATGGTCAGCGTCGATCAAGCTGTCACAAAGATGACTTTTACCAAGAAAGGGGCACAAGAAATCGCTAAAGAAGCTGTTACAGAATCATTTGATCCGGCGGTGGATTATAAATATACCTTGGTTCCGGGAAAGATCGTGAATGTCGCTGGTGACACCTATGAAATCTGTGATAAAGGGGTGTTTCTCACAGTTTTTGACCGCGTACGACTCTGTAAAAATGGGGATTTTTATAAGACCATAAAAGGAAAAGAATTTCTGACGGAGAATAATGTTTTGATTTATTATTCCAACTATGATTCTGAACTTAAACAGAAATCGGTTATTCTGGAAAAATATGTAGACTTTTCCGCGTCTAAAGGCGGCGCAACAGTTACTAACGACCAATTCTTCTCACTTCCTCCCGAAAAAATGGGTCTTGGTCTGAAATGGAATGATAAATGGTATGAATTTGGTTCTAATGGGTTTATTTCTCTCTCTAGTGCGGGGTATTGCGCTGGCAACCTTTTTACAGTAGATGTTGAAAAAATGAGTAGTACTGGCTATATCATTTGTACTCACAGTGAAGTGAAAAAAGACAAGAAAGACAAGATTGTCACTTCCACCACAAATCTATTGAGAGTAGAAAAGGAGATCATTGAGCTAACTGGCGATGTTATCTACACGATCACTCCGACGACGTTCAAATTAGCGTCATCTGTCCCTGTTGAAGTGAAAGATATTGAGACCTTCTTCGAGCCGGCAGGTGAGAAGTCATTTGCCTACGTAGTCAAAGTAACGTCCGGAAAGGTCTTGGCAGATGTCGTGTTTTCGGTAGAAAACAATGTCATCTTTAAGGCATCTCTGCCGGAAGGTGTGACCAGGGCAGTTCTGCTCCCTAACAGTCAAACGATTAAAGTTACAGTTGTCGATCTCCAGAAAAATATAATCACGGTGTCAACATGAAACAGATAACCTCGCGGGCAACAACAAATAAAAAACAGAATGATTCTTCTGTCAATAATTCTTCGGTTAAGAGGAGAAATTCTTCGTTGTCGAAAGGCCTTTCCGTCAGGCTGGCTGTGGTGATCGGCATCTTGATCCTGATTGTTTTGGGCGGATTGTGGTATCAGTTTGCCTCTGTCGGGAAAGCAGTGGAAGCTCCCCTGCCCACTGCCGTTGATCTTGACCTCCAAGCTTCCGAAGAGATCAATATTGAAAATGTTCCGACAATCCAAATCAAGGTAACTCGTTCTGATGCTAAATCGAGCGCAGAATATTCTTTAGATTTAACTGTCAATGATGACGAGAGCAGTTACCCGAGCTTCAGTTCCAGTTATGTCTTGAAAGATTCAACCAAGACCATTTTGGCGCAAGAGCTGTTGAACGATCTCTCCTCGGGCAAGGAGATTTATCTTCCCGGCGATGAACATCCGGATTTGTTGATCAGCTACGCTGCGCCCTACCTCAAAATTGCGAATCTGAATTACATCTCCCCTGAAGCAGTCAAGATCACCGTCTTTGATAGTGCTGAGAAAGTAGTCTCTTCACCATTCTTGTCATTAACGGATGGCAAAGCGCATTTTGTGTTTAATGCGACGAGCAGTGCCGCGCCGACCTTGACGGCGCAGTGGGCAGATGGTACGCCATTGGATGAGGGCGTGTTTGTGGTGACGATGCCAACGGAGATGCCGGTGGAGATACCCGAAGAAGGTGCTCCATCAACTAAAGCAACACTAGCAACACTAGATTGGAGTCAAGAACAGGATGGAGCCTACCCTTTTGTTGTCGTGGGAAAGGTCGGCGATCAGCAGACAGTTAAGAGATATGTCTTAAGTGTCGGCGGCATCTTATACGATTTGGATAAAACTAATCTTCCTGCTGTTTCCGTGAAGCAGCTTGATGCCAACACGATCGCGGTCACTTATACTTTTGTTGAAACGACAGATCCCCAGCCTTTTTCCCTGCCCTGCGGCAAACTAGAGCTTGTCGATGGGACTATTTCAGATGATCTCAAAGCGAAGATTGACATCATTTCCTCTTATGGTGGTGGAATTAAGCAATGGAAGAAAGATGTTCCCTCTAATTTCAAAGAACTGCAATCAAATAAAGGTTATTTTCTCCAACGCAAGACTGCATCGGGAGATTTAAGTTTCACGGTGCAATGTAAATCCAGCAAGAACATACTTCCTCCCGATTCCACACCGCTCTTTTCTCTTCCGGTGCTGAATAAAGGCTGGAACCTGATCGGGATCAGCGGTTATGAATCGGTTGCTGTAGAAAAATTAGAAACCTCCCTCCCGCCCTATACAGCTATCTCCGCTCTCTATTCCCTGACCGGACAAGGGGCGGATACGAGCACTCCCGTTAGCGAATTAGAACCAGGCCGAGCCTATTGGGTGAGGGTACAATGAGGAAATTACAATGAAGAGATCAGCATTATCTTTGATGGTTATCTGTGCACTTGTTATCTCCGCTTTTTCTCTTCTTGCCCAAGAAGCGCCGCCTTCGCTGGAGAATCATCAATTTTATGGTGCAGTACATTGGGATAAGACGGCAAAAGATCCAGTTACGGTCGTTGCTAAAGTCGGAACTAATTCTTTTTCAGCAGTGATCAAAAAAGAATCCTGTGGTGAAAAAACCTGTTCTGGTTCGTATGGAAAAGATGCAGATAATATTTTACGTGTTCAGGCAAGTGCCGGGGCAACGATCCAGTTTTATCTTGATACCGTTAAGTTACCGCTCACTTCTGTGTATAAAGCGGGCGAGGTTACGATATTAGATCTGAATGTCGCAACTTCTCCGGTGGAGAAGCCGGGATGTGTCGCTGATTGGAAATGCAGCGAATGGAGCGTCTGCAGTGCGGGGAAACAGGCGCGGAGTTGTACCGATGCCAACCAATGTGATCCTGACAAATTGAAGAAGTCGGAAACGCAGGGCTGCGGTGCCGGCATGGTCCAGAAAACAGCGGCGGATGTCTTGGAATGTTCTTATCAATGGGATTGCACTGACTGGAGCGCTTGTGTCGGCGGGCAGCAGACACGAGCTTGTGAGCAAATCGATGACTGTGACAGTGAGTTTGCGGCAGGAACTGTTTCTTCTGTTGCGGGGTATTCTGAACCGGCAGAATTGCAGACCTGTGTTGTTGGTTTGGGGGGAAGTTTGCCGTTGAAAGCGGCGGGAGCAACTGCTGGTCTGCCAAAATCGACCCTGCCGTCGGTAAAAGAAGATGTTTCGGAACAAGCCGGCCTTTCGCTGTGGGTTTATGCGGGGATTGTCGTGATACTTTTGGGAATGATTGGCCTGTGGCTGGTGTTAAGGAAGAGATCGGCAGGTCCTCCACAATATTAACCGGAACAGACAGTAGATTTATTTCAGTCCTGTGCTGCCAAATCCACTGCGGTCTTGGTTGCCCATTACCTCCACTTCTTCAAAATTAACTATATGATGATTCATGATTAGCATCTGGGCAATTCTTGTGCCGCGTTCGATTGTTACTTCTTTGTCGGTGTAATTTAATGCCGCGAAATGGTACTCGTCGTTATCTCCACAAAAATCACTATCCCCAATTCCGATGCCGTTGACGGAGGTAATTCCTAACTTATGGGTGGAACTTCTATTTGCCAATAAGACAAAAGTCCCCGGAGGAATGTTGAGACAGATGTTTAAGGGGATATAAGCGACTTCTTTCGCTTTGATGGCCAGCGTCACTCGGGCATAGACATCAAAAGCCGCTGCGCCTTTCGTCTTATATTCCGGCAAGGGGAGAGACTTATCAATGCGTTTGATGCGGATGTGCATGCTTCTAAGAATGAAGAGGATATTATTTAATGATTATTGTTTTAGAATGATAATGTTACTTCGTACTTTCAGTTTGCGATCTCGCCGTTAATTCCCGACTTTTAAAATAACTGAAACTGCCCTTTGCCGTTGCTCTGCGTAACAGATAATTGGGTAAAACATTAAGCGCTTTTTGTGACGATTCTCGCGGTGAATCACCTCTGATCGGAAGATCCTCCATCTGGGCCGCTAAATCAGTAATCCTCTGTTCAAGATCACCACTACAGCGCCGGATCAATGATTTCCTGCTTTCGGCCAATTGCATCTTTGCCAGCGGCACCAAGTATCGGCCTTCCCCGCGCACAGATACCATTGCACTGATCGGATCGTAGCGAGAATCGAGAAAATCAGAGATCTCCAAAGGTGGATTTCCGTGATAATTCTCCCGAAATTTTTTTCCGTCTCCGTAAAAAAAAACTTGTTCTGGGTCAAACGTAAAAAAGTATTTATCTTGATTTTGTGTTAAGCAGCCGGGGATGGTAATTCCATTAATCATGCTGGTCACCCTTCCGCGCTGTCTTTCCCGGGCATAGAGTCTTACGATGGTATCTGGTCCATCATCCGTATCATCCGGGATGGACACCACTGTATAGACGATGCTGATGGCGCTTGTAAATTGATGGTTAAACATATGGCTTGTGTATGGATTGTCTTTAATCCTGCAAATTATTTGTTAAGATCTCTTTTGAGTGGCGTTATTTAAAAACTTTCACTTCGAAAAGTCACAATCCCAAAAGTGAGTGATAACCCCTCTCACAACTTCCTTGCAAACGTCAGAAAGCCCGTATGCCCCAGCATCTCAAACTCCGGACGCATGATCCTGTCTTCGATCTTCCATTTGCGTTCAATTAATTCCAAAGTCTCCAGAACATAGATCTTTGTCTTCTTTGTCGCTTCAATGAATTCTTTTACTTGCAGCAGATTGGGGAGGTAGACAACAAGCCATCCCCCCGTTTTCAAGGCTTTTTCCCCGTGTTCCAGGGCCAGCCAGGGTTCGGGCAGGTCAAACGTGACAAGATCGATATCTGTCTCTGAAATTCCCTTATAGACATTCTCTTGTTTGAGCGTGATGTTCGTGAATCCCATCATGTTGATATTTTTTTGCACAATATCATAATGCTCGGGATTGATTTCATAGACAGAGATTTCTTTGCAGACGTTGGCCAGCGAGAGACAAAGAGAACCACTGCCGCCGCCGGCATCAACGACGCGTGACTCTTGATTCACCCCTGTTTTTGCTAGGATCAGGCCAATATCTTTCTGGATCATGACCTGCGGACCGCGCTGGAGTTGGTGATACAGATCGGAGAACGAGGGTTGTAAAACTGTAAAGAGTTCTCCCTTATCGCTCTTGATCTTTTCTTTGCTGCTCTGCAGATCGGCTTTGGAAAGAGTGCCAAAAGGGGTATGAAAGTTATCGGCGAGGTCTTTGACCAGGAACAGCTTCTTACTTTTGTGGTGCAGGAGGACTCTTTCTATCTTTCTCATCAACACCTGATTTTAGGCAATATTTTTAAAATGTTCTCTCCAAATAGTAAATCATGACATTCGAGAATGAAAAGAAGACCTATTTGGTAAAGATTGACAAGAGTAAAAAAGGGGAGATTGACCAGAAAATAAAGCCACTTTTGGCTGCCTTTAACGCTCTCCCAGAGTATTACACGACATCTTCCTGCTCTGGCCGGGTTTATCTCTGGCGTGGTTCCGGGAAGAAAAATGAGATTGAATGGCTCAAGATGAGCCATGATTTGATCGATCTTGATTTTTTAAAGATAAACACCCACAGCGGTTTAGTCTGGCTGCGTCTGGAAGGGGTGATCCTGCATCTTGCCTGCCGTGATCTCGCTGCTGCAAATCTGCTCTTGGAGAAAGTACGACATCTGTATAAGAAGAGCTGTCTCTTGAGCGCAAGCAATAAGATCATCGTTGAAATCCGTGGCAGTGAACTGATAGAGATGCCATTATACAATGGAGAGGAATTGTTGTTTTCAGGAGATAAAGATTGGTTAGTTGGATTGATCAATCAGAAGCTGGAAAAGATGTGGAATGGTATCGAGAAGCTAACCGGAGAACTTGCCAAAACTAACTGGAACTAATTAGGTATTGCTGTTAATCTGCCACTAATCTGCCGCTAATCTTTTTCTCTTCTCGGTTCATAGATGATATCATCGATTGACGCGATAGTTCCAAAAAGATAATCGCCGGCTTTGAACGGGTCTTGGCATTCTTCGACCCTCTGTTCATTTCTGAGAAAGTTGGCAGTTACCGTCAATCGTTCCGCTTGGGTAATCGCCAAGCCATATCTTTCTTCAAAAGCATCAGCGACGTCTCCTCTCATGATGAGCGTTGCTCTTTCCGGCCCGATAGAAAGATAGGCTTCGTAATGGGTATGCTTCTCAACAATATTCTTTCCCCAAAATTCAACGGTGTATTGTGTGGTAGTCATCTTTCACTTCTTACTCGGCAATGTCTTCCAGACCAATGATCCGATATCCTGTTGGGAGTTCAAATTCAGATCTCACCACTTCTTCTCTTTGATAATCTCTCAATCCAGATACACTCGTCTCACGGCCTTTTCGTATTCTCCTGTGGATGATCAACAGCGGTTCTATTCCATCATGGAATTGCACCATTGCTGAATGATATGGAACTTCTACCATTGATCTTTGATCCCCTCGTGTTCTTCCTTGTTGTTCGTCTCCAACATTTCCAACCGGCTGACTTACAACCTGAAATCGGTCTGCCTGAAATCGGTCTGATCGTTCGGGGAAACCAGTTTTAGGGAAAAATCTGATTTCGTGTACCCTATACCTGTCGTTCCATTCTTGGGTTATCTGAGATGTCAATTCCATTTTCAGAGCAGATCAAAAACGTTGTTTAAAGAAGAAAAAAAAATAGAAAAAAAATAAACAGCGTTTATCTCTTCCTCCAGATCAAAGCCATGGCCAAGACCAAAGCGACAAAGATAAGTACAACCATCCCGCCAAGAAGCAGGGTGTAATTGCTGCTGTCGCGCAGGGAACTATTGACCTGCGGCTGGTTCAGGGCCAGCTTTGCATTCAACTGCTCTTGCAGCTGTTTGGCCAGCGCATCCTGCCCCGTCTCTCCACTGCCGCCGAGAACGGCTGCTCCCGTTACGCCGCAGTTCTGGATGTTCAGCGTCACGGTCGATGTCGTCTGCAAGACCCCGTCCCGCAGAACTTCAATCGTCAAAGGATAGCTTCCCGGTGCAGCTTTTTGAAGATCGATCGTAAATGTCGTCTTGTATTCGCTGTCGGAATCACTGAACTTGTCCAGCTTGATGTTTTTCTTGGACAGATCCAGCTTCAAAGCGCTGTTCTTGACGCGGATTTCAACATTATCCTCGTCATTGCTGCCGAGATTCTTGATCGCGACATCAAGTGTTTCATACTGCTGGCTGCAGAAAGCATTTCCGCTAAGCAGAGCCGCCTGCTTGACGATGATGTCGTGGCTTTTCACATCTACATCGACGATAACGGTTGCGGTTGTCTCATGGACAGTATTATCATTGGCTTTTCCATGGACGGTAACCAAAAGCGTATATTGCTTTTTATCAACGTTTTCATCGCGGAGATCAAAGGTCACTTTGACTTTGTCGTCATCTCCGCCGCTGCTTAACTTGAACGTGTCTGATTCTTCTTCAAGGTCATCCCCGTCAACATTGAGGATCTGGACATTGACATAGACATCATCCATCGTTTCGCTGTAATCATTCTTTACAACTACTTCCACCGTGTTTTCATCAACTAAAGAGAACTTTCCGGTCGTCTTGTCATTGATCTTGATCGTATCAATGGTCAGGAAACTCTTGGAATTGATGTACACGGGAATTGATTTTGCGCCTTTATCGCTGGAAACTTTGATCGTTCCAACCAGCTTCTTGCCGGAGTTGCTATTCTTGCTGGAATCAATCTGCAGCGTGACGGTCTTGCTCTCTTCTGGAGCAAGTTCTGCCGGAGCGTTCAACAATTTGGCATTTGCCGTGCTGGCAAAACCGCTGAGTTCAAAGACGATGCTCTTCACGCTTTCTGTCGTTCCCAGATTCTGGATGGGAAATGACGTACTCAGCGTGGTTGCTGTCTTGTTGTCGTCAAGGACGATCTCGCTCGGTACGGCTAATTCTGCCGTTTTCTGCTGCATGGCAACGTACGTGGAGAAGCCGGCTACGGAAAAAGTGAATCCGCTGGCGGGCTGCGGGCTTGCCGGTGTACAGCTGGTCTCTGGACAGAGCACAGCCTGATTAACGATCGTTGCGTCGGCGAAGCCGTCATATTTGTACAATTTGACGGGCGCTTTTCCGTCAACATTTTTCAAGAAAACTGTCGCTGGCTTGTTCAATCCCGGCGCTTTCACGCTATCCAAAGCGACGAAATTGCTGCCGATCTTGACAACTTCGTCAAGATAAAGGGTATTGCTCAAATCAACGACCTGGCTGAACGTCAATGTTCCCGCGGCAGTGCTTAACACGAGATCTTTGACACTGGCTGGGTTGCTCAGCTGATCGATCTGGCTCTGGGTCCAGCCAAACGCAGCGAGATCCAGCGGCTTATCGGCAACGGTCACTTTCCACGTTTTTGCTTCCTGGTCAAGTGTTGCTTTGACGGTGAATGTTCCCGCTTTGCTGAACTTGTAATTGAAATTTTTACCCGTGCCTTTTTGTGTTCCATCGACGGTCCAGACGACGGAATTATCGTAATTCCCTTCGTTGGCCGTAACACCGAAAGAAACAGTTTTTCCATCAAGGATCTTAAAGTCAGTTTCAGTGGGTATGACCGTGCCGCTGAGGCAGGCTTGCTTGGTAAGAGTTACTGATTCAGTATTCGCCGTACTGCCGGGGATATTGTTGATGTAGTTAAATCCCGTTTCTACGCTCAGCGCGTGCTGTCCTTCTGTGGTGATCGTAACGGGCAAAGCGAGTGTTTTGCTTTCTCCCGGTTCAAGGGTAAGATCCACGCCCATTTTGGCAGAATTATACAATTCTACAGATCCATCCATTACTTTCATCACGACATCATCTTCGGCAACTTTGCCGGTATTGGTGATCGTCGCGGTCAATGTTGCGGATGTGAAACAGGTGAGCGTCTTTTTCTCTGCGGGAAGCGGCTCCAATTTCACAACGATTTCTGCTTTTTCTTTCTTTACGGTGAAATTGAATTCGGTTGCTGTACGGAGCGGCAAATCATCAAGAGTTTGCCCTTCGGTGGCCAGCAGGAGGGTATATTTCCCTTCGGGGAGATCGGCAGGAAGGGTGGTCGTGATTTTCTGAACCTGGCTTTCCTGTCCGGCGTCAAGATGGAATTCTGTTTTTTCAGCAATCGAGAATTCGTATCCGTCTCCATCCCCATTTTCATCAAGGACAAAGTTCGTGATCTTGATCACTTTTTCATTCAGCGTATTTTTTACTTTGAATGAGACTTCTAATGTATCTAATGGTTTTAGGGTAACGTTCTCTGTCGTGGAGATATCCTTCCCGTTAAGCGAAACGCTGGTCTGCGTGAGTCCGTCGCCGTTGGCTAGGGCAATCGCTGCCGTTGCCAGGATCAGCAGAACAACGAGCACAACGCTCAGTATGGTTTGTTTTTTCATGGTTCTTCCCTCGCTAGTTTGTTTTTATTGATTGATTTTTTGTCTGATTTTTGGTCTACTACTGCTTTTTCTGGTTTTTTTTGTTTCTCTTCGTTATTGAATTTTTCATTTTCTGTCTCTTCCTCTTTTGTGCGTTGTTCCACGCCGCGAAAAAGAAGGACAAGCATCCAGGTGATAAACGCAAGAATGATGACCATGCCGGTAATCAGCAAGGCAGCAGCGATGTCATCGTTAGTATAAGGATCTTCCACGGTCTGGACAACAAGCGCTGTTTTTGCAGACGAAGTGGAAGCTTTATCTCCCACCTTATCTCCCCCTGCCGTTCCACCAGTCGCTAAACCTAATCCTTTTTCGGCCGCAGAAACTACAGTCTTGTCGAGAGTTTTTGCCGGCTCATTTTCTTCAGCTTTATTTTCTGCAGAAACTGGTTCGGGGAGAGTACATTTCTCTAATTTGAACGGGATAATCTGCCGATCACTGTCTTGATTTTTTCTGATCAGCAAAGTGACATCCAAGGGGTATGCGCCCGGCGGCAGATCCTTGGGGATGAGGAACGAAGTGGTAAAATCATAGCTATTGCCGCTTTTGCTGCTACGAGGAAGAGAAATGTCCGGGATGTTTTCTTTTACTCCCAATTTTTGGTTGAAAATGATCAAGCCAACATTTTCCTGATCATTTGTCCCAAAATTCTTGATGATGAGGTGTACACTCGCGCTCTGTTCGCACGCTGCTGTTGCCGGTGTTATTTCCGCCGTCGTTATCCGCACATCATCCCGAATTCTTTCTACGGAAAAAGTCAGTTCTTTCTTAACTTCGTGGAGAAGATTCTTTCCGTCTTCAGCACTCAACGTAATCTCAAAAACAAATTCGTCAGGATCAACTTCATCGTCGATCGTGAAGGTGATGACCTTGCTGTCTTTCTTTTGGGCATCGAGGTCATCAAAAGTATAAATCTCATCAAACTCCCGGTCAACAAAAAGATCTAAATCATCTGGTTCAATCTCCAATTCGAGATCAACTAATTCGGCATCATCCTGATCATAATCGCGGTCAAAGAGATTTTCGATGTCAAAGGTCATCTTCACTTCCGAACCAGGTTTAAGGCTATTATCCAGCGTTAATTCTGCGTTTTTTTCGGTAGCAAATTGCTGGGTCTGGATTTTTCCGTTCTTATCTGTATATTCCACTTTTAGTTCAGAAAGGATGAGCATGGATTTGGTATTTTGCGTGAGCGTTTTGCTGGCTAATACTTGTTTCGTCAGCGCATCTTTGACGGTCAGCGTGCCGATCGGCGACTCGCCGGAACCTTTCTTATGCGGCACTTTAACCGTAAATGAGATCGTTTTTGTTTCTCCTGCGGCAAGCGTCGCCGTCACTTCTCCAGCTTGATAATCGGTCGGAAGATTGCTCAATTCGATGCTGACCTGTGTGCTTTCAGTTCCATCATTAGCAAGATTTACCTTGCCGTTCACATCAATCTGCTTCTGTGATTCTTCCGTAAACTGGTTATAATCAACTTCGATGCTGACTTTTTCATCGGTGATCTGAACGGCTGCTGCCGCGCCGATTGTAGTGATTAGTATTAACAATAAAGTGATGGTCAGATGCCTGAATACGGGGTTGAATGAAGCCATAGTATTGTACCTATTCTGAAGTAGTATTCCGGTTTGGTCTATTTTGGAGTTTCTATTTAAATGTTGTGGTGTTTTGGGGGCTGGGGGCGGCAGGTTAATACTTCTTTGGAGTGATAAAAATAGGAAGATTAATAAACAAAATGGGGTTTTTCAAAAAATACACCAATAAAATTACAACAATAAAATATAAAATATCTCTGCGGCAATGGATCTTACACAGACAAATTCAGAACTTGAACGAAAAATAAATGAATTGAGAGATTTACCTAAAACCTGGTCAGCTAAAGACCGGGATAATCTTGAGCAGGCGCGCAGAATTGCTGTTGAGCTTAATACCGTTTTGCATACAGCAATACATCACTTCGTTCCCGATGTTAATGCCGTTCAGATTGTATTAGAACCTCAAGCTCAAGATGACATCATAAGCATGGTCAGGCGAGAGATTTACTTTAATTTGAATAGACACGATTGGGAGAGTTATGTAAAATCACGATTCCCTTTAGCCCCTCCTGAACCTTTTGTTTTTAATGCCCATCTTCCATTTAATTTTACGACAGGTACACATGGCAGTGGAGAACGTGATGCAATTGGTGCCTCGCATACAACTGTTTCATGTTCAGTTTTGGCAAATTTACCTGATCTCTGCCCAGTATTACAATTAAACTTAGAATCTTCTGACTACGCAGCTATTAAAACCCCCTATTTTCTGATCGGCGATGAAGTGAAATCAGTGAGATTGGTTTCCATTGACGATCGGGATTTTAGTCCGCTTTATGGTGGATTTAGTTCTGATTTAGGGAAGAGATCTGCGTTGTCTCATTATTTGTTTTTTAAAGGTTTTTCCCGGACATTAATTAATGGAAATTTGATTCCTGATTGTGAATGGAAAGAAGAAGTAGTGAATATAATGCGTAATGTATCGTACCTATCAACAACTTCTTTTACTGATTTTTACCAGAACAATAGGTGGTCCGGGTTTGCTGCTCTGCAGGAGCCACAAGGTATAACTTTATATGATGTAAATGATCTTGCTCTGCCCTCAGAATTGGTGGGGGTTGATCTAGGAATACAAAAATCTTTAGTATGTGCGGCATATGCAGTTTTTTTACAGAGACAAGGTAACGCATCAGAAGAAATAACTGCTTATAGTGGAAAGAAAGCCATTGGGATCCTGAGCCCGGTTGAGACGAAAAGAAGATTTTGAAAAATGACTTTACTCTTGAGCTTACGATTTACTGATGGAGTACTCCTTGCTGCAGATTGTTTAACGATTTATTATCCAGAAAAATTACCTTTATTAGAAAATAAAATACATTTTGCTATCAATCAAGAACAAGACTCATCTTTTAGCGGCAATGGACTATATCTTGGATTCGCTGGTCTTGACATGACTTATGGTGGTTCTATCGATAGATTTTTAGCCCATATCTCTCGTGATTTTACTCGATTAGGACATTTAACAGTGGATCATTTACTGGATAAGGATTGTTTTCAATTGCAAACAGAAATGAAGAATATC
Organism: Candidatus Woesearchaeota archaeon; assembly: GCA_016203205.1. Taxonomy (GTDB): domain Archaea; phylum Nanobdellota; class Nanobdellia; order Woesearchaeales; family GW2011-AR9; genus JACOZP01. The sequence goes on from JACQNE010000004.1 coordinate 19,548, forward strand.
AAACGAGGAAGAGCAATTTGGGAGTTGTCAGATGACGAACATAAAGCCTATTTTTTATTAGATGATTTGCATGTCACTCGAGCATTTGTTCATACTTCAGAACGATTTTTAACTTATCAAGCTGTACGAATGTCTCCAGGAATTGGCCTGGATTTACTTCATATCAAAGAAGGGAAAGTATTAGTTAATCCCCCTTATGCCATTAGTGGTTCTGGTGCAGAGATAGTTAGTCCATTCGTGGAAAGTCATTACCATCCTCATATGTCTTCTTCTGAAGCAGTAGATTTAGCCTGCACTACAATGAATAAAGTATTGGAGGATAGCTCAGATTATAAAGGGTATTCATTAGTGCATGTTGAAAAAACAGATGACATCTTCTATAAAATATCAACGGCAATTGACATTGAAGCAACAAGTATGCAAAGTATGTGTCTCCGAGAAAATCCTGCTTTTATGTAAACACATTCTTTCTTTGGAATAAATCTATTATGGGTAATTCTCTCACTTGCTTCCCATATAGAAGAACTTCTCGATAGAGACATCCTGTTCGTTGTAATTCCCCGAACGGGGATGCTGCATGCCACCATTTGCTTTCCCTGTCTCGGCCGGCTTGGGACGGGCTTGCGGCGCTTCGACAATGATCTCCTTGGCAGTGGGGATGCTCTGATAACGCAGTTTTGTTTTCAGCGCCTCTAATTCTTTTTCCATGCCTCCCATCTTTTCCTGGAAATCTTTGATCGTGGACACGAGAAACTTTGTGTTTTTCTCCAATATATCTTTAATCTGTTCCTGAGAAAGATCTACTGTTGATTCTTGTTCTTTTTTGGGAGCGGCATCGGCTCTGACTTCTTTCAGTGTTTCCCGAAGAGAAGTATAACTTTCCGTGTCGGTATTACGATAAATTTGTTCAGCTTGGACGACGGCATTTTCCCGGTCGGTAGCCAGACCTTTTTTCATCAATTCTACAGCAAGACTATTTATTTTTTGAATTCGTTCAACATCCATAATTCCACCTCAAAGATATGGGTGCTACTTCATCGACTGCTCTTATAACCTTTTCGATGATGGCAGATATATATGGGAGAAAGGGGATAATGAAGATTGGAGCGACTTAATTGTCTATCCACAAACCAACGGAACCTTAAACGGAATCACGCCAGAAGAGCCCAATCCCACGACAATGATTATCGCAATCAGCCCGATAAACAAGCCAACGATGAAATACTTAAATTCAATGATGCCCAGCTGTCCTTTTTTCATACCGGTTTCACCGCCGGACAGGCAAAAGGGATGCTAAACGGAATAATTCCTTTTGATCCCAAATAAATCAGAACAAGACCGATGACGATCCCGATAATGAGCCCTACTATAAAATATTTGAATTCAATAAATCCCAACTGACCTCTTTTTGCTAACATCTGGGAACTGTTAAATATTGTAGCTATATAAAGGTTTCTGGACAGTTTGGGTTGCTGGCGGCCGGCCGTTTTTGGATGAAATGCGGATTTTCCAAAAGATTTATAAATAATTACGGAAATTACTATTTAAACTTAACTCTTTGGTGGTGGATTCTTTGGTACAGACAATGATGAGAAAAACATTGAAAGAATGTCCGGAATGCACGAGCAAGAATATTTTTCGCGATGTGGAAAAAGGGGAGACAATCTGCCGCGACTGCGGCTTGGTCATCGAAGACCGCATGGTTGATTTCTCGCAGGAATGGCGTGATTTTGAAGAAGATGGCGGCGCCAGCAAGCGCCGGACAGGAGCGCCGACATCCCAGACTCAGTTTGATCAGGGTTTAGGAACAGAAGTAGGAACAACCTCCGATTTTTATAAATTAAGTTCAGATAAAGAACGCGACCGCTTCTTTCGCCTGCGTAAATGGAATATCCGGATCAGCACGGCGATCGAACGTAATCTTAAAGTTGCGCTTGCCGAATTGAAACGGGTCAGCTCCTTCTTACGCCTGCCGCGTTCGGTGGAAGAAGAAGCGGCAACGATCTATCGGCAGGCTGTGCAAAAAGGATTGGTGCGGGGCAGATCGATGGAATCAGTTATCGCTGGCGCTTTGTACGCCGCGTGCCGTCGGCATGAAATCCCCCGGACCTTGGATGAGATGGGTGAAGCTTCAGGCATCGAGAAAAAAGAGATTGGCCGAACGTATCGCTTTGTAACCCGCGAGTTGGGGATCAGCATCAAACCGAGCAATCCCGCCGATTATATCCCGCGTTTCGCTTCGGCGTTGAAATTAAGCCCGGAATCACAATCTAAAGCCGTCGAAATCCTGGAAATGGCGCGTGATATTGAATTGACTTCGGGCCGTGGCCCAACGGGCATCGCAGCTGCTGCACTGTATGTTTCTTCGTTAATTCACGGTGAGAAACGCACCCAGCGGGAAGTTGCTGATGTTGCCGGCGTGACAGAAGTGACGATCAGAAATCGTTATAAAGAATTGATCAAGAAGCTGAAGTTAGGCAAGAATGTTGAGAAGAGCAAGAGAAGATAGGATGTTTTTGGAGGATAAAATGTCACTGTCATTATTGGAAATAATATTCGGTAAGAGCTTTGATTATGAGGTAGAAGGTTCTGCTCCAAACCGAGAAGATGCATTGCGTAATGCTGAATCCAGACTTCCTTTTCCATTGTCAGAAGCAGACAAATATAAACGCTTTGAAACAGATTTTGATTATGGTTCTAGCAATTATACAATCACAATAAAATATTCTCTCAGTGAAAAAGGCGCCTCGATCTTAAGCGGGAGGTAATTTTTATTTTCTATAGATCAAGATCTTGGCCTCGCCGCCAGTGAAATAAATACGTTTTTCTTAAAACAAGAAAAAACCTATTGAAAAGTAAGGTGCTGCTAATCCAAAAAGAAAAGCAGAAGTATTAGCAATACCCTCTCTTCTCCAAACTCTCTGATAAAAATGATGAAATTCCCGCGGGTCGTTGTTTAATAATTCCGCATCCTTTTGTGCAAGGTCAACAATTTGCGAATCTTTTGTTCCTTTCTCCAGAAAATGGATGATTTCAGTCACATGACCTGCTCCCGCGGTTATTGTCTTAGATGGAGCACGGTTATCCCACGTTCGAAGAAATTCGGCCATATAGGCTGAGCGCCGCTGGACGGTGGTGTAATGCGCTGGCCGTGTTCTTTCGGCAAGTTCCAGACTTAAATGGAGAGGAAAATTGAAATTCTGTTCGGGGAATGTCTGAAAAAAAGAAGTCGCTTCATGCTGGGTCAATTCCTGTTTCTCTTCTTCACTTTCTGTTTTCTGTATTTCTTTTGCAGATTTTCCAAACGGGGAGAGCAAGAGTGCACATGGCAACAATAAGCTGTTGGCAACGCCACGTGCAATAAATTTTTGGACCGCTTCGTATTCTTTCCACTTACCGGCATGATGATCTGGAATTGAGATACCTGATGAGTACTTGAATCGTTCTCGAATTCCTTCTTCCCACAAACCAGCCAAGGCCGGAGCTGTATTTTTCACAATGTGCAGATAAGGTTGAGATGGTTTCGGCCCATGTACTATTCCAAAAACAGTATACGTTATTCCATCTTTCTCCGTTTCAAGATGGGGAAGCTGATCTGGGAGAGGAAAATGTCTGTAATCTTCTTTAAATTTTTTGAGTTGATATTTGACCCATTCTTCGCCCAGCTGCTTCAATAAAGTATCTTCATCTTTCACTACGTGCCCTTCCTGACCGGCGAGAGCGACAAAATCATCTATCGATTCTGCCTGCAACGCTAATTCGGGAAGAGTTAATTTGGAAAGACGTTTCATGTGATCTGTTTTTCATCGATTCTATAAAAACATTCTTATATCAAAAGTGAATTCTCTGTGCTATGCAGCTGACTCCAGAACTTAAAGCCCAAATGGCTGAGCAGAAGAAACAATGTGTCTATTGCAAGATCGTCGCCAAAGAAATTCCGGGAAAAATCGTCTTTGAAGATTCAATCACTACGGGTATCTTGGACATTTATCCGGCAAAGAAAGGCCATACTGTCTTTACGCTGAAAGAACATTATCCGATCGTGCCGTTGATCCCCGCGGAAGAATTTGCTCATTTCTTCGGCCTCGTCCCCCAGTTCAGCAAAGCGCTCCAATCAGCGATGGTCGCAACCGGTGTAAATCTTTTCATTGCCAACGGCGGCGCGGCGGGGCAGTCCTATCCGCACTTTTTGGGACATTTCTTTCCCCGTGATCAAGGAGATGGATTCTTCAACTTCTTGTTCAAACTGGGGAAGAGCCTGGAAGTCGAGAAAGTGAATGTGGTGCAGCGGCAGTTATTGGGGTTGATGCAGAATTATTTTGCCAAAAATCCGCAAGCGTGGCATACTGGTTCGGAAGAAATTCCCTCTTTTCTTCAACATATCGAGAAAGAAGCTCCGGTTCTCTATCAGGATGAGAAAATCCTCTGCGTCCTCCCGCAGAAAAGCGCTGTTCCGGGGCATATCGAGGTATACAGCAAAATGGAAGAAAAAGATATTGCCAAATTGTCGCAAGAGGGCAGCACACATCTGTTCTTTGTTGCTTCCTTTGCGGCCTCAGCCTTATTCGACGGCTTGGGCGCGCAAGGGACAAATATTATCTTAAAATCTGGTTTCAGCGATGATAATCCAGAGGGGAAGTTATGTGTCCATGTCCTGCCGCGCTTTCCGGGGGATGTTCTGCAGGGAATGCTCTGGCAGCCCAAACAACCGGAATATAATCTTGACGATATTGCCGCTAAGATCAAGGATAAGATGTGGAATGTGAAATACAAAGCAGTGAAGAGGGAAACAGTCGTGGAAAAAAAACACGCTCTTCAGCCGGCACTCCCCTCCAAAGAAGAAAAAACATCTCGTTCGAATAGTGAAGAAGAGATCGATGCGGCGATTCAAAAAATAATACGATAGATTTTTAAAGAAATCTCCCCGCTGAGGAGTAATGAATCGCCCATTTATCATTCATCACGGTGAAGATCCAGACGGGATTATCGCCGCCAGTATTCTCACAGAGTATTGTTTCCGTCAAGGAATAGACACAGCACAGTGCTTTCCCGTACGCTATGATACTCTTAGCGAGGAATTTCCGAATATCCTCGAAGCGGCGAGAAAAGAACAGCCGCAGCGGATTCTCGTCGCCGATGTCAATGCGCAGCAAGCCCTCGTCCGAAGCAACATCCTCTCCGGCCTTGCCGCTACTGTCTATCCGCTTTCCGGAGAGAAAAGCATCACCTGGATCGATCATCATCCGGCGACGGATCAGCATCGTGAAGATCTTGAACAGCAGGGAATCAGCGTTGTTCATCACTCTCAACGCTGTGCCGCTTTGCTTGGCCTGCGCTATGCCGGCCTAAAAGACGATCCGTATTTCCATCAGCTGGCAGCCATCGCCCAGGCGCACGACTATGCAAAGCCGGGAAAGACGAATCGGCTGCTGTCCGCAGGAAATCAATTAGAAGAAATCATCGCGTTAGCCAATGCGGTGGGTGATGAAGACCTTTTACGGAGATTAGTGGCCGATCTGCAGCATAACCGTTATTTTGACGATAATAGTCTTGCCGAGCCATGGCAAAGCTGGTTAGGAGAATCACAGAAACAGCGGAAAAAAGCGTTCCGCGACTTAGAAGATTCACTCGTTCGAGAAACTATCGGGGACTATACCGTTCTCTTTGCCTTCGCGCCGCCGATCTTGTCACAGAAGCCAGCACCACGCTATCTGCAGGAAAAATATGGTGCTGAGATCGATCTTGTCTTTTGTCTCTTTGCCGCGCCGTTCCGCAATCATATGATCTTTGGCAGGAAAGATGTTTCTTTTGATGTTGTCGGTTTCTGCCAGCAGATGGGCGGCGGCGGCAGGAATAACGGAGGTGGATTTACACGTGATTCTGTGATCACTAATGCGGAATATCCGGCTGTGCGCGAAGAGATGAAAGAGAGAATGGCGCAGTATCTTCAAGAGAAAGGCTGAGTATCCTCACAAAAGTTCAGCGTAGGCGTGGGCTAATCGAAAGTAGCCTGTTGCTGTTTGTTTTGTCCTCTCTTTTTCTTCTGTACTCAGGTTTTGGTCATCGTAGGTAAAGCCGGCGATCTTCCCGCGGATATAGGCGCGGTAGCACTTGTAAAAATTGAGCAGTCGGGGAATATCCCCATCATTGCTGAGTTTTTGGTATTCCTCAATGAATATTTTAGAGAATTCTTCTTGGTGATGATAATCCAAATCCATCGCCATAAACGCGACTTCTGCGATGACATCTGAACACGGAAAGCGTTTGTTGAAGACGATACCGTCAAAAATATGGATCTTCTTTTGATTCTTCAGGTTCTTATTTTGATTATTACTTTCATCATTATCTTTATTATCATCATCGATAAAAACATTGCCAGAATGAAAATCACCGTGACAATGCTTGATCTTGTTTTTTTGGACGCGTTGATTAATCACTTCTTTGTTTTTGACAAGGAATGAATTTATTTTCTGTTGGATGATATTGAATGTTCTCATCGGCAAGAGTACGTCTTTATATTTTTCTGTCTGCTGGAAATTCTCATCCCAATTGAATTTAACGGTTTCAAACTGTCCATATGTTCTAATCTCGTCATCTTCCGGCGCTTTCTGGTGGAATTGATGGATTTGTTTTGCTAATTGGATAATATTTTCTGTAGTGATTTTGTTTTCTCTGAGGAGATTATTCATCGTGCTCTCCGGATCCATCTGTTTCATCTTGACGGCATATTCGATGATCTTGCCTTTGCCATCGATGGTGATTTTTCCCGATTCGTCTTGATTGATGGTGGAGAGGCCGAGGTAGAGTTGGGGGGAGATAATAGAATTGAAAGCTATTTCTTTTTCACATTGATCTTTGCGTTTTTCCAGCGTAGAAAAATCAAGGAAGCCAAGATTTAACGGCTTGTTAAACTTGTAGGCGAATGTGCCCGAGAGAAATACTACGGAAACAGCAGTAATAATCTTTGTAATCTCCTTGACGGGGTGAGGGTAAGATTCTGGTTTTTCCAGAGAAGATATTACGAATGCAACATGATCAACAGCCATCGTGTTCTCCCGAAACCTAATCTATATAAGCTTTTAGAAACTAAAATTTTAGAAACAAGAAACCATGCCGCGCCACTCCCCACTGGTCAGGTGCGGATGAAGTTTATATACCCCCTTCTTTCTTAAGATATTCATGAAAACAACACCTACACAACTCTCCGTCTTTGAAGGTCAGCACATTCGTAAGATCTGGCATAATGACGAATGGTATTTTTCGGTCATTGACGTCGTTGGCGCTTTGACTGAAAGTAGTAATCCTCGAAATTATTGGAATATGCTCAAAACGCGTGAGGAAGAGCAAGGAATTGAACTGTACACAAATTGTGTACAATTAAAACTTTTAGCGGATGATGGTAAGATGAGAGAAACAGACTGTGCTAATACTGAAGCTCTTTTCCGTATAATTCAATCAATCCCTTCCAAGAAAGCAGAACCATTTAAGCTTTGGCTGGCCAAAGTAGGCTACGAACGTGTCCAAGAAATCGAAAATCCAGAATTGGCCCAACAGCGGATGAAAGAGATATACAAAGCTAAGGGCTATTCTGATAGTTGGATCGAGAAACGTGTGAGAGGAATTGCTATTCGGGATGAATTAACGGATCAATGGAAAAATCGTGGGACTCAAACCGAAAGAGAGTTTGCGATATTAACAGCTGAGATTTCTAAAGCAACATTTGGTATGACTCCCAATGAATACAAGGATTTCAAAAACTTAAAGAAAGAGAACTTACGAGACCACATGGATGATATGGAACTCGTTCTGACAATGCTTGGCGAAGCGACAACCACAAGATTAACCACAGAAAGAGATTCCCAGCAGTTTCCAGAACTAAAGAAAGATGCCAAAGACGGTGGTGATGTTGCCGGAAGCGCCAGAAAAGATATTGAACACAAGCTAGGTAAAAGTATTGTTTCCGAAGATAATTTTCTCGAACAATCTGAGGAACAGAAAAGGATTGAACACGGCAAAGGCAAATTATCAAAATCTATATAAACCTGCTTCATTTCTTCCTTTTCATGCCTCAACACGGCGACATTGTCAAAGTAACCACAAAGAAAGGTACAGAACAAGGAATGCTGATGCCTTCTCCCCAGAAAGATGTTGTTCTGATTAAATTAGATACAGGCTATAATCTTGGCTTCAAGAAGCAGGATGTCAAGAGCCTCATTGTTGTTGAAAAAAGTAAAGAAACGAAAGCCGTTGTTTCTAAACCAATATCCCCCTCAAAAAATCTCCCGATTATCTCTATTCTTCATACCGGAGGAACAATTGCCAGTAAAGTTGATTATCGCACCGGTGGAGTAAAGTCAGACTTCGGCCCCGAAGAATTAGTCTCATTATTCCCCGAGTTAAAACAAATCGCTAACATTAAGTCGGAATTAATCTCACAGATGTGGAGCGATGATTTACGCTTTAAACACTTCACGTTAATCGCCAAAAAGATTGAAGAACACGTTAAAGCCGGCTCGCGTGGCATTATCATCGGGATGGGTACAGATAATCTCGCTGTTGCCGCCGCTGCTCTCTCGTTTATTGTTGAAAAGACGCCTGTGCCGATTGTTCTCGTTGGCGCGCAGCGCTCATCTGATCGCGGCAGCAGCGATGCAGCGATGAATCTGATCTGTGCGGCAGAATTTGTGAGCAAGACGGATTTTGGCGGCGTGGGTATCTGTATGCATGAGAAAGAAAGTGATGATTATTGTGTTATTCTTCCGGCAAATAAAACGTACAAACTTCATTCTTCAAGAAGAGATGCATTTAAAGCAGTCAATGCCGGACCGCTTGCCCGTGTTGGCTACAAAGACCGGAAGATTGTCTTTTTGAATAAGAATTATCCCCAAGTAACAAAAGAATTGGTATTGAAACCAAAGATGGAAGAGAAAGTTGGCTTGTTGAAGATTCATGTTAATATGTTTCCTGAGCAATTTTCTTTTTATCAGGGATATAAAGGGTTGATCATTGAAGGTACTGGTTTGGGACATACGCCAGGACAAGTGCCTAATCCCGAATGTGAAATTCATCGCAAAATCTATCCCGCTCTCCAGAAATTGATTGATTCTGGTTGTGTCGTGGTCATGACTACACAATGTTTATTTGGCGGCGTGAACATGAATGTCTATGACAAAGGGCGTGACTTATTGGAATTGGGTGTTATCCCCGGAAAAGATATGTTGGCAAATACTGCTTTGGTCAAATTAGCGTGGCTGCTGGGAAATTACAAATTGCCTGATGTGAAGAGGATGGTCAGCGAGAATCTGCGTGGTGAGATTGATGAGAGATTGGAATATGAAGAGGAATTTATATGAATACTAAATGGGGTTGGTGGAGTTTGTGTTCATTATTAATTGCTATTGCAGTTTTCTTTCTCCTGATAGCATTTGGTGTCGTAGTTACCGTGGCATTTGGTTCTGTTACCATTTTTCTTCTTCTTTCAATTTTCCTTGGAGTTGCTGCTATCGTAAAGCGAAACACCGAGTCTAAAACCAGCTTTGTAATGAGCATCGTTAGTCTTATCTTTAGCTTTTTATTATTACTTTTTGAGATTTTTATTATTCCTAATCTTAAAGCAGGGTAATAGGGAAGACCAACATGAAACTCACATCTTTTATCTTCATCATCTTTTCATTAATTTTCATTTCCTCCTGTTCTTCCATTCCCGCAGAGCAGCGTTGTTCTCTTGATGCCGATTGTGTTCCCGACGCCTGCTGCCATGCTGCCGGCGTGGTCAATGCCCAATTCGCTCCCGATTGCAGCGAGACGTTGTGTACGTTGGAATGCCGTCCAGAAACGCTCGACTGCGGCTTTGGGAAAATACAGTGCGTGAAGAATGAGTGTGTGGTGATTTTTGAGTGAATTGTAAATAAATATTATAAGATTCATTCTATTTCAACAGGAAATGGGCGAGGGCACATTTTTTGGTCATAGATTATACGATAGACAGAAAGATCAGCCTGAAGAAGAACAACGTCTGCCACTGTATCTTCCGGTTCCACCGCCAAGGTTACCGGAAGACCGTCTTTATGAGAAAGGTGAAAAGCTGGAAATAATCATCGCGCCGGAGACAGAAGATGGTGTGATCGTGATTGAGTTGTGAGTGTCAATTTGGGAGTTCCGGCCCTGTAGAAAAAGTCGTCCTGACCATTGACCGTGGCGAAAACCAGCCGTGTTCAAGATCGCAGAACCAGTCATTCAAGCTGGATGATTTTCGCACCTGTTCCCATAAATCGCTTCCCACGGTCAATCTCTTGGCCAGGCGGACGATTTTTTCCACTAAGCCAGGAGTTCCATAACTTTTTTAAAGTCACATTTTGTTTTTCAGGAGATGGAATATGCGTATATCTCCGTTGATGTTGAAACATCGGGAGCTGTTCCCGGGATCTATAATCTTCTTTCCATTGGCGCTTGCCTTGTTGGAGATCGTGAAAAGCAATTTTATCGAGAATTACAGCCAATAAACAGTCATTTTGATATCGAGGCAATGCGTGTGGGATGTTTAGGATTGCAGTGTCTTGCGTCGTTCAAAGCTAATCCCATGTATAATCCTCTAGACCGGCGATTTTCCCCCTCCTCTGTCCTCGGACTTCTGGAGGAGAAAGGAACATTTCCACTGACTGCGATGCGGGATTTTGGCGATTGGATACAAAAGGTGAGAAGAGACAAAAAACCCTTGCTGGTTACTGACGTCCAACCTTTTGATGGGAGTTTTATCAACTGGTATTTTGCCAAATTCTTGCCTGATCGAGAGAATCCTTTTGGTCATAAAGGGCTGAATATCGATGTTCTCTATCGCGGCTTGCGCGGAGATATTACCGCGAGGCTTTCTGATCTCGGACTAGAAGACGATCGGAAAACACCGCATAATGCCCTGGATGATGCCGTTTTCCAGGCACGTCTGGCCGAGAAAGTATTTGAATTGATGAAAAGGGTTTAGATTAATTGGGCTAATATGAAACCCTATGGTTACTGCCCTTTGCGGAGCACTCTCGATAGAAATATCAAAAGCGACAAGGGGGTTGCCCCCTACGGGGAACGTCGCTGATCTTGTTCTACAGCAAGTGCGGAGCTTGGCAGTAACCGAGCAACGCGAGAGGGTTTCATATTAGCCAATTAATAGGATCAGTTTTAAATTAATTTTATCTTTATTCCCAGAACACCATATTTCTGCTCGTCTTCTTCCGAATAATAGGTGCGCATCAGTTCGGCAGCAATATCTTTATTGAAGTCCAGAGGATAGCCGTACAATGTCGGCGGGATGTCCTGGATTAGCTCACGAAATGTCCGATAGCGCAAAAGGCCGATCACCTCCACTTGTATCCGTTCTGAAAGATTATCTCGTTTTGAGAATTGAATGTGATCTCCGAGATCAAGTTTTGATCTCTTTTCATCAAAAAGGCGCATTTCAATCGTCTGCCGGCCGGTTTTGATTCGTTCAAACGGCTTCTCCTGTAAGTGCAGGTGGTGTTGCATTGATCACTTTTCTTACCGTTGATTTTTTAAACATTGCGCATTTCTTTTCTTTAATGAAACCTCTCCCCCTATCATTTTTCGCCCGCGACACGGTGGAAGTTGCCCGTGATCTTTTGGGAAAAGTGATCGTGGTTCATGGCACCTCGGGAAAGATCGTGGAAACAGAAGCCTACAAACGCGATCCTGCATCGCATGCGTATACAAAAACAGAACGCAGCCGGATCATGTATGAAACGCAGGGCCATGTATACGTTTATCTGATCTACGGGATGTATCATTGCTTGAATTTCACCACTGAAAAAAATGATGCCGGCGCGGTGCTGATCCGGGCGGTGGAGCCGTTGTCGGGAATAGAAGAGATGAAACGGCGGCGGAAGACCACCACAGAAACAAATCTTTGCTCCGGGCCGGGAAAAGTTTGCCAGGCGTTTGCCATCGGTAAACAACATAGTGGAATCCGGTTAGGGAAAGACATAAAAATATACGATGATTTGTCGGTTGTACCGGCAATAAAGACCGGTCCGCGGATCGGGATCAGTGAGGCAAAAGAATTGCCCTGGCGTTTTTATCTTGAAGGGAATACATTTGTAAGCAAAAGGAAATAAGATGGCATCAAAAAAAGCGTTAGAGAAACATTCCCGGGCTGATGAGCTTTACCATTCCGCAGAAGATATCCGCTGGGCAACTCCAGAGGTTGTCGCCGATTATCGAGCGAAGCGTTTGCAGTGCAAGACGATCGTCGATGTGGGCTGCGGCATCGGCTTTCAAACATTTGCCTTTGCGAAAAAGTGTGATCATGTTTTTGCGATTGATATCGATCCGGAGAAAATAGAAAAAGCAGAGAAGAATGCTGCTGTGCTCTGGTTGAAGAATATTACATTTATTGCTGGTGATGCGCTGTCGCCGCAGGTTATCAGGCAATTGAAAAATGTCGATATTGTTTTCTGTGATCCGGCGCGCCTGCCAGAAGAAACTGAGCGGACGACGGCGACGATTCAGCCAAATATCTCGGAACTGTTGCGCTTGTATGGGAAATTAACGGACAGGATCGCCATCGAATTCCCCCCCCAGATCCAAGAAATTCCCTTCGCCTGCGAGAGAGAATATCTTTCCTGGCAGGGAAAATTGAATCGGCTGAATCTCTATTTTGGCGGATTGAAAAAATCAGAGAGAAGTGCCGTGACACTGCCGACGGAAGAGCAGATCGTTCCTCAAAAAGGGGCGGTCTTACGGGAAGTGCCTGCTCCCCAGCAATATCTTTTTGATGTTGATCCGGCTGTCGTCAAAGCAGGATTATTGGCTGAACTTTCCGCGAAGACTGGTGCGGCGCTGCTGCAGCGCGGGAAAAATATCGTGTTTACTGCTCCTCGTCTGGTCAAAGATGCTTTTTTTGTGCATGTGTATAAAATATTGGAGACAGTTTCATTTGAACAGAAGTTATTATTGAGGGCGTTGCGGAAACAGGGTGCGGGGACAATTATCCTGCGTTATTCAATTGATCCTAATGAATACGCCGCTGTCCGCCGGTCGTTGGAGAAAGAATTGAAAGGACAGAAGGTAGTCTGTCTGTTTCGGTTAGATGACCAAGCGCTGATCACAGAAGAGGTGCGCTGAGCATGATTCTATTCTCCCCCAAATAACTATTTTCCAAAGTTCTCTTTAGATAAATGTGTCGTGTAAGAGTTCTTCGTACACCCCTAATGGTAATTTTGCAATGAGTGTATCCAGCATTTTTTCAGAGAGATGAACCGAACTGATGATCGCGGCCGCTTGTTTCTTGGTGAGTGTTCTCTCTCTTTTTTTATACAGATCAATCAATGCATCTCTCAAGCCATTGCGCAATTTTTTATCGCGCTGAAGATGCAGTTTCTGAATAAGATATTGGCTGTCCGTCGGCTCTTCAAGAGGGGAAATGGTGATGATCGCTGACAATACTTTCGGCTGCGGATAAAATGCCTCTTTTGGGACTTCTTTGATCAGCGTAATTTCGAAGAACGAGGAAAAGATGGGGTGTCTTTGTACTTTGCTGGCAAACGCATTAGGCACGGTTAAGACCGTATGTTCAATGTTTTTTGCTTTCGTTAAATATTGCAATATCGGCTCGCAGATCTGATAGGGGAGGTTGGAGATCAGTTTATTGAAATCAGTTCTTCTGGGGAGATAAGCAAGGGCGTTAGCGAAGACGAGTTCAACATTTTTGGGAAGATCATCCAGGAGAAACGTCAAGCTGCGATCGATCTCGACGGCAATGACTTTCTTGACTTTTTGTGCGATTGCTTTTGTTAATATTCCCGGTCCCGGGCCGATTTCAGCGACAACATCATTCTTCTTTAATTCTGCGGTTTGGAGGATTGTCTGAAAGATAGTCTCATCGATACAGAAATGTTGATCTTTAAGGACATCGGGAGAGAGGTGCTGTTTTTGTAATCGTTCTTTTAGCTGGGCGAGACCGTTCATGGTGAGTATTATTCTCTTTTTGTATTTGTTTAGCTTTTCCGGCAGGCCGTGCATCCGAGCGGAAATCAGCAAATATATTCTCTGCTTCTCGCTGTAAACAGGAAGATTTCCGCACCAAGGGAGGAATAAAGCATCTTGGGATGCACTTTGTGGCCGCGCCGCCAGCTAAACAAATACTCTCTTTTAATATAAATTAGACCATAAAGAAAGCGTTAATCTTTTAAAGAAGATTGTGTTTTGCCTGTTTGTGCGAGGGTGGGAGAGTGGTCAAATCCGCTAGCTTGAGGGGCTAGTCCCTTAGTGGGTACGCGTGTTCAAACGCCAGTATCCTAGGCGAAATGGGCGGGCTGAAGCCCACCACACGAAAACTAGGAGCTGCTTGAAAGTCACGTCCCTCGCATTCTTTTTTTATGGTTTAACCGCACAGACATCAAGCCCTAGTGGTATTGTCCCCTGTGCAGCGTAGTACATGACCACCATGCCTAGAATAAACGCGATGACGATCCACGTTGCCGGATGATGGAGAATCGCTTTTTTATTCATTGATCTAATCCTCTTTGTGTAAGAAGTATTCTGGAAGTATAAAAGATTAACTATTTTTCGTGCGTATTTAGTTGTTGACCTACTTCAGATTCTTCTGATTGTAATGCCGTGATCTGGGTAGAGATCAACCAGTGAGTGTTCTCCAATACAGTGGCTCAGGCCGACGGCGACGACAGATGGCTCTTCGAGATAGGACAAAGATCGCTGCACCATATTATCATTTCGTTGGCTATGGGATGGTAAACTCTTTTGAAAATGGTTGGTCAAAACGGCGGCTTCACTCCCCGAAAAATAATTGAAGAATGTCAGATAAGTGAATCTATGAACTGAACCGGGCTCTCTTCTTTCCATCTCCAGAATTCTCGCAAGACTATCCGGCAGATTTTGATTTATCTCTTGATTATAACGGATCATTTCTTCACGGGTTTCTAATCCACTGCAGGAGATTGGGGGGACATGATTTTCTGCTTCAGATTTAAGTATCTCCTCGATGCCCGGAATTAGTTTCTGTCCTGCGGCCCGAAAGAGATCGTACATCAGTAATATTGGTGGTTGTGTGGCCAGTTGTTCTGGTGGTTTCCCCGCCAGATTTCCCAGAAGTACACGTTCATCTTCGGTCAATCCCTGCCAATAATCTTCAACTCGATGTTTCTTTACTTCATCATATACCGCTCTCAGATCATTGCCTTCCAAATGGCTTTCCAGAAGAAGATTTTTCTTGCCAGAGAGAAGTTCGTGAGCAATAGTCTCCAGTTGGAAAAGGTTAGACCATTCTGGCAAAAGATGCATCGTCCCGATTAAGCACGAAGTTATTCCTTTGTTATCCAGTTCCCAGACAAAAGGTAAGTTGATCATACGTATAATTTTGAGGTTCAATTCTTAAATCTTTCTAAAAAATAATAACTATAAAGTAACAATTCAACCAAACAAAATGATTATAAACTTTCAGACTTTTCCCTACTCACATGGCCTGGATTATTACGAAAGAAGCAAAAACGACACCCAAATTACAAAATCCCCTTTTCATTGAAGGCCTGCCGGGCATCGGCAACGTCGGCAAGATCGCCGTTGATGTCTTGATCGATGAGTTGAAAGCGGAAAAATTATATTCGTTCTTTTCTCACAAATTTCCCCATTCGGTGTTTATCAATGAAAAGAACATGGTGGAGATGCCCAAGCTGGAGTTATATTACAAGAAATTCGGGAAAGGAAAAAAACGCGACCTGCTCCTGCTTACCGGCGATATCCAGCCGATCGATGAAGAGAGCTGCTACCAGTTCTGTGAGGAGATCCTGCAAATCTTACAACAATACGGCTGTTCGGAGATGGTTACCACCGGCGGCATCGGCCTGCAGAATATCCCCGAAAAACCGCTGGTCTATTGCACGGCAAATGATCAGAAGCTGCTCAAAGAATATTCTTCAAAAAATCTGGGTGTAGAAAAAGAAATCTTTGGTGTCGTCGGGCCGATCATCGGCGTGACCGGCATTCTTCTGGGGCTGGGCAAACGGCGCGGCGTGAAAGGTGCGGCGTTATTGGCAGAAACATTTGGCCATCCTCTTTATTTGGGAGTAAAAGGAGCGAAGGAGATCCTGCGCGTCCTGGAAACCCATTTTCATTTCGGCCTGGACATGAAAAAGATGTCCAAAGAGATTGTGCAGATGGAACAGGAGCTGATGAAGCGAACCCAGGAGTGGGCGGCAGAGATGATTCATACCAAAGCCGGGGCAAAGAAAGTTGATCAGGAAGCGAATTATATCGGGTAGGGCTGCACTGAGAAAAGCAGAAAGCCCTCATCTTTAGATGGAGTGAGATGCATTCGACGAATTTTTCATGGATTTTGAGAAGTAAATCTTATAAATAGGCTTCTTTTTTAAATAATCATGACCTATCGTTCCCTTGCAGAAGTAATCGTCCAGCAGCTTCCCATTCCACCGTTTACATATAGGTCTACTTCTTCAGGCATTGAGCAGTTAACTCGGTTCTACCTTCTGCCGATTGTTAACGACACCGTTGATGAAATCACACGCGGGATATTCTCCGTTCATGGCCAAGTTGGCACTAGTGCGTTCCTATTTTCCTATGATGATCGCCGGTATATCTGTCCTAAACAAGGCGGGCTGACCCTGCTTTCGATACATAATAAATACGATTTTCTTCAACTCCCTCTCCAGAAAACCGAGTTTACTATTAATCTTGAGAAAGATGGTAAGCCTCTTCCGGGTTCTCCTTTTCCAGTCATGGGTATCGCGGGTAGCTCCGGAATCTTACCATTAACTCTGATATCCAAAGTCCAGGAACGGTGGGAGTGTATACAAGGAATATATAAAGCAGAGAATAACTTGTATTCTTGTTATCTTTCGAATGAAGCCGAAGAATTTGCCGCTTTTGTAGAAGAATTTCTGTCCAGAATGGATCAGCCATCGGCTGAGGCAAGTTCGATCTCATTGTCTTTTCCGGCAGTTCACACCTCTCGAAAGAGTGCTGTAGATCAAGAAGTGGATTGTACCGATCCGCAATCAGTTGTCCGTTATCTTGACGATTATGTCATCGGCCAGGAAGAAGCCAAGAAAGATGTTGCCGTCGCTGTTTCCAGCTTAATGATGCGAAAAGCGACAGGTGACGAGACGCTTCCCAAGATGAACACCATGCTCATCGGGCCGACAGGAGTAGGTAAGACATACATGATGAAAATTTTAGCAAGGAAAGCAGGAATCCCTTTTGCTTTCACCAAGCTCGTCGGCAGAAGTGCCGAAGGTTATTATGGACAGAATGTGTCCAAAGTCTTTGATCAAATCCATCTGCAAGCAAAAGGCAAGGAAGAAGATGAAGAAGCACCGTATGGCATCGTCTTTCTCGATGAAATTGATAAAATAGTCTACGGCGGGGTTGGCGGTAAATTTAGTTTTGGCGAACAGATGCAGAACGAACTGATCGGCTGGGTTGAAGAAGATCATCTTTCCCGAGCATTGGGCGAAGGAAATTCTAGAACTGCCTATCAGTTGAATACTAAAAATCTCTTATTCGTCGTTGCCGGAGCATTTCAGGGACGGGGAAAACAGCACGATGGTCTTTCCGAGATCATCGCCAGCCGTCTTGCCGGGGGCAGACAGATCGGGTTTGGCGCAGCACACCCGCAACGCGCGGAGAAAGACTCGTTATTGCATCAAGTACAGCCGGAAGATTTGATGTCCTGGGGCTTCTTACCGGAATTGGTCGGCCGGTTTCCCGTCGTCTCCACGCTGGATCGACTGACAGAAGAACAGCGTGTCCGGATCTTGACGGAAGCAAAGGATTCTACGTTGGCCGGCCACGTCCGTCTTCTGACCGCGCAAGGTTATACTATTAAAGATCCTACCCTTCTGGCACAGCTGATCGTAAGCCGCTGTCCGGCGGAGACCGGAGCAAGAGGACTGGCCTCGGTTTGCAGCCAGCTCTTTCGGGACGTGCTCTTCGACCCTTCCGCTTTTGCCGATAATAACAAAAATATTTGTATCGACCGATTAACTGGTGCATTGCCGGCAAGCGCAGCTGTGGCTGTTAGTGAAATGTGATCCGGGCGGCGGTTCTTGACAGATTTCTTGCCGATATTTAGTATCAATAGTCTTTTGTTAAATGCAATCATTTCACTTCCAAGCACTTCATTAAACCGGCAGCCCTCCTTGCTTTTTTTACTGGTATTCCCTCTCTCCATTCCAGCATAATCTTTATATACTCTCCAGCCATAGCAAAAGACAATGGAACAAAAGAGGAAGAGGTGTGCTATTTGTCGTTCTATCTCTCGGCTTTCCCCACAAAAACGCGGGCAAGTAACCTTGTTTATCATCATCGGCATCCTGCTTGTTCTTGCGCTGATCGTGGTTGTGTTTGTGCGCAAGGAATTGCTGACCACCACGCCTGATGAACTGATCACCACCGGCAAAGGGCCGGTAGCCGATTTTATTGCCATGTGCATCAAGCAATTGGGAGAAGAGGCTCTGCTTAAAGCAGGAGAACAGGGCGGGTATGTGACACTGCCGGCAGAAATTGCCCAGAATGGCTACGTTCACCTGAAGACCTCGCCTTTTACCGCCGTTCCCTATTGGGCTTACGGCACGACGCGGGCCGTGCCCTCGCTTCCGGCAATCAAATCTCAGATCGATGCCCACATCCGGCAGCATCTGCGCTCCTGTCTTTTTGATCAGGGCGCGTTCTCCGCAACGAATAACATCATTGAGAAAAGTGAGATCACGGCGGACACGAATCTTGCCGAAAATAAAGTAATCTTTAATGTCCGCTGGGATCTGGAAGTTCAGACTAAAGCGGGTGAGAAAATTATCGATCTCCTGGACCACGCCGCAGAATCGCCGGTGAAGTTCAAGCGCCTGTACGATGCCGCCGTGCGGGTTATCGATGTTGAGCTGCGCGAGCTTAAACTGGAAGACATCACTCAGGACTTGATCGCCTTAGAGCATCCCAACGTGCCTGTCGTCGGCTTTGAATTATCCTGCTCACCCAAACAATGGGACGTGGAAACGGTACAACAGACCGTGCGAGATCTGCTGCGGGTGAATATCGGCCAGCTGCGTGTGCGGGGGACGGATGTCGTTGAATTCCCTGACGAGCTGCCTTATTACCAGAATCATTATGTCTGGGATCTCGGCGCTGATTTTGCACCCAAGAATGTGGTCATCGATTTCCATTACGATAATAGTTATCCCTTCACGTTTGACGTCCGGCCGCGCAGTGGAAGTACATTAAAAAGCGCAGCGCTGGCCGCCGGTTCCAATCCGCTGCTTTCTGCATTCTGCGCCCAAAGCTGGAAATTCACCTACGATGTAAGCTATCCGGTTTTGGTTACGCTGCGTGACGCGACGACGGGCTACACATTTAAAACTGCCCTGACTGTGCATCTGCAGAAGAACATCCCCAATCGGGAAGAGATCATCCCCGCAGTCGCACCACCTTTTATCACTGAAACGTATTCCGACCAGCAATTTTGCGCCACGCGGAATGTGCCGCTGCTGATCACGACCAGCGAGGCAGTTGATAACGGAAAAGATGTTTCATTCAGCGAGCCGTTAGCTGGCGTGAATATTACCTATAACTGTCTTCAGTATCAGTGTTCTCTCGGCCAGACTGAATATGACTATGCCGGCATGGGCGACGTGGCGGCATATCAATTTACCGTTCCTTATTGCGCCAATGCGGTTATCCGCGCCGATAAAGACGGTTATGCAGACGGCTGGACAAATCTGGTCGCCAAACCAGGCGCGCGTGCTGACATTCAATTGATCCCGACTCTTGCTTTTCCGGCGGCGAATATTTCGCTGGTAAAACATTATCTCAGCGGTGATGCCCAGTTTAGCGCCGGCATCGCGCTGGCGAAAGACGAGACAACGATCATCAAGCTCAGTTCAGTCCAAAAAGACGTGCGGACAAATCTTCCTGTAGTAGAAAGCACGGTCGTTCTTTCCTCTGATCTTTCCGAAGATGTCCTGCAAAACCAGCCGCTGAAACTGCTGGCCAAAGCCGATTTCATGTATAATGTTGATATTGCCGTCTTGAACGGCGAACGCTTCAGCGCCGGCTACAAAGCTAACTGGACTGCATCCTGGCAGGAATTGGAACACGCCCAGCGCCTGACGTTTCATGTTGTCGGACAGCAAAGCGCATCTGATGCTGACACATTTGGGTTGTATGCCGAATTGGCGGAAAGAAGCGCGGCATTGCCCTTGCCTGAGCTGCATGAAAAGTAAGTAAAAAAAAGCAAGTGAAAAGAAAAACCAGTGAAAAGAGCAAGTACAAAAAAATAAGTGAGAAAGAGATGGTGAGAAACAATACGATAACTCCTGTGAACAGAAAAAAGAAGCAGAACTTTCTCCGCGCCCAAGCGCTATTTGTAATCATGCTCTTTGTCCTTCTTCCGGCGGCTGCCGCTCTGGAAATTTCCGCTGTTTCGGCGCAGCCCGTGACCTCGACGGGAGCGACGATCAGCTGGACGACTGACGAGCCGGCAGATTCGTTTGTCCATTATGGTACTGATGCGGCCTCATTGAAGACGGCCGGCGATGCCAAAGCGACGACAAGCCATTCTTTGCAGATCAGCGGCTTGGCGGCAGAAACAAAATATCTTTATTCCGTGGAAAGCCAGGGGGTTGTTGATGATAATGGCGGGTCTTTGTATTCATTTGAAACGCCGGCGCCGGACACTGCCGCGCCGGCATTAAAAGTTGAATTTCCCGCAAAAGTTGCCGGGACGCGCGGGACATTTTCGGGAGAAACAGAAATTGGCGTACAGGTGACGCTGATCCTTAACGGCAAAAAAAGTGGAACTGTGACGGCAGAACCAAGTACGGTCGATGCCAAGAAAGGATTTTTTACATTCAGTGAAATCATTCTGCAGGAAAATGCCGCAAATACGTTGCTTGTGGAAGCCGTTGATGCCGCCGGCAACAAAGCGGCAGCTTCCGGAAGCGTCTTTGCCGACGCGAAAAAACCGACGGTAGACGTAAAAAGCATCCCCGCTTTTGTTACGGAAAATTCTTACAAATTAATGCTGACTGTTTCCGAAGCGGTAAAATATGAAATTTTTGTCAATAACAAATCCGTTTCCAAAGGCGAAGGAGCAAAGATCGATGTGTCTGTGCCGCTGCAGGAAGGGCAGAATAAGATTGTGCTAAAATTGACGGATGATGCCGGCTGGGTGACTGAAGAAGAAATCACCATCGAAGCCAGCGCCAAGCCGCCGATGATCAAAGCAGAGATCGAGCGCGGAAAGGAATTCTATGAAGGCCGGGCCACTTCGCCGATCAGCGGGACGACCAGTCCGGGCGCCAAAGTCTATCTCTACGTCTACAAACCGCAGTTGAATGAATATACACCATCATTTGACCGGCCGCGTCAGACCGTGACGGCCAATGAGAAAGGAGAATTCCGCTTTGCTGATATTTCGTTTACTTCTTCCATCGCTGATATCTCACTGGAAAAAGTGGTGCCCAAAGAAATCCCTGCGGACTTGGTGAAGATCAAGATCTTTCCCCTTGGCGAAGGCGTGCAGCAGCAGACGTATTATGTCTATCTCATCGCTGAGGATAAAGCGGGGAGAAGCGCTTCCTGGCAGCAGCAAGTCTTGATCCAAAGCTGTTTCTCGGGAAATCTGGACTTTTCGATCGAATCTGTCCCGGAATTTCAGGCGCCGCTGCGTCTTGTTCCCCAGCTCGTCGATCAGGGCAGACAGGACGTGCAGGCAGTATTCAAGCTGAATTATAACGGCTTGGGCGTGCCCGTCAGAACAGCGGATGGAAAAATCATCGAGCAAGGCGTGCGCGTGACCAATGTCCAGATCGGAGAGGCCTGTACGACGGGGATGGCGAAAGATGAGAAATTCAGCCTCGGCTGCAGTCTGCTGCCGAGCCGGCCGACGCGTTCGCTGCCGAATCCCGATCAATCAGCAGTCTATGCCAGCTGGACGCTGCATCAGGGAGAAGAACTGAGCGCTGCCAAAGAGAGTTTCTGGAACGAATTTAAAAATCGGCAGGTCGTTTTCCCATTAAAGATCCAGGTAAGTTATCAGGAAGTAGAAAGCCGTGATGCGGCAGGAAATGCGGTGTATGGAAAAGCAAAGATCCAGAACAGCTGTACGGACTTAAGTTATTTTGTGGACATTCCGCTGGATAGCAAGGACATGATCCCCGATTTTCTCGCCGACGAAGGCGTTGATGCGTTGAATTGGACAATCACCCAGATCAATGTTGTTACGCCGTACATTGAGAAAGCATACTTAATCACGGGAATTACGGGCATGGCCGCGTTCCTGTTGCGGACAGTCGCGCGCTGGGTGCGCATCTTCGCCACAAAGCTGGAACAGTATTATTCTATCCTGAACAAGAATGAAACTGGCTGTCGTAATCCAGAACAATACTATCTTGATGATACTTTGAAAGATTGGAAAGAAGCCGGTGTGGCCAACGGCCCGGATCCTTTGCTGGGTGCGCTCAAGAGCGAACAGGGAAGCGAGGCATGGAATGCTGTTTCTCTCGACAAGCGCTGTCCTTCCACGGCGAGCGCCTGGAAATTTGAGGCGATCATGGATCAGGCCTACAAATGGAGTTGGGATCGCGCGTTCTGCCGCGCCGTACCCGCACGCTGGACGGAGGATAAGAAGCAAAGTGAAATTGCCTTGCGCGTGGCGGACCAGCAGCAATGCGCTGTGACGGGAAGCGGTGTGCCTTTGGAACTGATTGAAAATTGCAAAGAATTTATCTCCAAGAACAAGATCCTTCTCGACACCGGGATCGATCAAGACACGCTGAGCCTCTGCTGGCGGACAAAAGATTCTGACCTGTATGTACGGACGCCGCAGGTTGATCTAACAACAGCAGAACAGGGAGACCAGGCCAAAGGATTTTATTACCTAACCCATATCGGCAATACCTACACGGTTGCGTCTTCGGCATTGATCACCTACGGTCCGCGGCTGAAAGTGTACAAACCGCAGGGCGCGCAGACTTTTTTCGTAGCGAAAGATCAGACCTGCACGGCTACGTGCAACAACCCGCAGAAGCCGGGCTATCAGGCAGACCGCACGTTAGGGAATGCAAATGGCTGTTACGATCAGAAAGGGGGGCTGTTTTATGACGGGTTCGGCGATCCCCTTCTTCAAGGCCGTTATGCTGCCGGCTACACTAAAGATTGTTTCATCAAAGATGATAATCAGAAAAACATCCTGCGTGATGCTGCCGGCAATCCGCAGCTGCAGCAATGCGTCTGCATGCCGGATACGACGCCGAAGAAAATTGCCGACGGGGGAGGAATGCGTGTCGCTCAGGAAAAGAACAAAGATACGGGTGTGGTGGAATCCTGGTCATATCAGCAAGACCGGATGTATCAGGAAACGGGCGGCGGGCAAGGAACGTTTTACCCAGCGGAACGTTATTCTGGCGGACGCGATCTCTCCGGCGCGTTCGGCGCAAATTATCTTCTGGATTATGCGCGTGCAGAAGAAAAAGAGCCAAAAATTAATCCAAATACTCAGATCATCGGCACATTCCAGACCGTCTGTCTTTCAGGGATCTTGAAGAACTTGAAATTGTTGCAAAGCATGTTAGCGGGCGTGCAGGCCTGTTTAGTGGAAGCAAAATATACCGGTTTGCATGATGCGGGGATGTGCAAAACACTGTTTACGCAGCAGGTCTGCGGACTGCTGTATCAAGGAATTGCTTTCCTGGCGAGCAGCAACAGCTGTATGCCGCTGGATTTCAATTCCGTCGGCAAGGAAGGGCCGATCGCCGATGCCGGAACAATCATCTCCGGCGGTTTCAGCGCAATGACTCAAGCTTTAGATACATCGTTTGAAGATGCGCGTAATGAATACGGCAATGCCGCGCTCAATCAATACTTTAAAGGCGGGACGCAGGGTTTTGCCCAATCAATCTGCCTGGCTGCCTTTGGCTATGACTTCCCACTGTTCAGCGAAGATTTCCTGCTTGATGCAGCGTATGCTTTTCCGACGAAAACCTTTCCAGTCATCGCGCCGGCGAGCCGGGAATTAAGCAGCTATGACCCGACGAAGCAGATGGCCATCTTTAATTATAATATTGGCGGGGCAATCTTTCCCGGTTGTAAAGTCAAAACAGCGACGGTAAAATTGAAATGCATCGGTCCGGGCGATCGGGGAAATCCCAACGTGGATGAGTCCTGCGGCGGACAAGGCTGCGACTGCCTGAATGTTCCCGGAACGGGAGCCGCGTTTGAAGCGCAGAAAGAGCAGCAGCTGGGAACTTGGTTTAATCTGCCGCCGGCGCAGATGTTCTCCATTCCGTTGGAATCGCCGCAGCACGTTACCGCACCATACCGTTATGATCATGTCGTCGTGGAATTATTCTTAGATCCGAGCGAGAAGGATAATTATGATAAATGCGTGGAAAGCGAATTCCTGCAGGGGAATAAAGCGGTCTTTTATTATCCGTTGAGTGATGTTTCTCCGCCGAGCGCGTTGGCGTGTACTGTTGATCTGACGACGGGGCGTTACCAGTGTCCTGAATTGTATTCGCTCTTTGGCTATGGCGGCGCGTTTTTAGAAGATCCATACGTCTCTTGTTGGAACAAGAAAACTGAGACCTGGATGTCCTGCGATACACCCAACTTGTTTGTCATCGGCGATGAGATCAAAGTGCGGGCGCACGTGAATACGGATGGAAAAGGACAGTGCTTGAAACGAACGGTGAATCCATTAGTTCCGGGTATATTGGCCGAAGCGCCGCCGCGCCAGATCGTGCAGAATGTGCAGGGTGCGCAATACGTGAGTGATACTTTGGGGATTGTGCAGGCCGGCATGTTCGGCGGCAGTACACCGATCATCACTTTAGCGAAAGAAGAAAGCGGCCTGAATTGCGGCCCGATCACACAGGATTTGACACCAACGGCGTTGACATCCGGTGAAAAAGTAACCTTTGGCTTTGATGCCGGCAGTTTGCCTAATACTGTTCGGTTGATTGTGCCGGCGACAGTAAATATTAACACGCCCGGTTACAGCCGCAGCGGGAATTATTTAGCGAAGGGCAGCGTGGTCGATCTGGCTGTTCAGGAGATAAATCTGGTGCAATTCAGCGCGCTTGGCTTTACGTTCCGCAATGTCTTGGGCGGGGTTAATCCGACGGATCAAAAGAGACAGTGCGTCTATCAGATCATCGAACAGAATGTGTATTCGCAGGGCGTGAACAGCCGCGACTTTACCGTGACGTATCAATTATTGGAGAAAGATGAAGCCGGCGGCTGCTATCTGGCCAATCAGCCGGTAAAAACATCATTGGGCAAGGCGACGCACGGACAGAAAATCACCATCCAGAAAGAAGAAACTGCCGTCAGCGGCTTGCAGCAGAGCTTTGCTACGGGCAATTATCAACAGACTTTGGACTATGCGGTCATCGTCTTGAATCAGCGGCGCGGCGATATGGAAAATGCGCTGGCCTATTATTATTATATCGCCAGTTTTGTGATGCTGGGCAAGAACAATCCTGCGCAGTTTGAAGGGCAGATCAAAGAGGCGCTGAGTGGATTCTTCAATCGGAAATGGGCAGAGCAAGATGCACAGCCGTATCCTGCCGATGTTGCGGCAATTACGGAATATCAGAAGATCAGGAAATATCTTTGTGAAGTTGACGGGAAGTATGGTTCGGTGAATGCGGGGATGTGTGGGGGAGGTGCAGTATCACCTTCGTCTAGTTCTAGCGCTACCTGCGAAGGAAAAGGTTTCACGATCGACATTGGTGATGGTTTCTTGCACAGATGTCTCAGTACGACGCGGGCAGAAGGCTGTCGTCCATCTACCGGCTTGCCCACGAATGAGTATGATATTAGTAAAGTGCCGACTCCAGCACACAAACAAAAATTAGAAGAGGCTTGTAAAGAAGGTGCGACGGGAGGTACGTTCACAGCGACGGTTACTTTGCCGGATTCCTCAAATAAATGTTCTTCTGGGGATTATCCAATCAATGATCTTCCTGGTGATAACGCGCCTTATGCGTTTCGATGCGATGGTCAAACTAAAGCGTATTCCTGCACGAAATCAACGGGCGATACATCTCCCGGCTCAGGCCCTCAGCCATTTACGATCCCCGCATCTTCCGCTGATCTGTTAGCGAGGTGTAAGTCTTGATGAACACAAAAGGAACAGGCGTCATTGAACTGATCATCTTTTTGATCATCGTCGTCGTAATCAGCGCGACCGTATTATTATTGATTAAATTTAATGTAGTGGAAGTAAAAGAGGACGGTGCGCAGGAGCCGGTCTTAAATGTCGAGTTTATCCCATATGCCCGCGAAGGAGTACTTGTCGTGAAAGAGTTCTCGTTCTGCCGTTCGGTTGATGAAGCGTATGATTGTCTTGGTGCGGGAAATCAGTTTGTTTTTGGCCAGCCCGTCTATTATCGTTTTGGCGTGGAGAGCAGCACGTATCAAGGGCAGATTAAAGTGGTGAAAAATTATCGCATCAAAGGGCCGTCAGGAGAAGTTTTATTAGACGTGGGAACAGATCAGCAGTCTCAATTTGATTCTGTAAGCAATAATGTTCAAGAAGTTGTTTTGTTCAAAGATTATTTTGTCGTTCCGGCGGGATTTCCGGCCGGAGAATATACGTTTGAATTGGTGGTAGAGAATCCATTGTTGACGAAACAGGCAACATTGATACAGAGGTTTGTTATTGGTAGTGGGGTGGAAGGATGAGGAAAGAACGATTGTTTTTGCTGTTTGTGCTGGTAGTGTTGGGTTCTTCGATGGTGTTGGGGTCTAAACATTCGTATGGGCTTATTGATGAAATCCCCTCCTCTTGGGTAATAGAGAAAAAATTGAATGGCCCGGTAAACAGCGGAGAATTTCCGATTAAATGTTCTGGTGGAATTTGTGGTGCCCTTCAATGGGAATCGGGGTCTAATATCCATACCCTCTATTCCACGACTTTAAATAAGAAGAAAATATATATCGGTGTTGGGGGGGGCGGTAGTGGAGCAAAGTATCTTACGGTTACTTTTGATGATAATTATGAACAAATTGGGCTGGTTGTTCAAAGCCCTTCTGATTTAGCTATAACCTCTGATGTAAAAACAATTAAACTCAACTTTTTTTTTATTATAGGGGGCACTACAGAGAGGGAGGGAAATGCTAAAAAATATGGCTCTTGGACGTTTGAAGACCTCTATGTAGCGGGAGGTAAGTATAATCTATATCCTCGCATCCAAGTGATATATAATGATCATGCAATAGTCTGCCAAAAATTAGGACATATTGTATTCCTGGGTGACGGTTATTGGCATAAATGCCTGAGTGCAACAGAAGCACAAGGCTGTGATCCCAAAACTGGATTACCGATAAATAAATATGTAATCTCAAAGGTTAAAAATTCTGAACATAAAGAATCTCTGCAGCAAATATGTCCTAGATCTTATGCCGCCACTGTTCCCGGCAGCAGCAGTGTCTGCAAATACAAATCAATCGCCATCATCGGCGCTTCCAATACGGTTAAGCAGAATGGGAACAGTTTTGGTGAATTGATTGAAAAAAGTTGTCCGGAGTCTAAAGTCTATATCTTGGCTGCAAGTGGCGCTACGCCGACAAAGCAGAAAGAGTTGCAACTTCCTGTTGCGTTATCTTTAAACCCAGATCTCTTGATCATCGATCCTTCGGCAAACGGTATTACTGATATAGCTTATTATAACTCGGTCAAAGCCATGACTGTAGCAGCAAAAGCGTCTGACTCTAACATGCAAGTCGTGGTCATGACCATCTCCCCCCATAAAAATTATGATTATGGCGGCGGCGCTCAATGGAATCAGAAAATTCAGAATGAGATTGAGATTTTTAATGATGATCTTGTCCTACATAAACTATCGACAGAAAACATTAATCAAGCCGTGAATACCTATCCCACACTGGGCAGCCCTAGTGATAAAGATGTCTGCGGCTTTTGCAAATCAGATCTGGGGCATTTAAACGCAGAAGGACATAAACGTGTCGCCGCGCAAATCTTAAAAGAAGTGTTTGGACTAATTGTTGATATATCGTCTTGGGCTGGGGGGGGCAGTGGCGGCATCCAAGTTGGTACGGCATCTGCGGCACAGCAGATCCAGCAGAACTGCCAGATCGAGCAGCGCTGTAAAGATATTGATTCGGCGTGGGTGACGTTCAGCGGTGTGTTAGGCTTGCGTTCCGGAGAAGTCTGGGTGCCGCCGCTGAAAGCATGGAGAACATTTGCGGATGTGTATAATCCGAAAGCGGTGGCTGCTCCGGCCGCAGTCAGTTCTCCGGGGAGTGGAAAAAGCGGCGCGGGTATTGTTGAATGTGCAACTGCAGATGCGAGCATGACAAATGAACAAAAAGCTTTCTTGGATACAATTGCCTATGCTGAAGGAACGACCAATTGCGGGATAAAGCATGGTGTTTCCAGCTATAATATCCTCGTTGGATGTACTGTGTTCACGGATCTTTCGAACCACCCCAATAGTCTTGTTTCGACGGGGGATGTAAAATCAAAAGCTGCCGGAAGATACCAAAATCTCCACGTTTCTCAGTTTGGTCCAGGTAAGAAATATCCCGATTTCCAACCCGCCACACAAGACAGAGCTGCATTGGATTTAGCAACAAGTGAAGGCAGCATATCTCAGAGTTCTTTTGCCTTAAGCCCAAACTGGGAAGTTATCTGGAACAGTGCAGCAAAAACGTGGGCGGCAATTAGTTATACCCAGACTATCTCCCCGGATAGTAACTGGCATAAGAATAATAAAAAAGTTAATGGTGGTGTTGTTGATTCTTCCTGTGGCAATGGAAACAGTTATTATTGTCAAGGCAGCGGCGTTAACCATGCGACATTGACCAAAGTATATAATCTCTGTTTGAAAAACTACCAAAGTGGCGGCGCGAAAGGCACACGGTTCAAATTATCCAGCGGTGAAAAAATATCATAAATACTTGAGAGAACTTTGAATGATTCACTTTACGTCAAAAAAATAAATTATAATTAGGATACATTTTGGTCATTTCCTAAATAAAATTAATTTGATAATATCATCCAAAGATACACCTATTTCTATGCCACTTTTACAAAGTTCTTTTATTTCTTCATCAGAAACTTCTTTTCCGTCATAAATGTTTATGTGTCCAAGTTGTCTATTACGTTTGTTGTTAAAATTTGATAATTTGTTTTTAAGTGGTTCATCTATAATCCCTGTAATGAATAAATCTCTAAGAATTTGAGCAAAAGATTTATCTTCAATAATTTTCCATTTTTCTTTATGATTGCCGAAAGGCTTACCATTTTCATCTTTATCAAATTTATAACGGAGAATTATGCGTAACTGGTGGTGTATACCTGCATGAATTGTCGCAAAAGCTTTCCAAATATTTGTTTCTATAAGATTATTAAAGTAATTTAAGGACAATTTATTTCCAGTATAAAGTAATTCTTTTTTGCTCATCTTATCTTAGCTGTCAAGATAGTTATATTTTTATATATTGTGTATAATGTATGTTTTAATGAGCGAAACAAAGG
>JACQNE010000005.1 GCA_016203205.1 Candidatus Woesearchaeota archaeon
CTATAGTAATGGTGAAATATTTTCGAATATTTATTCACCATTACTAATAGCAAATGTGTCATAAAAATATTCGAATACTTAACACATTTGCTATATCCTCAAAAGAAGCAAGAAAACAATAAAAAACCCCAACCGCAGCAAGCTGCTGGGTTTTTTAAGCCTCAAATGGGGAACTAGGTTATTGCCACAGCAAAGCTGTGGAGTTTGTACCCAATTTGAGCAATCAAAGCGAGACGAGGCAGACCGACCGCCCAGCACAGACTTAATACGTACCGAAGCGATTCACCAAAAGACTTATATAACTAAAAATGTTTATTCAACAGATGCAAAAGAGGATGGTTATCAGCATAGTATTTATGGCTTTTATCCTCTTTCTCACTTCTTGTTCTCCAAAAGGACCGGGACAGACTCCTTTAGATACCGCTGCGGCTTTAAGACAGGTGCAAAGCGGTTCGCAGGGGGTAGAAGTCAGTCTGCTGGCAAATTTCCCTCCCCCGACATTATACGACCAAGACCAACTGGACATCATCCTCGAAGTTCAGAACAAAGGAAATCACGATCTTGATGCCAGCTCCTGCTTTGTCCGGATTACGGGAATTGACCAGAGCATCGTTCGCGGCGGTCTGCACATCCCGCGTTCTTGTGCCGAACGCGTCGGTAGATTGCCGGGGAAAAGCATCTATAACCTCGAAGGAGAATCGAATCAATTAGAGATCCGCTCTTCCAGCATCTTTCTTCCTGAGGGTGTTTTTGAATATAATCCCACCCTGAATATCCAGACCTGCTACAATTATCACACACGAGCAAGCCCCCAGGTCTGTGTCGATCCGGCACTGTATCAGATCACTACCGAACAAAAAGTGTGTATACCCCAGAGTGTAAGTATGGGCGGCGGCCAGGGCGCTCCTGTGGGAATTTCCTATGTTGGGGTCAACATGGTCGGGGCGCGTGCCGTTTTTGAGATCAATGTCCAGAACTTTGGCGTGGGAAAAGTCCTTAGCCCTTACTCCGATCTCCAATCCTGCGGTCAGCCTTCCCCCGATCTAACCGATCTAGACAGAGTTGCTTACAGCGTCCAATTCAGCGGCGGCTCATTGATCAATTGCAGTCCGGCCGGCGGCATCATCCGCCTTAACAACGGCAATGGCAAGATTGTCTGCTCATTTAATGTTCCCGGAACCGGCGCGTTTGAAAGTCCACTTTTGATTGACTTAGATTATAATTACATGCAATCATTCCAGAAATCAATCCGAATCGTCAAGACACCGCAGTAACCTTTATTAAGAGGAAAGACCTTCACTTTAAGATTACCAACCAAAGAGGCGATAGCATGAATAAAAGATTAATCTTACTGCCCATACTCATCTTCAGTTTATTCTTATTGACATCCTGTGGCGGCAGTGAACAGCAGACCCAAACAACTGGTGTATTTATCGGCGGGACGCAAGGTGTCGTTGCCGAATTTGAGCCGTTTGGCGTTGAAGAAGCAGGAGTATCCAGCATTTTTGATACTGAAACTTTCCCGGTGGAAATAACTATCCGCAACAAAGGAGAATATGAAATCCAGAAAGACGATGTGACGATCACTTTGACTGGCCTGTCTAAAGAAGAATTTGAAGGCATCCCGTCTTGGGCACTAAAGAATACTGGCAGTATTGAAACCATTTCTGATCTTCTTCCTACAGGAGGAGAAGAGACTATCTCTTTTTCCAGCGATGCCAAAATGAAAAGCAAAGTCGTCGGATTGCTCGATCGCACATGGTTTGCCAATGTTCAGTTCAAATACCAGACACAGGTCATCGTTCCAGAAATCTGTCTGAAAGAAGATCTTACCGACAAACGTGTCTGTGAAGTTCAAGGGACGAAGAAATTTTTTGCGTCTGCTGCTCCGGTTACCGTTACAGCAGTCAGCGAAGAACCGGCAGGCAAAGGAATTGTTGCCCTTAAGTTTACCGTTGAAAACAAAGGAACAGGCGATGTGGCCACGCCCACCGGTGATTTTGGTTTGACCAATAAATTAGGTTTCTCCATCGACGATCCAGCTTGGGAATGCAAATCTGGCGGGAAAGTGGATGAAGCGCGTCTTGTTAACGGTAAAGTAGATGTTGTCTGTAAATTAAAACAGGCGCTTGCCGCCAAGACTCTGGAAGTCCGCCAGGTCAAATTGACACTTGACTATAAGTACCAGGACTTGATCCAGGAGAAGCTGCGGGTGAAAGAAAGCGCAAAATAAGGAGTTATAGTAAACGACAAAATAATTTATAGTAAGTGTGAATAATTTTCGAACAGAAAAGCTTTGCTATTCACACTTACTAATAGCAAATGTGTGGATTTAATGTTCGAATAGTTAACACATTTGCTATATACAAAGAGTTGTTTATTTACTAGTAATGTGGAGAGTTGTGGAATGCTCCGCGTTTTATACTAAAAATCCATAGATTTCGAACATAAATGCTATGGATTTTGGTACGCTCAAAGGGATAGTTTTCCCTTTGGCGTCCCAAAAACCCGCTGGTTTTTTAGGATATACCAAAAGAATTAGGTTCGGAACCTAATTCTTTTTAGTATAATTCTAAAATCAGAATTTGAGAGCCAGAGCTTTTCATCAATAATCTGCGAAGCAGACAAATGGGAGGAGGGATGGTAACTATTGGGTAGTAACTGGTGGGAAGATTTATAAACCACAGATTTACTCTTATTGATATGGACAGAAAAATAGTACAACCCAAACAAATTATTGTTCCAGGGGAGTATGAATTAGGAAATCAATCAATCCTAAAAATATACTTTAGAGTATTTGATAGGGGGCATGGTGGAGATTTGCCTCCCGTTATTGTTGCTCATAACTCTATTGGGAATAGGGGAGAAAGATACTTTACACTTAATCCGAGAATTGTTGGGGATTATCGTAACAGAGTTCAAAGTTATATTAATAAAGGAGCCGAGTATTTTTTATTAGATGGAAATCATCGAGCAGTAGCAAGTGCATTAACAGATCATCCAATTGATACTTTAGAGCTTCAAAGTGATGAAGATATTAAAAAATTTAGAAAGATGGTTGAACGTGGGGAATTATTTGATTGGGAACAGGAATCTGGTTCATTAATTGAAATAGTTGATGATTTTGAATTTTTTTGCTGGGAACATTTAGACGAGATGATGACTGTTGAAGAAAGAGTAAAACAATTAACTTCTAACGGTGATTTACCCCAATATATGACAGACAAATATCTACAGGATAAATTAATTTGATGGTGGGAATTTTTAGACCGGATGATGCCCTCACTTCACCCCAACCATCGCCACAAATGCCAAGAAACTTTCTAATTGCAAGTATTCATCGCTTCCTTCAACCATGCGAAATTCTACTTCTCCGCATTTATCGATCAGTGCTACTTTCTGCCTGTCGTCAAGCGGGAGATGCCAGATACCCTGTTGAATTTGCTTGATGACATCGAGGCCGGCCAACCCATATTGCAGCATCAGATCGAGCAGTTTTTTTCTCGATTCGACAAAATTGCCTTTTGCAGCCAATTCCAAGACATCTTCAACTTCTTTGGGCTTGGCCACTGAAGCCATCGAATAGATATCATCGGCGGTGATATACTTCTTTAACACAGCGCAACTCTGTAATATATTCATCACTCGCCGCATATCTCCCTGAGAAACCTCATAAAGCGCATCAATTACCTGTTGGTACACAGCATTTTGATCTGGACCACTGCATTCAAATTCTTTCTGTAACAATCTCTCACGCACGAATAGATCAATATCCTCTCTGCTCAGCGGCTTGAATCGAAAGACCGCGCATCTGCTCTGGATCGGATCGATAATCTTTGATGAATAATTACAGCTTAAGATAAATCGGCACGTCTTGGTATAATTTTCCATCGTCCGGCGCAGTGCCTGCTGCGCCTCTTTCGTCAGTGCATCGCTCTCGTCCAGATAGATCAACTTGAACGGTACATCGCCAATTGCTTTGGTGCGGGCAAAATCCTTAACTTTGACGCGGACAACATCAATCCCCCGCTCATCGGAGGCGTTAAGCTCTAAAGTATTCTGCCGCCAATTTTCACCAAACAGCTGTTTGGCGATAACTAACGAGAGCGTCGTCTTTCCTACTCCGGCTGGACCACTGAAGAGGAGATGGGGCATACTGCCGCTGGCCACGAACGCACGGATTTTTTCCACGATTTCTTTCTGGCCACGCACCTCATCAAACGTATTCGGCCGATACTTTTCTGTCCAGATGGTTGATTCCATAGAAAGATTTAGCCCAGGGGAAGTTTATAAGTTTTATTGTTGAGAAAGCTGCTTTGCGAGTTCTGGAGTGACAACCCTAAAACGCCCACAAGACCACTTTCATCACCCAGCTGACCATCTCGTCATAAGAAACACCAAACACAAAGACCATCACGAGGACAAAAATCAGTACGTAA
Organism: Candidatus Woesearchaeota archaeon; assembly: GCA_016203205.1. Lineage (GTDB taxonomy): Archaea > Nanobdellota > Nanobdellia > Woesearchaeales > GW2011-AR9 > JACOZP01. Next base: position 4,440 of record JACQNE010000005.1, read on the forward strand.
AATAACACTTTGAGTGTGGCGCGGAGGATATTTCCCAAAAAGAGGGCAACAATGACCGCCGCCATCACTTCCAGCACAACTAAAGGATCAATCATCAACAGAAAAGAACAACTTTCCTATATAATCATTTCTCTTCTGGGATAGAACCAAAAAACTGAAAAATAACCACAACTCAAGAGAAGGATATTATGCCGCCACATATAGTTCGGATTCGGCTTCCTCAAGATCACCATTATAGAACTGGTAATGCAGAAGATCCTGAACATATTTTTGAAATTTCATGATTGGCTCAAATTGATCTTTCTATTCTTCCGGCTCATCAGGATGACCGCTGCTGGGTACTGCGCTCTTGGAGATGATCAGGATGTCGCCCACTGCTTTGACCAGCTGATGCGGCACGATCACCCCTTTCGCGCTGCCGATGACACGGCTGAGGAAGGAATTTTTTGTCGCTTTGATCTTCCATCCGGAAACTTTATTAGACATAACTAAGCAATCTTCAACGTCGCCGAAATAGTCGCCGCCGTCCGTGAACACTTTTAAATCGTATGCTTCAGATACCCTCTTCATCTTCAACATGGTAAATCCACCTCGCTGTACGCCGTTTAAGTGAGCGTAGCTTTAAATACTTTTCTGTTATCGAACAGCCAATGAATCTAAAGATACTGGGCACATCACATATCGCCCGACAGAGCATCGAAGAATTGAAACGAATTGTCACTGAGTATCAGCCGGAGATCATCGCCCTGGAATTGGATCAGGAACGGGCGAGCGTGCTTTTGGAGGGGGAAAGACGGAGCAAACGGCCTTCTCTTCTTCAGCAAGTGCGTTCCTTCGGGCTTAAAGGCTACCTCTTCGCCCGCCTCGGCCATTATATCCAGCAGAAGTTAGGACAGAGCGTTGGAGTTTCGCCGGGTTCTGAAATGAAAACTGCTCTGGAAATTGCCCGCAAGCAGAACCTGCAGATCGCGCTGATTGATCAGCCGATTCATCTTACCTTGCAAAAATTTTCCAAAGGCTTTACCTGGAGAGAACGCGGGCGCTTCGCCTCAGACATCTTCTTTGGCCTGATCCAGCCGCAGAAGCAGATGAAAAAGTGGAAAATCAGTCAGTTTGACCTGCGCAGTGTTCCACCGGAAGAGATACTTCGGGAGATGATTGAACATCTCAAAGAGCGTTATCCTTCGCTTCACAAAACGCTCATCGAAGATCGGAACAAATATATGGTGCGGAAACTCGTTCAGTTGGTACGTGGAAATAAAGATAAAAAAATATTAGTTGTAGTCGGAGCCGGCCATCAGAAAGGGATGGAAGAGCTGTTATTGAAAGTGGAGATAGTGTGAATGGGGATGATGAGGGATTATTCAAAAAAATATTTGGGACAAGAAATAACTGTAAAAATTGATCGTCCGATGGGAAGCAAGCATCCTAAATGGAATTTTATTTATCCAGTAAATTATGGATTCATTCCAAATACTAAAGCCCCGGATGGAGAAGAATTGGATGCATATGTATTAGGAGTGTTTGAACCAAAAGAAGAATTCATAGGAATATGTATTGCAATAATTCATAGGATTAATGATAATGATGATAAATTAATTGTTGTCCAAAAAGAGAAACAGTATTCTGATGAACAAATAAGAGCTCTAACAGAATTTCAAGAATCATTCTTTAAATCTGAAATTATAAGACAGTGACGGATGTCCTGAAAATGTGGGAAAGCGCCTCAGAACGGGCAGGGCTAAGTCTTTTTCACAATTTACCCAATATCCATTTCTACAACTTCTTTGCACTGCTTCTCCGCCAGACAATTCAGGAAGCATGCCTCTTGTTCAGCAGTTAAGGTATTTGTGTCTGGGACTTCACAGGAAGTATCACAGCCACTAATCTGAGTGTCAGTACAATCCTGCCAGGAGCTAGTATCAAAGACTTTAATACTTGCATCCACAAAAACGCCTTGCCCAAATACTCTTAAAGCATTCTTATATCCGACAGCTTCTTGATGCTCTTTATCAAATCCCGCAATAACTAAACGAGAGGCTTTAATCGCTCGGTCAAAAACTTGCGGATTAAAAGCATACTCTGGACCGATTTCCGTGCCCCACATTATTTTATCAGGAACAGCATCCACCAGAGGCTTATATGCTTTAATCGCTTCTGAGACCAGTGATTTTTCTTTACTATCATAAACAGACACAAATTTTTTAATGGATGATTCTTGATCAGTGCTGTCATAATCATAGATAATGTCCATATTATTAACATGGATGATATGAGCTGCATCCATACTAAAGTAGAGATTATCGTGCTCTTTGAGTATTTTAATCCATTTGTCTTTGCTGTTTGCCAAATCTTCACGGAATAAGTGGATGAGAAAGATAGTTTCAGGATAGGTTTCTATTATTTTTTGGACATCATCCGTTTTGCCGGCAACTGGATGGAACATAAAGTGAAGATTATTACTCTTTGCTAGATCAATAAGCTGTAATACTTTTTGATCATTATGGCGTACAGACCATTCCTGCGTTTCAACTTCCCCAAACCCTTTTATGAAACCTTTCCCGACGATTCTCTCCGAGGCTGAGAGGGTGTTGCGATACATTCTGGTTAATTCTTCTCCGAGATACTGTTCCACTTCTTCGCCGCCGATGCCAGGATTAAAAAAAGGAATAATCCGGTAAGGGTGCTTTTGGGCAGCAGCAATAACTTCTCCTAATCCCTGGTCGCTAATGAGAGTATCAGCTGTGGGCTCGCCGAAAATACCAAACATGCCAATGAAAAAATTGATGCCGTTGCTGTCCAGAAGCTTAAAATATGAATCCATCGAGGCTGATCCGACCTGCTCTGATGTGCCGTATAATGGCCCGTTGTAGGCCTCATCATAGGTTAAAGTGGGAAATATCAGCGTGTGTTTTTGTGCTGGTTTGGCATTGACAGGCACTTCTGTTGTAATTGATTCTTCTTTTGTTTCGGCCACATCTTTAATCTCTTCAACTACTGGAACATTTTCTGCCGAAGATTCTTCAGTAGCGTTAGGAGTTTGCCGAGCGCATGAAACAATAAATAAAGAAACAACGATTAAACTTAGCAACAATACTGACTCCTTTTTCATACCATTCGGATTATTCTTTTTGTTATTAAATATTTGGTATTTGTTTAGCTGATGGCAAGCCAAGATGTGCATCTGAAGATGCTTTATGCCTCACCTTCTCATTGGATAAGTGGACCTTAGAATGAAATAAAAATCCCAACCGCAGCAAGCTGCGGGGTATTTTTAATCTTTCATGGTAATCGATGGCTGTATCAGCTACCACTGCAAGCAGTGGGGTATTAGACCCGTGAAAGAAATAAAAAAATAATGGGGGTCACCCTCAAACTGATACCCCTGATCCAAAATTCTCCCAAAACATTTAAAAAACAGCCCCTAAACCATTCTCTTGGTAGCAGTGGCAGGAAGCTTACGGACCACCTGAAAAGGTCGTGGGGCTGAGTAAAACGAAGCCCTACTTGAGTGAATTTTGCTCCAAAGATTTGACGAGCAAAGCGAGCTCAAAGGTTTGAGGAAAGTCCGCCCACCCGTCTGGCATTAACTTCATAATGCTGGCCACTTTCAAATGAAAGACGGAGAAATTCCGTGGCTCTGGCTCAGAAACGACACGTCCATAACCGAGGATGATAGGTTCCCGCAGGAACGATGGCGAAGCTGTTTGTGAAAGCAGCGAGTTAACCCCTTGACGTTGGTTATGGGAACGATGAAACGGTGAATCCTGCTCTATGACAAAGATCATAGGGAAGTTCCCGGAAACTTGTTTCCGTGGATCTGGCCGGTGCAAGTTCGAATGAACGCTTAGTCAAATGCTTCCCCGGATCATCGATGGTTCACTGAAATCATTTTGGATCCGACAGAAGGCGGCTTATGCCACTCTACCACCTTTTTTAATGGAGAGACCGTGGTCACGACGTATACCCCTCAAACCGCTAAAGCATATCAACAGACAGCAGAAATTTCCATCCCAGAAATGGATGCAGCCCTCACCATTGCCAGAGGGATGTTCGGAAACCTAGAAGGAAAGCTGATCCTCGATTTTGGCTGCGGCACAGGAAGGTCGTCCCGTCTCTTACATCAATGGGGAGCCTATCGTGTGCTGGGCATAGAAAGAAACAGACAGATGCTGGCCATCGCTGAATCACTTCCCTCCCCTGGAATAGAATATTATCACGCCGGCGATGCTCGTCTATGGGAATATTCTGAACATTGCGCCGCTGCGTTCACGAGTTTTGTGCTGATGGAAGTGCCGACGAGAGAAGAGCTCGCAGAAATCCACAATACAATTGCCAGGATACTCCTTCCGGGCAGTGTGTACGTCGCCATCACCAATAATGCTGATGCTTTGCCCTATGAAAGCGAGCACATCAGCATACGGCCTGTAACAGGTTTTACCGGAAAAAGCGGTGATCAATTTCTGGATCGGATCAAAGGAGAACACCAATTTGAATTCATTGATCATTACTGGACACGACAAGATTATAATGATATTCTGAGAAATTCGGGCTTTAGCATTGAGGAAATGGTCGCACCAAAGAATGCCAAAGGAGAAGAATTCCCTTATTTGGCGATTAAAGCGGTGAAATTGTAAAAACTTGGTGTAAAGTTGTAAAACTTTGGAATTGTTTAGCTGGGCCAAGCGGCTGACTTTTTCTACAGAGCCTTTCCTCCCGGCTTTGTGTAAAAAGTCACTACGTTTGGGGTTGCGGTGCACAGTGCCGATTTTCAGAAGTTGTATCCGATAAGAAATAGACGGGTTCTCGTTGAAAATCGGTTCTTAATTTGGTCTGAAGCATCGCTTTCCACTGTGC
>JACQNE010000006.1 GCA_016203205.1 Candidatus Woesearchaeota archaeon
GCTGATGATCCGGGTTCGAACAGAGGTCACACCATCTGAAAGGCGAAGCGACTTTGTTTATGCTTAGTCGCGATCACTCAAAAGATTGTGGTACATCTCAGAAAGTCCCGGCCGGTGCACTCATATTCTAGTCCGATGCACAACCCTAAAAACAGTGGTAAAGTGAGTGGTGCATTAGCACATTAGTCCGGTGCACAGTTTAGGGTAGTGCACTGGCACGGTAGTTGGATGTTTATCACGTAGACTAACTGCTTAACGGTTAATCCGAAGATAATCTTCTTTCTGTATTCGAGTTGTTGGGGATTTCGTAGGACATGAGCGAAAGATTTAAATATCAGATCATATTATTTGAATACATATTCGTAATAATAAGGTACAACTATGCAAGAACTGATTCCTAAACATCTGGAACACTCACCGACATTAAACACCGTGCTCATGGTAGAAGAGATTCTCAAAACCATGGATGAAAGTGTTATCACCATCCCTGAACTGAAACAACGCCTACCTAGACAGGTGAACCACAATACGTTAATTGTCATTCTCGGCTATCTTGAAGAAAGCGGGAAAATCGCGGTTACGCTCAAGGGCATAACGTGGATTCATAATCCCCATCCAAATTTACGAAAAGCAATAGCCAAAGGGTTGGAATTATGAAACTTGTTCGCATAAAATTCTCCCCAGAAGCTGAAGAGGTATATCGCCATCTCAATGAACAAGCACCTACCTCAAAAGTTGAAAAGAGTATTCTCAATGCCATTCACAAAAAATCTGAGTTCATAAAAGTAAATCCCCATTATGGTGATCCTATCGCCAAGCGACTAATTCCAGCCGAATATAGCTTGAAATATGGAACTACTAATTTATTCAGAGTTGAACTTCCTAATTTCTGGCGAATGCTTTACACGTTAACGGATGGCGAGACTGAGGTTGAGATCATCGCTTTTGTGCTTGATGTTATGAACCATAAGGAATACGACAAAAAATTCGGTTATCGTTCAAACTAACATCTTTTCTTGGGGCTCGTTACCCTTCCTCGTACAAAATCATAAGTTTTCGCCTTACGATTTCTACAGCAATTTTCTAATCTGGTTTATTCCTCGTCCGATATCAGAGTTCATCACGCCCATTGCTGCTTTAATGATAGCGAAGATCATGAGAAGCACCATCAATAATATGGGAGGTAGAGTATGCAACTTTCAATTTTTTCTCAACATTTTCAATGATAGAAAAAGTATAAATAGAACTAGGGAAAAAATAGTACTAAAAATAGAGAATGATAGCTCTCGCCAATAGAAGATTATTTATAGCCCTAACAATTCTCTCATAAAAATAATCACCAAGTCCTCTTTGTGACTTGGACTAGGCACTGACAACCCGGCCGGTGCACTCATTTATGTTTATTCCAGAAAATGACGACAGATCATTTCGTAATTGAAAAAGAACTAAGCTACTCACCGCCGAGAGCCGACGTTGTCGAGATGCGGGAATTACAGAGAAAATACCTACAGGAGCACGATAAAGGAGCGCGGTATGGTTGGCAGGAGATAGCTGACCGCCTGGTACAAGGAGCAAGATCGGAATTGGAAAGATTATTAGAAACACACCCGGAAGTAAATCATGTTGGCGTGCGTTTTCTTGAACAAACTGCCTATCTTGCCAAAACAGAACAGGATCTTTATGCGGTGGTAGAAGCGATCTATCCATCTACTGATTATGCTCCGTTAGATTATATTCTGGACCGAAAGACGAGAGTAATGCATTTTATTCTCTGAACTTTTTTTTCAATAACATTAAATTTATAAATACCAAATTTATACTTCCTCCTATGCCCATCACAAACACCGACCGACCAAAGGTTAACGTGAGCGTGAATGAAGTTCGCCGGCAGGAGACTCGTCCCGAAAATTCTTTTCGTTTTGCCGAACCCGTTCAACCGGAACAGAAAAGAGAAAACAGGTCTGAGGAGCCCGAGCGTCGGGCAGAAGTAAGAGAACCACGCGCACCGCGAGAGATTCACGTCAGCATCCGGCCGTGGAAAGTACTTAAGTTTTTTCTTGTCCTACTTGTCATCTCCAGTGTCTTCTTTGCCGGACGCTGGAGTGCTGACGGAACAGGTGTCTTCAGTTTTTCTTCTGACGGACCAACAGCCGCAGCTGTTTCTGAAAAAAGCGGGGAAAAAGAAGCTGCTCCCGCAGCGACAGAGAAGCCAGCCGTAGATGAAGCAAAACTCCCTGAGGGAGAGGTTAAAGTCGAGGATTCTGTTAGTGATGTTCCCGAAAAAGTGATTACCAAATACAGCAAAGTGGCCTTAGCCGTGACTGGCGTCAAAAAAGAATGGTATGATGGCTGGGGAAAAATCGTACAACTATCAGTCACGATCAAGAATAATGAAGAAGGAACGATCAAACCGGCATATTTGGTCATGAATGTCGAGGGCTATGATGATTTCGATAAGCGCGTGCCTCTCCCAGCGAAAGCACAAGAGATTAAAGCCGGTGTAAAATTAGAGGAAGATGTTAATATCCCCAACGGTTTTGCCTATAATCCAGCAACGAAAGGAATTGGCGACATGAGCACTGTTCATATCATCACGCGGCTCTATGATGAACGGGATGTGTTGATTACGACGTTTGGGACGGATTATAATTTACAGGGATAGATTGGTTGTTTGATTTGTCGTTTCATCTTTTGAGGGATTCTGGGGGATTAATTTTGTTCTTGTAGAAAGAATGCGGGATTCAAAGCTAAGACTTTTTCACTCCAGAATACAAACACAACGTTTATAAACTAAAAACGTAACCTTCTCCTCTGCACAATGACGAGAATCAACCGCATCTCCATCCAGGGATTTAAGAGCTTCGCCCATAAGACAGAGATCCCTCTCGGTGAAGAGTATAATTGCATCCTTGGCCCTAACGGTTCGGGAAAAAGCAACATCGGTGATGCGCTCTGCTTTGTCCTTGGCCGTCTTTCGGCAAAATCGATGCGCGCGGAAAAGGCATCCCACCTGATCTTCAATGGGGGAAAGAGTAAAAAGCCGGCTGATGCCGGAACTGTTCAGATTGCGTTCTCCAATACCGAAAAGACATTTCCTCTTGATGAAAAAGAAGTCGTTGTCGAAAGAACGATCACCAAAAAAAGCAACAGTATCTATAAAGTCAACGGCAAGACAAAAACGCGGACGGAACTTCTGGACTTGCTTTCCCTGGCCAGGATCAATCCGGACGGCTATAATATCGTTCTGCAAGGAGACATCACCCGTTTTGTCACCATGCCGACGCTGGAGCGGCGCAAGGTTGTTGAGGAGATCAGCGATGTTTCAATCTATGAGGAGAAGAAACACAAAGCAATCTTAGAATTAAACAAAGTAGAAGAGAAATTGAACAGCGCTGAGATTATCCTCAAAGAGCGGGGCACATATCTCAAAGAATTGAAAAAAGATCGTGATCAGGCGATGAAGTTCAAAGAACTCAAGAACAAGATCGATTCTCACCGGGCGACATTTCTTCATCATCAGATCACTGAAAAAGAAGCGGAAAAATCCAAGCTGGATGGTGCTATCGGAGTGCATCAGGAAACGGTAGCCAAAGCAGAAGAACGGATCATAGCACTGAAAGCGACCATCGAAGAGCGGCGACAGCGTACAACTTTGATCAACAAAGAGATCGAACAGAAAGGAGAGACGGAACAGGTTCGCGTACATAAAGAGATCGAAGATCTAAAAGTGACAGTGGCCAAGGATCGGACACGAACCTCAGCGTTGAAAGATGAAATCAACAAGATCGCTCAAAGAAAAGATCAGTTCAGGCAGGAATTAAAAGATCTGCAGCAGAAAAACAGCAGTGTTCAGGAGCAGCAGAAAGAGATGCAGGTGTTTTCCCAGAAAAAGAGAAAAGAATTACAGGAAGTAGAACAAAAGATCGCGGAGTTCAAGAAGAAAAACAAGATCGAAACATCACAGGAGCTGGATCAGGATATTGAACAGAAAGATACGCTGATTGAGCAAAAACAGGAAGAAGTGCAGCAGATCCGCCAACAGCAGCAGGAATTGCTGCGGGAAAAAGACCGGCTGGAATATCAGGTGCAGACGATCGATGAACAGATCCGGAAAGTGAAAGAAGTCGAGGATCAGAATAAGGATCAGGTCAAGAAGCTCCAGGGATTTAAGACGGACTTCAAGGCCGCAACTTTGAGATTAAATCAATGTTTGGATCAGGATGCCGGGTTTGCTTCACAATTGGCTAATGCGCGCAGGAAACTGAATGAACTGCAGGAACAACAGGCCAAATTGAGTGCCAGAACCATGGCGGCGCAGGCAGGATTGGCCAATAACAAAGCGTTACAGAGCATTGTCGCCAATAAAAAGAAATTGGGCGGCATCTACGGTACTGTTGCTGAACTGGGGCAGGTTTCCAAGAAATATGCAGAAGCGCTGGAAGCGGCAGCAGGCAGCCGAATGCAAAACCTCATTGTTGATACCGACAAGACTGCCGCGGACTGCATCAAGTTCCTGAAAGCCAATAAATTAGGTTCAGCTTCATTCATCCCGTTGAATAAGATCCGTTCTCTGGATCTCAAAGTAGAAGAAAAGCAGCTGCTCAAAAGCAAGGGCGTTCATGATTTTGCACTCAACTTAGTGTCATTCAAGCCGCAATTCCAAAAAGCTTTTTCTTATGTCTTCGGCAATACGTTGGTCGTCGATGACATCGATACGGCGCGCAGCGTGGGTATCGGCCGGGCAAGGATGACGACATTAGACGGCAATATCGCTGAAGCCAGCGGCGTGATGCACGGCGGCTTCAAAACCCACCGCAGTTCTTTGGGATTCCAGGAAAAAGATTCACTGGCAGAATTAGAGAATGCCGAGAAAGATCTGGCTTTGACTGAAGCTGTCCTGGCGACGATTGTAACCAAGCGGGAAGGAAATGAGAAAGAGATTACGTTCCTCAGGACAAAGAAAGCAGAGATGGAAGCAGAGATCATTACACTGGAAAAAACATTGCATCTGAAGACGGGAGATCTGGATGCCTCCGCTAACCTGAAAAAAGAGATAAAAGACCGGCTGGAAACGGTCAATCAAGAATTGGCTTCCATCCAAAAAGAGATCACGGCGGTGAACAAAGATCTGGCAGCGTTGAAGACCGAGAAACAGCAGCTGCGCGATCAGGTCAGTGAATTGCGTAATCCGCGTCTTCTGGCGCAATTAAGTGCATTTGAAGAGACGCGCCAACAGTGCCGCGAGGAGCTGCTCCGTCTGGACAGCGACCTGAAGAATAGCGCATTGCACACGGAACAGCTGCTGGGGCCGGAACAGCTTAAAATAAAAGAGATCCTCAAACAGCACGATAAAGAAGAAGCCGTATTTCTGGAAGAGATCAAGACACTTACGACCAAAGCAGAGAAACTAGAGCAGGAATTAAAAGTAAAAGAAAGATCGAGCAAAGAATTCTACGCCAAATATCATCAGTTATTTGCCGAACGCGAGAAAGTCAATACGGAAATCAGCAAGATGGAGCAGGGAATAGAGACGGTTCGAGAGAAAAGCCGCGCCAGTGAACGGGAAGTAAATCTCGTTTCGCTGAAAAACGCTGAGATCAAAGCCAAGCTGGCTGGACTGCAGGAAGAATTTGCCCGCTATCAAAATGCGCCAATCCTCGCGAATGTCCCGGTCCAGGACATCCAGAAAGAGATCAGCAAATTTGAGGTGATGCTGGCCCAGATGTCCGCCGTGAACATGAAAGCGTTGGAAGTCTATGAACAGATCGAGAAAGAATTTAGCACGCTGATCCAGAAGAAAGAAGAATTGACCAAAGAGAAAATAGATGTTGTAGCAATGATGAATGAGATTGAGACAAGGAAAAAAGATCATTTCATGAAAACTTTCCACAAAGTGAATGAACATTTCCAAAACGTCTTTGGGAACTTGTTTACCAAAGGGAAAGCCTATCTACAGCTGGAGAATCCCGACAAGCCATTTGATGATGGCATCAGCATCCAAGTCAAGATCAGCGGCAGCCGCTTTATGGATCTCAAGTCCCTCTCTGGTGGAGAAAAGACACTGACGGCGCTGGCTTTTATCTTTGCCCTACAGGAATTCCAGCCGGCGACATTTTATATCCTGGATGAAATTGATGCCGCTTTAGACAAGCAGAATTCCGAGAAGCTGGCTAAACTGATCAAATCATATTCCGACCGCGCGCAGTATGTCGTCATTTCGCATAACGATTCCCTCATCGCGGAAGCGGATACGCTCTTTGGCGTGAGTATGGTTGACGGCGTGAGCAAGATCACGAGTATTACGATTTAAAGCAGTGAAAATAATCCAAACCAAAGAGATGTGAATAGTGGTTACAACAAGAGGAAAAAAGCAGGTTTCGGGGAAAAAGAAGCTCGTACAGAAAGCGCGAGCAAGCGGAAAGAAAAACTACGATCTGTCGCAGCTTGGCTCGCGTGACCTGCTCTCCGAGCCAGTGCGGCCGATTCAGATCCATGCTCTTCCGGGACGGATGAAAATGAACAGCCTGGCGTTAGGCTATGCGTTGGGTGCCGTCCGGGCTGTCGTCCTGCTTGTGATCTCAGTTCTGGGGCTGTTAGGCTATGCAGAAGGTGCGGTGTCCTTTGCCGAATCGCTGCATATTACATTCTCGTTATCGTTATTTGGGATTCTGGCGGGGCTCGTCGAAACTATGCTCTGGGGATTCCTGATGGGCTTGCTGCTGGGCTGGGTCTATAATCTCTTCTCGCGCTAAGATGGTTCTGCTCTTCGATTATGATGTTGGGCAGGCGTTGGAAGAGATCCAGACAGTTGAGCAAAAGACTTTTCCCATTGACGGACAACAACGTGAAAGCATGATTGAAGTCTATGGTAAGGCAAAATGGGCAGTTGTCGATCTCTTGAACGAGAGATATTCTGCTCCTCACAAAACGTCTTTCGATCTCCATCACTGGCTTTCGGGAAATGAAGAAGACGAGGTAGCCTATTTTCTCAACGAAGCCGGCTCGAATGCCTTGAATTATGCAGAAGCAGGCGTGCCGGCAGCATTCCATCTCTGGCTGGGAAAGAAAGGATTTGTCATCGGCATTGAACAGGATGGATTGGGGTTTGATGCCGGACGTGTTCAGCAGCTGCGGATTGCCCAGCATCAAGGCGGCGGGTTTGATTTCTTTCGGAGATGCCGAGGAAAAGTTTTTTTTGATGAGAAAGAAAAAGCGAAAGTAATATATTTCCAGGGAAGAATCCAAGATTATGATTGATGTTTTCAAGTTGATCGGCGCACTGGGAATTCTGCTGATCTCTATCGGGATTATCAGCAAGAAGAGAAAGACGCAGGATATTTATTATATTGGGGGGGGGTATGTTTAGAGATTTACAGCATTTACCTCGGAGATCTGATCTTTATCATCCTGCAGGTGATTTTTACGGCAGCGGCGGTCTATGATGTAGTTAAAGTGAAGATGAATGCTGGTTCTTAACCATTTTCTTACCGGATATTTTATAACATTCAGCCCATAATTAACCGGTAATGCACTACATCATCAAACATCTCCCCGAAGATTTCATCGTTAAAGAAATCAGCAACATCACCCCGCAGAAACAAGGCAGATACTGCTATGTCCTCCTCCACAAAAGACAGCGGAATACGCTGGATGTGGTACGGGAGATGGCCAGACAATTGCGCATCAAAGAGAAGCAGATCGGCTTTGCCGGAAGCAAAGATAAGCAGGGAATAACGGAACAAGTCATTTCCCTGGCCGGAACGGGAAAAGACAAAATCGCTGCATCGAACGTGCGTAATGCCGAATTCACCATCCTCGGCTATGGGAATACGCCGATTACTCTGGGTGATCTGCAGGGAAATGCTTTTGAGATCGTTGTCCGTGATCTTCCCGAAGACATCAGAAAAGATGATTTGAGTTTTTCTCCGTACCTGGAAAATTATTTTGATGAACAGCGCTTTTCGACGCAGAATGTGGCCGTAGGAAAAGCCTTGCTCAAGAAAGATTTTGCAGGAGCAGTACGATTGATCTCCAATACGGCCAGCCTTGCCCATCTCCGCGACCATCCCGCTGATTTTGTCGGGGCGTTGAAAAAAATCCCCGTCCGCTTATTGCGGATGTACGTCCATGCGTTGCAAAGTTTGTTATGGAATCGAACGACAGCGGCCTATTTGCAGCGGAAAGGCACGCTGGAGAAGAGTATCGACTATTCGCAGGGAAAATTAGTGTTCGTGAAAGATACGCAAAGACTTTTTGGTATAAACATTCCGCTGGTTGGCTTTGATGAGATGCAGACGGAAGAGGCTGAAATAAAGAAAATTATTACGGGGCTATTAGCCGAAGAGAAAATGGATCAAAATGATTTTGTGATCAAACAGATTCCGGAATTGACTGTTGAAGGAGATCTGCGTCAGTTAATCGTGCCAATAGGGAATATTCAACTCGGCAGCGTCGAAGACGACGAAATATTTTTCGGGAAGAAAAAAATGAAAGTCTGCTTCACTTTGCCGAAAGGCAGTTATGCGACGATGGCCGTGAGAAAATGGTTTGGTTGATGAAACCTGACCGAAGATTTATAAACATCCTCTTCCCCCCAAAAAGAGATGGAACAACAGCAAATTACCAGCCAAGAACGTTATATAGCTGCTTCTGCCTATTTGTTTGATCTTGGCTATACCATCGCCTGGTTAACCCAAGTAGAGTCTGATTTTACCCGATTTCATGTTGAACAAGAAAATAAGATCATCAAGAGAGTCCTCCTTCCGGGACTTGCTGTTTTGTTTGGTGGAATTTTATGGGAAAGTATTGCTTCTAAGTACTTGATCTATTCCGGCGTGCTGATCGTTATTGTTTCCTTTTTCTGGATGATGGTTGGGGCATGGCATGCATTAAAAGGCCGCAAGAAAAAAGTAATCTGAACAAGAAGTGGGTTGTGAAGATAAAAAGTATTTGTTTAGCTTTTCCGGCAGGCCGTATACTGAGCGGACGATATTCTCATCATTTTACCTGTATCGTCCGCTTGTATATCGCGAGCGAATGTTATGATTATTTCGTACGCTCGCTATACATCCGAGCGGAAATCCTGCTTCTGTTTTCTCTGCATCTCGCTAGGGATTGGAAGATTTCCGCACCAAGCGAGGAACAAAGTTTCTTCGGATGCACTTTGTGGCCTTGCCGCCAGCTAAACAAATACGATAAAAAGTAATCTTTTTATATGATCGGTTCTTCTTTCTTTTTTGTGATTGATGGGCTGACTGAAGACGAGATTACTTTATTCCAGAGATTAAACACTCCGCAGAAGATTCAGGATTTTGTGGACACTATCCCGATCAATTTTGAGCCGGAAGGAGATACCTGCCTTTCGCCGCGGCTGGTGCTCGGGCAGAACCGCGCGCATTGCATCGAGGGGGCGATTTTAGCGGCGCTGATCTTGCGTTTCCATGGGCACAAGCCGCTGCTCGTCGATCTCGAGACGACAGAAGACGATTTTGACCATGTCATCGCCGTCTTCCGGCAGCATGGACACTGGGGAGCGATCTCCAAAACAAACCATGCCGTCCTGCGCTACCGCGAACCAGTCTATAAAACCATTCGCGAATTAGTGATGTCTTTTTTCCATGAATATTTTCAGAATGAAAATGGCGCAAAGACACTTCGCCGCTTTTCCAAACCGATCAATTTAAAAATATTTGATCACAAAAGATGGATGACCGCGGAAACAGAAATCTGGTACATCGCCGAATATCTGGCCGGAGCGCCGCATAGTTCTCTCCTTTCCGGGAAACAAATAAAAACATTGCGGCCGGCGACGGATGTGGAACGGCGATTGGGAAGTATCGTTGAATGGGAGAAGTGAAAGTATGGAAATGCTGATCGTCAAACAGACGGAGTATGGTGCCGGGAAAGGTGTGTATGCCTCGGAAATAGTCCGGGATGGAGCAGACCTCTTTATTTTCAGTGAGCAGGTCGTCTCTTGGGCCAAAGCGACTCATCGGGCCATTCAGACCGGGAAAAATTGCTGGCTGGAACCAGCAAAGGAAAGTTACGGCCACTATCTTAACCATTCTTGTTCTCCGACCTGCGGTTTCCAGCTGCCAAATAAGATCGTTGCGCTGCGGGAGATCAAAGCCGGAGAAGAGATCACCATTGATTATTCGACGATTGTTCATACCTCAAAATGGGAGATGGAGTGCTGCTGTCCAAGCCTTCAATGCCGAAAATTAGTCCGGAGTTTTCCGAAGATGCCGGCAGAATTTCAGGAGAAATACAAAGAATTTAATTCCTGGGAGAAAAGATGAATGAGCCTGCCCGGATTCGAACCGGGGTCCTATGGTCACTTCTGCCGAAGCAGCCGAAGCCATATGTCCTATTTGCCTTATTTGTTCCTATCCAGGCTAGACTACAGGCCCGATTATTATCCTCAAAATCCACATAGTTTTTAAAGTTAATGTATTTTCTAGCTGATAGAGAAAGGTGATTTAAATGAACGAAAAAATTCTGATAAACCAATCAGTCGCCATCTTGTGCGATGGCAACAATATTGAAAGAAGCATCCATGAACAAAGCGGTACGTCTACCGCGATGGTCAATTTTAACACGATCATTCCCAAACTGCTCAACGGGAGGGGATTAAATCGGCTGATCTACTTCCGCGAAGGACAGAATATCTCGTCCAAGCTGGCAGAAAGGCTGCATGAGCAATATTATGGATCAGTCGTCCCCTGCCATAAGTCAGCTGATATCCCCCTTTCGATCAAAGCCACGCAGCTTGCTTCTAAAGTGGATACGATCATCATCATGTCCGGCGATTCTGACTATGTCGAGTTAGTGACACACCTTAAATCGGAAGGTGTGCGAGTGGAAATTGCTGCGGTCAGAGAGACGACGGCAAAGATCCTGATCGAGGAAGCAGATTTTTTCCATCCGATCACGAAAGAGGATTGGTTTGTCTATACGCCACCTCGGCATTCGACGGGCAAGAGAAGAGAAACAAAAGAATGAAATATACTAAAAAGAATTAGGTTTCGAACCTAATTCTTTTGGTATATACCAAAATCCATAGCATTTATGTTCGAAAGCTATGGATTTTTAGTATAAAATGGAGAGAGTTCTGGATTGAGATAAGAGGTGTTGAGAGAAAACGAGGAAATACCCCAAATCTTTATAAAACACTAGCTATTTTTTATCTGATGATGTATACCCACAGAACATTATTCGCTGAATCAATCCCCGAACTTGACCGCCAAGTCTCGGTGCTGACCGCAACAATTCCGGGTGTTATCGCCGGGCAGTACGGCTGGCTGGGGCCAGAACAGGGTAGAAACCACCGACATTCTTGGTATTGCACCCTGCAGATCCCCCACGTCGGAGATGATACCATGGAACAGGCTGGAATAACCGGAGAACAGGCAAGGGAGATTGATGGGGGAAGTATTCGCTATCTTTATTTTAAAACAGGTCTTTCTGTGGAAGAGATCGTTCAGTGTGGTTTTGATGAGGAAGATGTCAGAAAGAATACGGATATGATCCCTTATTGATCTGGGTGGATCATTCCAGGGCCAAGCGGACGACTTTTTCTATTAAGCCCAAACACCCCGAACATTTTATATATCATAAGACGATATTTATGGCTATGGTCCTAGAAAAACTGGGGGATTCGCTGAAGAACACCCTCTCTAAAATTACCAAATCTTTCTTCATAGATGAAAAACTGATCAATGAACTAGTCAAGGACATCCAGCGGGCCTTGCTTTCTTCAGACACAAATGTCCAGCTAGTCTTGGAATTGAGCAGAAGCATCAAAGAACGGGCAAAGGAAAATCCTCCTCCCGGCATTACCAAACGCGAACAGCTGATCAAGATTGTCTATGAAGAACTGACCAATTTCTTGGGCAAAGAAGCAAAAGATATTGCCATCACCAAGAAACCAACGCAGATCATGCTCGTCGGTTTATTCGGCTCGGGAAAGACGACGACTGCCGGGAAACTGGCTAAATTTTACAAGAAGCGCGGTTATAAAATTGCCGTGATGCAGACCGACACCTGGCGGCCGGCAGCGTACGAACAGCTGGAACAGTTGGCCAAAGCCGTAGGTGTTGATTTCCTGGGTATCAAGAAAGAAAAAGATCCGGTGACGATTTATCATTCATTTGAAAAAAAGATGGGCGATTACGATGTTGTTCTGATCGACACTGCCGGGCGGGATGCGCTATCCGCGGAACTCATCTCTGAATTAAATCAGCTTAATGCTGCCGTCCAGGCCGATGAACGCTTACTGGTGATCTCTGCCGATATCGGGCAGGCCGCCCAAAAACAGGCGCAGGCGTTTCATGATACCTGCAAAGTTACGGGCGTGATCGTCACGAAATTAGAAGGCACGGCGAAGGGTGGAGGGGCATTATCCGCCTGTGCGGTTACTCAAGCGCCGATCGTCTTTATCGGTGTGGGAGAGAAGATTGACGATCTGGAAGCATTCCATCCGCAGCGTTTTGTCGGACGTTTGCTGGGAATGGGGGATATTGAATCGCTCCTGGAAAAAGCACGTGAAGTGATCACAGAAAAAGATGCCGAGAAGATGCAGGATAAATTCCTCAAAGGTGATTTTAATTTAGTCGATCTCTACGAACAGATGCGTTCGCTGAAGAAGATGGGCTCATTCCGCAAACTGATCGAGATGATCCCGGGCATGGGCTCGCTGCAGCTGCCAAAAGAGATGCTCGATGTACAAGAAGGAAAGCTGGAGAAATGGAAATATGCCATGGACAGCATGACACGGGAAGAATTGGAAAATCCCGAACTCTTAAATGCCGAGAGAATTGACCGGATCGCAGCAGGTTCCGGTGCACGTGTGGCGGAAGTGCGGGAGCTGATCAAACAGCACCGCCAAAGCAAGAAACTGATGAAGATGTTTAAAGGTGAGAAGGACATGAATAAGATGCTGAAACAGTTTCAGGGCAAACTGCCCGCAGGAAAATGAGGTGAATAAAAATGGGAATACAATTTGTTGATGCGAGTAAAGTGAAGAAAGAAGAAGTGCAATTGCTGGAGAAAGAACTGAATCTTCTGGCTGGTGCTGTCGAAAAAGCAAGAAAGAATATAGGTACAATTTACGGATTTTTATTGGTTCATAGTCGAAAACCGTCAGTGGAAGAGAATAATGTAAGCCTCAATTCAGATTTCATTGCTGGACTGCAGGATAATTTAAACGATGTCGTTGCAGAAGCACGTGCCGTGAAACGGCAGAGCCGCCCGGTATTAAAGACTTTACGAAAAGCGCTGATGAAAGAATAAGCAGGGAGTTTAGAGAACTTTGCATATAGTAAAAATCCATAGCTTTTGTACAGTTGTATATTTTTACTAATAGTAAATATCCAATTATTTATTCGGAGTCTATGGATATTTACTATAACCTCGCAAGTTGTGGTTTTCGTTGGTTGGTTAAGAGAAGTTTTTCTGCGAGGCGAAGCAGAGACTATCTGTCCGAAGGACTAAAAGCCCTCTCTTATAAATTTCTTTTACGAAGTAAAAGGCAATATGTGCGTAGCACCTGGACTCCCCCTCTTTTGCTTCTTTTTCTAAAAGAAGAATGAGATTTAGACTAGTGAAAATTTAATTGCGTATAACAGTTTCTATCCGCAGTGTAACGCAGGAAGAGTAACTCCCAAACCCATCTCTTCCGAGTAATATTGCACATAGAACCCACTCCCCACTGGTCAAGTGCGGGTGAAGTATAAAAAGGACCTCAACCACAGATATTCCATCAAGAAAGAAATGCGCCAAAGCACAGGCCACGAAATTTTGATAAAAAAAGAGGTGAAAAAATGATAGATTTAACCACAAAAACAATACGAAAAATATTTGAACAACAGATCCGTGACCTGACGCAACGCACACTCATCCAGAAAGAAGATTCTTTTGATCTACAATTCAATGGGAGGTGGTTACAATGAACGTAAAAGATCGGATACAATATCTGCTTCAAAAGTATGATGTCAAAGAACAAAAGTCAGCTTCGACCTATTTTTTCGCATCAAAACAAACATATCTTGATGATTTTGATGCAGCCATCGCCTGACTACCCTTCTTTTTTGACGGATAAATTTTTAAATCTGTCTTTTTTCTCTCTGTTCATGGAAATCCTCACGCAGAGCGAACTGGCCTATCGGAAAGCCGAGATCATTGAAAAAATCAGGAATGGATCTCTATTCATCTATCCCACGGATACGATCTACGGCATTGGCTGCAATGCCCTCAAAGCACGCTCTGTTCAAGCCATCCGCAAACTGAAGAACCGCCCGGATTCACCGCTTTCGATCTGGGTTCCATCGAAAGAGTGGATCAGGCAGCATTGCCGCATTTCCCCCCAAGCGGAAAAATGGCTGGAAAAATTACCTGGGCCGTATACCTTAATCCACCCATTAAAAGAAGAACATCCGCTGCCCAACGCGGTCATCGGCACGGCCAGTACAATCGGCGTACGCCTTCCGGACCATTGGTTCCACCAAGTCGTTAAAGAATGTAACTTTCCGATCATTACCACCTCCGCCAACAAATGTGACGAACCGTTTATGACCAAACTGGAGAACCTTGATGAAGATATCCAGAACGGAGTGGAATTCATGATCTACGAAGGAGAAAAAGAAAGTCGGCCATCCACTTTGATCAATATTGAAAAAGAAGAGATCAAAGAAAGATAGGGCCGGAACGGTTTTCTGTGCCTATAATTCCATCTTCTTTCCATCCACATAAAAGACTGGCTTCTTGAATACCTGATCGCCATGATAGATTGTCTTGATATCACCGCCAAACCAATGATTACTGCCGATGGCGATGTGCCCGGTGCCCAATACTTTCTCGTCGATGATCGTCGAGCCGATTAACACCGCGCCGGGATTTATGCCGATAGCCAGCTCGCCTACCCGCCGGATGCGTTCCGGATATTTCGCTCGATGTTCAAACTTCTCAAAAGTTTTCTGCAGCAGGAGAGCATGCTTCCCTTCTATCTCCTCGACCATGCCGTCACGCACGTGCAGGGTCAGCGGCGAATCGACGAGAAACGCGCCGGCCTCGGTCTTTAATGTCCCGTCGATGACGATTTTCCCGCGTACGCCATGCATTCCCTGCGGAGGGATATATACTTCTCCGGCGGGCATGTTTCCCCCTTCGCCCGGCGCATGATAGGCACCGACATTGGCGATTGCTTCCTTGCCGGAAACATCAAAAGTAACATCTGTGCCCGCCGCTGTCCGTACGCGAATCTCTTCCGCTTGGTCCCATTTTTTCTTGATCCTATTTCCCATCTTCTGCATCCGGCGAAAATTTACCTGCATTGCATCCAGAAACAAAGGAAAATGCTGTGCTTTGACATCACCCAATCCGGTCGCTGAAAGAAAGCGATGGCCACGCTTGTGGCAAAATGTTCGGAAACTATTCTCCTCAGCAAATCTCCCCAGCTTATTTGAAACGGCAAGGATGATCACATTCTCTTTCGCCAATTTCCCCATCGCTTCGACAACATGCTTATCGGCAAACATGAATCCTTTCTTGACATCCTGATGGAGCAGAGTCACCATATGTTTTTTCTTTTGGGCGGCCTGATAATATCCATAGCCGATCATGCTCGCCATAGTATTCTCCTTCTGGCCATAATCACTGATGATCAAGATCTCTTCATCTTTTAACTTTAGAGAATGTTTTAACACTTTATAGAAACGGGCCTGAAACTTGTCAACAGATTGCGACACGTCTTTAGAGATTCCCAGCATATCATTCAGATAAACATCTTCATTAAAAAGATTTTGCTACAGGATGCTTTGTGTAAAAAGTCAGCCGCCTGGCCAAAAAGTTGCGTGAGAACTGCAATTTCCGAAAATCATTGGTGCTGCTCATCCGTATCTTGAGCAGCAGGAGCAGCACGAACGCAACGGCCAGGCTGATTTTTTCGAGATTTTCGACAGAACCGCTACCTGGGGCTCCATTGTTCTTTCGGAAAATGCGCCAGCTCTGCCCTATTCACCGTTGATCATTTCGTACAGGAAAGAGGCCATATTGCTTAGCACCAGCGTCGCTCCCAGCGCCGAGACAAAAGCGGGGTCATCATAGCGAAAAAAATCATCCATCCCTCTAATCGCCAAGAGAGGAAAGGCGACATCAGCACACAGTTCGCCGCAGACATAGGGGCGGTTCGCCCGGCGTAAGGCACCTTCCAAGTGGGCAGATTGAGGATGAAGATAAAGCTCTTCTTTAAGACGTGCTGTTGTCAGATAGAGCGCAAGATGCCCCAGACCGGTTAAAAAAGGGGCAACATACTTTTCTCCCAAATCTGCCAATCTATCAGATAATTCCATGATTAATCCTCTTTCTTGATTTTTGCCACAAAAAAGCCCTCGGTGTCGTTATCCTGCGGCCAGATGCGCAGGACATGCTTCAGCTGGGGATCAAATGCTTTTCCGGCAAATTCCAACACGGGCGAAGAAGTTTTCAGCCCAGCCAATTTCGCCGGCATTATCTTTGCCGAAGGAAATGTCTTGAGCAAGTGATCAACAACACCCTCATTTTCTTCCGGCTCAAGAGAGCAGGTAGAATAGACCATGATGCCCCCCGGTTTGAGATTTTCAAAGGCCGTGACGATCAATTCTTTCTGCTGGCGGGCCAGCTTGCTAATCATCCCGGCATTCCAGATGCGAACGGTCTTCAGGCTCTTACGGATCGTTCCCGTTCCCGAACAGGGGGCATCGACCAAAATTTTGTCAAACTGCAGCCCGGAAAAGCGCCGGCCGGGCATCAACGTCACGATCGTATTGGTCAGTCCACTGCGCTGGACATTGACCCCCAGCGATTGCAGGCGCTGGCTTTTGTAATCATTGGCGACGAGAATTCCTTTATTCTGCATCATCATGCCCATCTGTGTCGTCTTGCTACCCGGAGAGGCGCACATGTCCAGGATAATCTCTCCTGGCTGCGGATCAAGCACGAGAGGTGGAATCATCGATGCAGCTTCCTGAACATAAATCTTTCCAACATGATATTCCAATAGATTACCCACATCCCTCCGTTCCAGATGATCGATCCAGAATCCTTGCTTGCACCAGGGAATGGGCTGGAGATTCCAATTCTTGGCTTTAATCGAGGAGCAGACATCAGCAACTGTGCCCAGAATCGTGTTCACGCGAATACTTCGCCGCAGGAAAGAAAGTGAATAGTGTTTGAATTCCTCCCAATCGGTCAGGGCGGCATAGCGTTCAATGAATGCTTCTTTGAATTCAATGGTTTCAGTCCCGGGGATAGTTCTTGGTTCAGCCATTTTTGGTTTATACCAAAGGACTTAAATTTTTGTATAAATTTAAGCCTTTTGTATATATAACGGACACGATTGATAGTCTGAAAATTTGTGTCCGTTAGTATAAACTAAAGTATCTTTAAATATTTTCCCCAGAAGCGGGCTGAGTAGAAAAAGTCGTCTGCTTGGCCTAAAGATTGACCGTGGGAAGCGATCTCTAGGAACAGGTGCGAAAACCAGCGACGAAAATAACTGGTTCTACAATCTTGAACACGGCTGGTTTTCGCCACGGTCAATGGCCAAGATGACTTTTTCTACAGAGTCCAAGAAGAGCTAATATGAAACCCAAAAGTTACTGCCCTTCACAATCATCCCCCCAGTAGAAATATATTCAACCATGATTATTTTGTCAAAATGCTCGCAACCATCGGTGGAATGACTATAGTAAACGACAAAATAATTTATACAAAGAGTCGTTTACTTATTAGTAATAGACAAATAAAGCGGATTATAACTTTTGTCTATTACTATAGATTCAATATTCAATCCCTCTCCGGGCAGAAACACCTTTTTCATAATAATGCTTATGCAGCTTCATCTCCGTGTCCAAATCAGCCA
>JACQNE010000007.1 GCA_016203205.1 Candidatus Woesearchaeota archaeon
AGATTAACCTAAGCCTATCCCGTATGGTCATATTACCCGCCTGTGCTGATAACACGTTGACCGCTCCGGCACGCCCACATAATTTTAATGTTTAGCTATCTCTTTTTTATATATCTTTCTGTTCTTTTAGCCCTGTAGAAAAAGTCAGCCGTAGGCAGGCCATCTTTATCCGGTCCGCACAGACTTAACTAAATACCCCCCGTTCCTTTCCAACCAATATATTCCACTTCCATAAGATTTAAAAGAGATACTTTTCCACAGGACACCAATGAAGATCTGGCTTATTGGGTGTATGCTTGTCCTTATCCTTGTCGTTGCCGGCTGCAGCAGCATTGACGATGATTCGTTGACCGGGAGCGCTGTCGCCGATACTGCGTGTGCTTCTCTGGAGGGCATGCAAAAAGACAATTGTTATGCCGACCATCTCCGCTGCAGCAAAGTTAGTGATCAGATTGTGAGGGATTCCTGTGTTTCTCAGCTTGCTTTTCAAAAAAATGACTTATCAGTTTGCAACTTGGTTTCCTCAGAAAAAGCGAAAGGCTATTGCCAGGAGAGATTTGCCGAGGAACAGAACGATCCTGGAATCTGTCTGAAGATCAAAGACCAATATTGGAAAGATAATTGTTTCTTCCATTTATCCGTCAATAACCAGAGGGGAGACGATTGTTCGTTGGTTTCTGATGCGGAGCAGAAGGCTTCCTGTTTTAATACCGTTGCCGTCGATACGAACAATACTGCCCTCTGCGGACCGATCATGTCCAAGCCCAAACAGCAGGCTTGCCTCTATTCTATCGCTGTTGCAACTGTCGACATCGAAGTATGCCAGCAATTGGACGATGGCATCACGCGCGACAGCTGCCGGAAGAAATTAGCGGAAGTGTCTGGTGACCCCGTGTTTTGTGATAGTATTGGTAACGGGTTCATAAAAGAGCGTTGTTTTGAGACTATCGAAGATAAGCCTCACGGGAAAGCGGGATTCATTCGGCAGTAGAATTTAAGATTGTAGTAGCTTTTTATCATTATATTTTTTCCAAAGATGGTCAAATTGGCTGGAGTATGTTTTAACGACTTTCTCTGATTTTATTCTCATCATTATTAAATCAGGTTCGTAAATAATAATCAGCACGTTATTGCCAAAAACAACCCAGACGATGGGCATATAAACCTCTTTTGGTAGCCATGTTACCTGGACATCACTGGTCTTTTCTGCTTCTGCTTTTAGTTTCTGCACTTTTTTTGTTTTTGTGGAAAATAATTTGAAATGAACTTTTTTAAACCATCTTTGATATTCAATCGGAAAAGCCTCTTGAATTTGAAAATTTCCAAAACCTTTCCAGACATCTGGTTTTTCGGTGAGGATTTCTTCAATAACAAGTTTGTACGCTTTTCTTCCGCGATAGACTTCAAATAATTCTTTTTCTTTGATACTGCCATATTTTGCTTTGAATTGTGGCATGATCTTGTTGATATCTTCTTGGAGATTCTGAATACGCTCCAGCTCTCTTCGTTTCACTTCTTCTAGAATACCTGGAAGCTTTTCCGGGTTAGTTGGGATGAACAAGCGTTTGTTGCCTTCATAAATATAAGTGCTTAAACCAAACTCTTCCAGTTTTTGAATAGCATCATATACATTCGCTTTGTACGTCCCTGCACGTTTGGCTATTTTATCAGCACTTGCGTGTCCTAATTCCAACATGGCAAGATAGACTTTTGCGGATGTCTTGCTGAGCCCAAATTCTTCGAGTAAAGTAACATAGTCCAACATTTTATTGGGTAGT
Organism: Candidatus Woesearchaeota archaeon; assembly: GCA_016203205.1. GTDB lineage: Archaea > Nanobdellota > Nanobdellia > Woesearchaeales > GW2011-AR9 > JACOZP01. The sequence continues at coordinate 1,779 of JACQNE010000007.1, forward strand.
AGTGATGGACTACTATTTAAATTTATATATTTAGTTGTGAAACAACTATCAAGTGATAAATTAATGGGGGATACAAAAATGACAGATTATAACATAACATTAGTGTACCGTAATAATGATTTTTTTGCAGAAGTAGTGCCCTCTCTTCAAGCTCAGTTAGCAAAAGCAGGCATAGATGCAAAAGCAGCAGTTATTCCAAAAGCCACTCCACGTGAGGATGTGCCAACTTTACTTTCAGCACTAGCAGACCAACTCTCTGGAAGAGTAGTTTTGTCTGATAGGACTACGGGGGGATGGGTGTATGATAATAAGGATTCCGTGGGATATACTTATCCAGGCTATGAGTTCGATTATGTTGTAGAGACTGGTTTTGCCAGTTCTATCTTTGGAAGAGAATTTGTTGATGGGCGATGTTTTATATCTCGTAGTAGAGAAGAGTTTGTTGATCGGATGAGTGGTCTTGTTAGAAAGATGCTTGATACTGGTACTCCTGTACCAACTGTTGTTGGAGTTTCAGATGCGGCAATCCTGGACCATGATCCTTTTAATGATCGGGTTTTAGGTTACACTGATGAACGCATTTTAGGAGCGTATAACACTGTTCGAGATGCACTTGTAAAAGGCGGAATTCCAGAAGAGCGAATAGAAAGAGTTTCAGCAAGTAATCGTCAGATGCAAAGAGAAATCCCGCCATTTCAAAACTGGAATGTAGAGAATAAAACTCCTAAAAGTTCCAGTACTGCCTGGGCGATCCATGATCGGCACGCGCATAATTTTCCGGATATATATGGGAGTGTGGATCCTTTGGTTAGTGTTGTCCGCTTCGAACTTCCCTTGGGTAATTTCTACAGAAGTGCAGTTAAGAACGGTTTAATTCATGCTGGAAGCAGTGAAGCAATAGCCTACATGGTTGAAATAGTTAAGGAGATTATGGCAGAAGAGATGTAAGTTTGATAACCAGTAATCTTTTTTATTTTTTATTCTTCTTATTCCACGTGTACTTGCGCAGTCGTGCAGTTTTTCCGTAACCACAGGAAGCGCAACGCTTCTTCTGAACATGATAGGTATGCTCGCCGCAACGCCGGCAGCGGATATGAGTTTTCTTCCCGCTTTTTTTTCCATGACTGGCTGTTCCTTTTGACATAGTGCATCCCTATAATAATGAATCTCTTTATGACGGAGAAATGATCGTTATCGTGTCGCCACGGATAAAGACGGTCCCCAGCTTTCGGCGGACTTCTCCGTTGTGGTGTTCCTCAGCTTCGTGCAGAACAATATTGATGTGAATATCAAATGCTTTTAATTTACCGATATAACTAAAGCCGTTTTTCAATTCGATCAGGACAGTCTTGTTTCGCGCGGCATTAAGCGCATCCAAAGGTCGTGAGCCAGTTTCTTCCATCATTTTTTACCCTCGCAATAATTCAATAATTTCTCTGGTTGTGAATGAGTTTTCTATATAAATCTATCGGAAATCGGAAGTATCAAGTTAAGTCTGTGCGAGCGAGGTCAAGATGGCCTGCCGAGCGCTGGCTTTGGAAAAAAAAATTCAGAGTCTCGCCAATCTCTGAGAATAATTCTGGAAAGAAGTTGATAACACTTTCTGGGCGAGACGAGGCAGGCCGACCTGCCCCAGCACAGACTTAATACGTACGGAAAGCGAGGGGTATTTAGTTTTATCTAGGTTCATCGGATTTTGCAGGCAAAGTATTATAAAGAAACAACCGCTTTTCTGTTTCATGATCCATTTCACAAAATTACAGAAACATATTCAGGACTACGATTCAGAACGGGAGAATCTGATCAAGAAAAGCCGTGATGTTCTCAAGCTGACCAAGCAGGTTATCTATGCTGTCCATCGGGATGAAATGAAAGAGGCGGCAGAACTTCTGAAACGGATGGAAACAGAAAAGAAAGAATTAGATGCTATTGCCGGAAAGAATCCTCGTCTGGAATGTGAAGGCAGCTACAAAGTTGCTGTACAGGAATTTGTTGAAGCAGCCCTGTATTTTTCTTTTGTCAAAGACGGGAAACTGATCGATCTTGATGTTGCTCCGGAACATTTTGTTCTGGGATTAGCCGATCTGCCCGGTGAACTCACGCGCAAAGCCGTCTTTTTGGCCGGCAAAGGAAAAGTAGCAGAAGTCAGCAAGATCAAAGATGAAGTTGATCAGATGTACGGCGAATTATTGAAATTTGACTTTCGGGATAACGAAACGCGCCGAAAAGTTGATGCCGTCAAGTATGAATTACGAAAATTGGAAGATCTGGTTCTCGACCTGAAATTACGGCGGGTTCCTGGTTCGAGTGAAATGGGCTTTATCAATTAGGTATCGGCATATTTCTACTGCGTTCATCTCTTCTGCCGGAGAGTAAAAACCAAATTCAGCGGCGAGATGAATTTTTTTGATGACTCGCTCAACGATTTCAGAGTCCATTTCATGAAGAACGGCATCAAAATAGGCATATTCTTTACTTCTTTTGGAAGCAGTGATAACCTTTTCTTCAGTAGTAGCGAGAGAATAGACCGTTTCTACGATAGTTGCCACATCCTCTCGAAAATTTCGTGCGCCATAGCAGTCTACCGTTGCCGCTTCACGGAGGTATCGTTGGCATGACTGAGTTTGATCAACGGCCTTTTCGATCGGCCAAAAGTGATAGGCATTGTTGGAGATGGCGAGCCAACGCACTTTAAAATCATCCTCTTCGCTCCGGGAGAGGGAGCGGTGCCAGGCATGGGCGAGTTCGTGGACGAGCATCGAACCATCTCTTTTATCTAACGTTGATTTTAATTCCAAGATGCCTGATTTACGGAACCGTCCAAGAGCTCTTTTATTTTCTAACTCATCGAGAACCTCTACAGAAGAGATATATTCCCATTGCCGGTCAAAATAATCCCAATGCTGGCGGGTTTCGACATAGAGTGTTTCGACGAGGCGCGCTTTCTCGTCGCGCGCAATCCCCTCATCATCCCAACTCAGGAAAATCTGCCGGCCAATTTTCTGTTCGACCGCCTGCTCGGTGGGCGTGGCCAAGTAATATTCATCGCCGTATTCCTTGGCGAACCAGCCGCCACCCAGACCGACGGCGGCGATGATGGCGGCAAGCGTGAGCTTCTGTTTAGGGTTCATTTCTTATGCCCCACTGGCATTCATTCACCGGTATCAGCGCTTCTGGATGCGTCCAGAAATAAGCAGTTCCTAACGCTTGTGCGGAAGGTAATGACGCAGGATCATTCAGCCAAGTCTTTATTTCATCGAGTTCCTCGCTAACTTTGAGCAGGGGAGTTAAAAGATAGTTCTGGTTATCTTCTTTTTCAGCAAAGTTTTTGGCAGCAAAATACGCAACCCGACGCGCAAATCCTGCTTTGTAAGCGCTATAACCACTGTAAGAAGAAAACTCCGATAGATATTCACCTTCCACTGAAAGGAGATGCCGGGCATAGGCCTGTGCAATATCCGCTGCCAGCATTGTTTTTCTCCTTTTAGAAACGCTAATCATTCTTTTTTGGGAATCGTAAAGAGGCGTCTCTGGGTGAATATCTTTCAATTTTCGATTGATCTTCGAAAAGCCATAATCTGCTGCACCCCCTGCGGCAAGAACAAAGAGCAAGGAGATGCTCAGGGGCGTAAAAACTGCAGCTGTTATTAAGCCGCAGAAAGCATAGCTGGTGAAATTCAATTCAGTCCTGACTTCAGGCGAATACCAATCCAAATAATCAATAGTGCAGCTGTCCCGATCTTCAGCATCCAAAAGGCAATTTACCTGATCACGAACATCACCGAAAAGCCGGACTAGCTCCCTCCTATTGATCGGACTCCGATCTTTGTTAGTAGTGCTCAATAAATCAGGTACAACGCTGGCCAATTCCACATGAGCTTTGGTGATTACTTCTTCTAGCATTGATGGACTTTGTTCCAAAACTTTTTCTTGCAGTACGGCATTAGAGAGGGGCGTATGATTGATCATATTTCCCAAAGAAGATAGTTTTTTATAAATGTTTCTAATTTACTACTATTCTGTGATTAAACACAAAAGTTTATAAAGAATGGCTCCTCTGCGAGTCCTATGAAGATTCTGGCTCTCAGCGATGTACACGGCGATCGGACGTTCATCAGGCAGATGGCGGAAAGAGGCGCTCAGGAAAAAGTAGATCTCGTTATCCTCGCCGGGGACATTGTTGACCATAACGGCGATGTACACGGGCTGATCGGCCCGTTCAAAGAGAAAGGCCTGGAAGTCGCAGTGTTGCCGGGGAACCACGAAGGCTTGGCCGAGATCGGCTTCTTCGTTGAGAAATACAAAGTCAAGAATCTTCATGGGTATACGATCAAAAAAGGCGATGTCGGCATCTTCGGCTGTGGTTATGCTGATATCGGCATCCATCAGCTTGATGAAGATGAGTTCTTTGCGACGTTGAAACAGGCCCATGATTCATTGAAAGACGTGAAAAAGAAATTGATGGTCACACACGTCCAGCCCAACGACAGCATCATCGGCTTGAAGATGCCCGGCTGGGGAAGTTCCGGCGTACGCCGCGCCATCGAAGAATTCAAGCCAGACATCCATATCTGCGGGCACATCCACGAGACGCATGGGATAGAAGAGGTTATCGGGACGACTAAAGTTATTAATGTCGGAAAGACGGGAAGGATTATTGAGATTTGAACTCGAAAGTTTTATTAGTTTAGGTTTATTCTCTTTTTGTGAGATGGTAAGTGCCGTAAATCAGTTAATAACACAATTAATCAGAGAGAAGTACGATCTCTCGGTCGATCTTCATTGGTTCACACCTGACCGGATCACTAAACTCGAACTCCTAATTCAAAATCTAGAACGGATTAAATCAAGACCAGACTTAAAAAATCTAAAATTGGATTCTCTTTTAGCTTATCTTTCGCCTTTGTTGTCTTATTATAAACGAAAAATAACCTACAAGCAGTTTTTAAAGATAGCAAATTATGCTTCAGCAGAAACAATAAATAAGCAAATAGATCAAGTGGTCACCAATTTAAGAGGTCTTCTTCGATATCTCTATGTAGAACAGATTTTAGAGGAACTGCATACCAAAAATGTTCGTAAGGAATTGATTGAAGAAGCAATGATGGTTCCTGATCTAAGAGGGGGGATAGATAACATAAAACATCATATCCTCCAGTCGATTCACGCTTTTGGGACAGTCCCTTTAGACAAAGAAGTAATCTTTAAGCTATCTGTGCTACGAATTGCGACTCATCTTCATGCGGAGAAATTAAAACTTCCAGATGTCAAAGTCTTACGGAAATTCTATGAAGAGAAAAAAGGCCCTTCTAATTATCAAGAAAACCGCGAAGTAGCAATCATTGTAAAATCGGCAATAGTCCGTCTTAATGAATTATATCCTCGCCATAAAAAACTGTTTCTTGCACGCGATGGTTTAATTCTCTACGAAGCTCAATATACTCTTTTTAGGGATAATTGTGATGTGATCTATATCAGTCGAGATACGTTGGGGGTATTTTTTAAAGTATTAGAAAAAGAATTAGGGAAAGCAATTGAAGATGAAGGGATGAATGATGTTGAAAAGATTATCAGAAATCTTCGGAATAGATATCATCAACTACAGACTAATCCGAGAATAAAAGAAATAATCAGGTCTCTGGTCCGTTATCTCACTCCTTATCTCTCTTCTAAAACGGTCTTTGTTGATTCTTCGTCACGCTCTCTGCCCGTTATCCTTTCAGCACTTTGTTCGTTATACTTTCCCGAGAAAGAATATAAAGTCTTTTTTTGTACAACAATATATACTGATCCTCGAGCGGGCTACATTCTTGGTGAAGAGAAGAATTATGTGGTTGATATGATCCCGGATTATGTCCAGTTTCATGCAGAAAAGAGCTCCCTTATCCCTTATGTTGCGAAACTATTGCCTCACGGGGGCAAGATGATGAAGCAACCCCAGGCATATACCGCCCATTTAATCTTGCAATCAATACTTCATACTTGAAAGAGAATTGTCTAGAGATAATACTTTATGCCTACTCATTTCTACGTTCTAATTCCTCATTAATCAAATCGGTGAGAAAACTTGCATGACTAAACGAGGAGGATGGATCTGTCGCGTCAGCGTTACAATCTACATCAAAACAATAGATTTGTGTCCCTTCCTCTGCTGAACCATATATTTTTTCCCTGAATACGGGAAACACGAGATGTTCAAACATCCAACGATAGGCAGGCTTGTAAAGTACCTCCCTTGCCATCACTAGATCAATATTTTTTCCGCCATGAAGGAAACGTGTTGAGGGATAGTCCAACACTCTCCTTTTGCGTACTTTTTTGGCATCGAATAAAGAAAAGTCAATCTGCCCATCAATAATTTTGAGCCCTTGCCAGATCCCTTCTACCGAGCGTGAATATGTTCCTGGCATTCCCGGGACAGGAATTATTCTGTCCCAAGCGAAATAAGGAGAAAATTGACCTTTACTGGCATCAAGAAAAAAGGCAGGGGATGATCCCTCTAGTTGTCTTACCATCTCAGAGGTTGTGAACAGCGGATACGTGACCATTTTGAACTAGAAATGAATACTCTTTTTAAATGTTCTGTGGAAATAACTACCTGTTGGAGACACAAAAATAACTTAAAGCAAATATCTCTTTTCCGTGCCATGCTCCTCAACTGCTTGGAATGTAAGAGATCAGTACCCCAAAGCCAGCCTGGACAAACCAGCCGCAAGAACGTATTTAAACTAGAGTTAATTTTCGCTTGTTAAGATGGTGGAAAAGACTAAAAAAGAGTTAATTGTCTTTCAGGACAAGAACATTCGTCGGCTTTGGCTTGATCACGAATGGTACTATTCTGTTACTGATATTATTGGAGTTCTTACGGACAGCCCAGATGAGCTGGCTTATTGGAGGAAGCTTAAACAAAGAGAACCACAACTCGTGACAATTTGTCACGGTTTGAAATTACTAGCAAAAGATGGTAAATTAAGAGATGCAGATGGTGTAAATACCAAGAATGCGTTTAGGCTGATCCAATCCATACCCTCCAAAAGAGCAGAGCCATTTAAGATGTGGCTTGCCCAAGTTGGGAAAGAACGGATTGAAGAAATCGAGAACCCGGTGATGTTGCCAAAATTACTCGAGATGAGATTGAACGGAAGACCGGAAGATCTATTCTTTCAAATGAAAATTATCTACGTTTGATTGAAAAGAGGAAGAAACAGAAATTATCGGAGGACAACCATGCTCCTAAACTGCCCTGAATGTAAACAGAAACTCCACGAAGGCCAGCACAAGTTCCCCGATGGCTTGTATACCATTAAATACTGCAAAGGTTGTGGTTTTAGGCAGGAATTGCCTCTTAACGAGAAATAATCTTTTTCTTCAGAATCTCCATTTTCCTCAAATCTTAATTCTCACAATCTTATCATCACCTGGTGCTGGCAGGCCTCTCCCGTCGCGGTTCGATGTGGTGAAATATACATATCCCCCATGCTCGACAATATCTCGCAGGCGGCCAAGATGAGAGATAATTTCTTCTTCTTTGATAATTGTTTTATGATCGGCAGCAAACGTGATCTTGCGTAATTGTGTGCCGCGCAGACCGGTAATATACAAAGTATTTCCGGCGAAGGCAATCCCTCCTGGAGCGAGCGTAAATTCAGTATAACAACGCAAGGGCTTTACCTGTTCTTCCAACGTTTCGGTACATTCTGTCGGCCAGCCATAATTCTGGCCTTTGGTAATGAGATTAATTTCATCATTTCGCGTTGGGCCGTGTTCCGCCGCATAGAGTTGTTGTGTCTGTGGATGCCAGGCCAATCCTTGCGGGTTGCGGTGGCCGTACGAGTAGACCAGATTTTGGAAAAGATTATCCGGTGGTACAGATCCATCTTTATTCATCCGGAGAATTTTACCGGCAAGGGAAGCGATGTCTTGGGCAGAAGAAGGCTCTGTGGCATCGCCGGTTGTGATATAGAGTTTGCCATCCGGGCCGAATTTAATTCTGCCGCCGTCATGAAATCGTGCCGAAGGAATATCATCCAGCAGGACGACTTCATCTTTGAGCGAACCATCGAAGAAAAAGCGCGAGACACGGTTTCCCCGATTGGTGGTATAATAGAGATAGATAAACTTATTCTGCTCAAAGTCCGGATCGACCGCAATCCCCAGCAGGCCAGCTTCTGCTTCTTCATTGACTTGTATCTCTCCCACCACGATCACTTTTCCATTCTCGATGATATTCACCCTGCCCGGCCTTTCGGTGAAGATCAATTGGCCGGAAGGAAGGAAATCGATCGCCCACGGCGTGTCCAGATTGCGGGCAAGTATTTCTATTTTCCCCGCCGTCGATTTCGGTTCAGTCTTGAGATTCTTCTCTAAAAAAGCCAGCGTCTTTTGCCAGGCATCTTTCGTCTCTTTCGGTGCATAGTTCATTCCCGAAGGATTGGCGAAGGCATGGCCGACGCCTTCATACATATAAATCTCGTGAGGGACGTCTAATTTTTCTAAAGCTTGTTTAAATTCGCTGACGGAAGCGGCTGAAACGACCGTATCGTTGCTGCCGAAAATGCCCAATATTGGCCATTGTATTGTTTCCAGTTTTGTTGTATTTGTTTCCAGATTTCCATAATAGATGACCGTGGCAGCGAGCTGGTCATTGAGCGCTAACTGCAAAGACATCTGGCCGCCAAAACACCAGCCTAAAGAAGCAATACTTGCCGGTTTGACTTCCGCCCGGTTTTGGAGATACGCTACTGCTGCATTCATGTTGGCGATGGAATGCGCTAGATTTGTCCTCGCTTCTGTAGCGAGAGCGCCGGCTTCGCTGGCATTGGCGGCAATTCTGCCTTCATAGATATCAACAGCAAGAACGACATAGCCTTCCGAGGCCAATTCTTCAGCCATCTGCTTGATCTGCTCATTCAATCCCCAGAATTCATGAATCATGACAATCCCCGGGTATGGCCCTTCTTGCTGTGGTCTTGCCAGGAAACCTTTGACCTGTCCAAAATAGGCTGCTTCCTCTGTGACAACAGTATATTGTCCGTTGCCGGAGAGCATCTCTGCGTTTTCTGTGGCCTGCGGCGGCGTGCAGCTGATGAGAAGTACAGCGCAGAGAAAAAGAAGTGGTATAGTGCGCTTTGCCTCGATCATCTTTTACGAGAGATTTTTAAGATATATAAATTATTTCTTTACGAGTACAATTTTTACCTAAAAGCGAATGAGAGAATCTCCTCGTCAGACCTTCTCTGCAATCTCTTACTACTCCCCGCACGGTTCCATCTTAATATTTGGATAAAATCGATATGACGGTGTTGTTGCTTCTTTCAGATCGGCGATATTCTGCTGCGGCCCTTCAATCACATACATCAGCGTCCCCTGTCCCGTCAGACGAGCTTCAGATTTTAGATAAAATCCGTGTTGCTCAAGATGTTCTCTTACATCGTCTTCTATCGTATCTTTTGGTACTTCCAAAAACGCACTAATATCCACTGTTTTCTCCCCCATACATTATTTATTGACAAGCGCCAAAAATCTTATATATACTTTATGCATAATCTAACCATGCCCACCATTTCCCTCTGCCTCATCACCAAGAATGAAGAACAGTTCATTGAAGATTGCCTTGCCTCCGTCAAAGATTTCGTGACGGAGATCATCGTTGTCGACACGGGCAGCAGCGACAAGACAAAAGAAATCGCCCGAAAATTCACTGATAAAATTGTCGATTTTACCTGGTGCGATGATTTCTCTGCTCCCCGCAACGAAGCGTTGAAACACGCCACCGGCGACTGGATTCTCGTCCTTGATGCCGATGAGATCATCCCTCCAGAAAGCAAAGCCAAGATCAAAGAGGCGATGGAGAACAGCGATGCTGAAGCATACTATCTTCCGCAGGTGACATTCACTAATATCTACACAAACGATCCCACGTTCATCCGTAGTCCCATCGTCATCAAAGATAAGTCTTTTTCCGGCTATATCGCCGGGGATATTATCCGCTTGTTTCAGAATAAAAAAGGCGTAACCTACGATAATTTTGTCCATGAAACGGTGGAATATTCTCTCCAATCAAAAAAGATGAAGGTCGGCTGGCTGGCTGCTCCTTTTTTACATCTGCATGAATTAAAAGGCGACAGCAAAGTCCATGGCAAGCAGGAATATTATGCCCATTTATCCCTGAAGAACATTGAGAAATATCCTCAGCACGGAAAAAATTATTACGATGTTTCAGTCTATTATCATACCTACCAGAAAGATGAGGAGAAAGCGTTGGCCTACGCAGAGAAAGCAGTGAAGCTAGAACCGCAGCGCATCGAATTCCGGCTGAATCTCAGCTTTCGCTTACGAGATCTGGGAAGACACCGAGAAGCCATGGCTGTACTTCTGCCCTTGCTGAAAACTCACCATGACGAGCGGGTCTTTATCGAATTGGGAGACTTATGTGCAGCGGACGGCAATAAAACTAATGCTTTGGTCATGTACCAAAAAGCGCTGCAGTTGAATACGCCGCGGAAAGAGCTGATCTTGCAGAAGATGGCGAATTGCAGATCATAATTTTGGTTCTGCACAAAGTTCCGTCCAATCGACAACGTCATCCAATGAATCGGGAATCGTTGGCTGTCCATCCTGCTTCCAGTTATCTTCCACTTTTGTCAGATCGACCGAGAATAAGCGGGCATACGTGGCGGGGTACGCTCGTGCCCGGAAGTAGCACTGATCTTTTTTTGGCTTCTCCGTGAAGAGATCATCGGCGTATGCTTCCAGATATCTTCGTATTTCAGGGATGTCTTCTTTGCGTTTGGCGTAGATAAAGAAGTAGAGGGACATCGTCCTGTTAGAGATTGTGGGATATAAAATGATTATTGTGAAGAAGTATGTATCCCTTTGAAGAAGCGGGGCGTGTTTATTCTGTTCGTATTCTTAGACTTTTTTATAAATATTGCCAGAACATTTATATCATCTCTTCCTTTTTTCAGCCTATGCAGCGCATCCAGAAACTGATCAGCAATTCCGGATATTGTTCCCGCCGCAAGGCTGAAGAATTGATCCGGCAAGGAAAAGTGCGGGTGAACGGCAAGCTAGCTCTCTTGGGCTCTTCTGCCGAAGAAACAGATGCGATTACGATCGACGGCAAGCCATTACGCAGGGAAAAAAAAGTCTATCTGCTCTTGAACAAACCGCGGGGTTGTGTGACTGCCGTGGAAGACGCTGATTCCAAGACGGTGATGAGTTACGTCAGAGTGAAAGAACGAGTTTTTCCGGTCGGCAGATTGGATTTCAATACGACAGGGGCATTACTATTGACGAACGACGGCGATTTTGCCAATCGCATCATGCATCCCCGCTATGAACTGAAGAAGACTTATCTAGTCGAGATCGACAAGCCGATTACCTACGCGATGGTCAGAGAGATGGAAAAAGGCATACCATTGACCGACGGGATGACCGCGCCAGCGCGGGTGCGGTCTTTAGAACCAATATTGATCGAGATCACGCTGCATGAAGGCCGCAATCACATCATCAAGCGGATGTTTGAACACTTTGGCTATCGAGTGAGAAGTCTGACCAGAGTAAAGATCGGTAAAGTCTCTTTGGGTTCTTTACGTTCGGGGCGGTTTAGGCATCTAACCGAGAAAGAACTGGAGATGTTGGGCGTGAACGAAAGAAAGAAGAGGGATGATGTTTAGGTTCATCTTTCGGGTTCTGGAGAAAAAGTCCTCCTGGCTATTGACCGTGGCGAAAACCGGTTGTGTTGATGGTTGCGTACGAGCTATTCTCGTCGCTGGTTTTCGCACCTGTTCCTGCAGATCGCTTCTCACGGTCAATCCTTAGGCCAAGCGGACGACTTTTTCTACGAAGCACATCTCTCAATAACTTTTATATACTCCGTTAATCTGTAAAGAATAGAATGGTAGATGTCTCGATCAGCTTGTTCACGATTGCGTTTATCATCGCTTTGGGCTTCTTTGCTGATCTTTTCTTTAAAAGAAGCAGGATTCCCGATGTCATCTGGCTTATTTTTTTTGGTGTTATCATCGGCCCGATCTTTAAGATTGTCGATCGGGAGACATTATTTGGGACTGCGCCATTGTTTACCGCCATCGCCATCGCGATCATCCTTTTTGAATCCGGCCGCAAGATGAGATTTAAGGAATTGCTTCGGGATGCTCTAAGCACGACCATCTTTATGCTTGCAAACTTGGTGATGTCGACAATTCTTGTCGCTGTTGGGGCTAAATTTTTCTTTGGCCTGGGGTGGGAAAATGCGTTATTATTGGGCGTTATCGTTGCCGGTACAAGTTCGGCAATGATCGTGACGGTAGTGGATCGATTGGGAATAAGCCTGAAAGTCAAAACGATCATGAGCGTCGAATCCGTAATCAACAGCCCCTTCGTCATTGTCGTTGGCTTAGTATTGATGGATAGTCTGGTCTCCCCGCAGAGTATATTTAGCTTTAGCACAATCTCTTCTAATATCGTCAAAAGTTTTTCTGTATCCATCGTCAGCGGCCTGTTAATTGGTATTGTTTGGGCAAGGCTGCTGAACTATCTTCAGAAAGATACGTATCATCATATGATGACCATTTCAGTCCTCTTCCTGACTTATGTCTTAGCGGAATATCTGGGCGGAAGCGGTGCGCTGGCGGCGCTGGCTTTGGGTATTACTCTTGGAAATTTTTCCGTATTTTCAAAAATATTCCGGAAAAAAATCGTTGTCTTAACGAAAGAGACCAAAGATTTCAATGCGATGATCGCGTTTGTGATTCGGACGTTTTTCTTTGTTTTTCTCGGTGCAGTAGTTAGTCTCCAGGATTACCGTTCAATTGTCATCGGTCTTGTTCTTACTCTGATCATCCTTGCGGCAAGGTTTATTATCGTGTACCCCACGGCCCTCATCATGAAGCTGGAAAGAAGAGAATTATGGACGATGGGTTTTATGATCCCCACTGGCTTGTCTGCTGCAGTCTTAGCCATACTCCCTTTTACCCAATACGGCATCGCGGGAACAGAAAGTTTTGTTGATATTGTCTTTACGATCATCTTGGCGACAACAATCCTGGCCACCGTGGGCGTGGGGATCGTCGAATATGTTTATAATCGAAGAGAGACAATAAAAAAGAAGAATCCTGGAACACGGTAGTGTTTCCGTAATCTGAATTAAGATTTCCTCTGACTTGCTTAATGTCGTGCGGCCATGTGCTTTTCTGCAAGAAAAAAATGTCAGATGAAATGAGGCACAGTATGACATAGGGGCGTGCCCTAAAGCTCTCGTTGAATGTCTTTTTTTATTCTTAACAACAGATCTACAGAGATTTCTCTTTTTGGATACGGTGAATAATTCCCGGTGGGATTTGGGTCGATAAAATCAATTCCATAAAAATGTTTGGTGTTTTGAAATCTTGAAATTAAGTGTGCGTGAAGATGAGGCCATTCGTTTCCTAATATTGCCACATTAGGTCGTGATACCCCAAAAAGTTTGGAAACTGTTCTGTGCCATTCTGGAACTACGGTAGAAAATAGTTCTTTTGCTTCGGCAGGTTCCATTTCTGTAACTAAATTGGCATCCTCTCGAATGGCCGAAGCATAACATCGGCCAATGTAGGGAAATTGATCTTGATGTAAATATAAATCCCAAAGGTCAAATCGTTTGATTTTAAATTGTTCATAATCCATACCCTCAGAGAAATTTCTCGATATTTAAATAATTGTTGGCACGGTCAGGGTAATATTGAATATACCTACGCTTTTCTTTCTTAACAATAAGAAGTGCCCCGGCCGGGATTTGAACCCGGGTCCCGGCATCGAAAGTGCCGGATGATAGTCCGGAATTTGCCAATTAACCTTTAATGGTTAGATTGTCTACACCACCGGGGCGTAAGAGCTGAAATTTGAGATATCGTTTATAAATTTTTGGGTTTCATATTAGCCAAGATTAGCAAAAGCCTTATATAAAATGAAGACTGCATCAATGCCATGGAAGAACGAATCATCCTGGGTTTAACGGAAGAAATAATGATCAAAGGGCCAAAACGTTCGGAAAAGATCGTCGCGCGCATCGACACCGGGGCCACCGCCTCTTCTCTCGATTTCAAATTAGCGGAAAGGTTACAGCTAAAAGAATTAAAAGATTCCCGAATTGTGAAATCGGCCTCCGGAGTGCGCAGACGTCCACTTGTCCACGTCAAGGTATCGATCCACGGCAAAGAATTAGAAGGAGACTTTACGCTGGCTAATCGGAGCCACATGACATATGCTTTGCTCATCGGCCAGAACATCCTCAAAGCCGGCAATTTTCTGGTCGATCCATCAAAAAAGGTATCCAGATGAAAGCAGCCATCATTTCTTTGGGCAGCAAGAGCTCGGTGATGACCGCGGAAGCGATGCAAAAATATTTTGATTCCGTCGACATGATCCAACTTAAACAGATAGAAGTGTGCCTGGGAAAAGACGCATCGATCCTGTACGAAGGAAAAGAATTGGGAAATTATGACTGCATCTATGTGAAGGGGTCGTATCGTTATGCTAACCTGCTCTGCTCCCTCGCATCGATGCTTGAAGGAAAAATAGCGTACATGCCTTTCTTTGCCAATGCTTTTACCACAGTTCATAATAAACTCCTGACCCATCTTGTCCTGCAACAGCATAAAATTCCCATGCCGCGGACATATATCACTTCGACGATCGCTGCTGCAAAAGATCTATTGAAACGCGTCAATTATCCCGTCGTGATGAAGTTCCCGGAAGGAACGCAGGGAAAAGGGGTGATGTTTGCCGATTCTTATGGTTCAGCTTCTTCCTTGCTTGATGCCTTAGGTGTGCTCAACCAGCCATTTATCATTCAGGAATATGTAGAAACGGGCGGGGCAGATATCCGGGCTTTTGTCGTTGGTGATAAAGTGATTGCGGCGATGCGCCGGAAAGCCCATACCCATGAGAAGAGGGCAAATATTCATGCGGGCGGAGTCGGCCAATCTGTGCAATTGGGAAGGGAGGTGATGAAGCTGGCCGTGACGACGGCAAGAGCATTAGGCGCTGATATTTGCGGCGTCGATATCCTGGAAAGTCCGCTGGGCCCGCTGGTCATTGAAGCGAATATCTCACCAGGGCTGCAGGGATTAAGCAAAGTGTCCACCGTAGATATTCCTGATGAGATCGCCAAATTTCTCTTCTTTAAAACGCAGGAGAAAGTAGAAGAACGCAAGAAACTGGGTGCCGTCCAGGTGATGAAAGAGCTGGACATGGATCCGGAAGCGACGCAGGATATCGTTTCAACATTGCAATTCCGCGGCGAAAAGATCGTCCTTCCGGAAATCGCCAATCGGATTGCCCGCTTTACCGAAACAAAAGAGTATGTGATCACGGCGAAAAAAGGGCAGTTGGAGATCAAAGAGATGAAGTAAGTTATTTGTATTTGTTTAGCTTTTCTGGCTGGCCGTGAGTGAGAGCGGAAAATGGACCATGTTTCCCGCTTCCAGACAAGCCGTGGCCTGAACATTTTCCGCGTAATAATCTTTGGTAAAAAGCATTTATCTCACTCACACCTTGGCCCAGCCGCCAGCTAAACAAATACGGTTATTTTTCTCTGTTCTCTGCGTTGGTTTTCTTTGCTTTTTTCCGATGCGGCTTTGTTGACGTTTCATTTTCCCCCGCCACAACCATTTTTTCCTGTTCACGGAACCAGATCAGATAGATTATCGGGAGCAATCCAGCCGTGTTCAACACGAGGATAGCCAGAAACCAGCCCTTCTTCTTTTCCCGGGCGGCATGCCAGAGACCAATGCCTTTCCAGATTAGCGTCCAAAGCAGCAAAACCCCTCCCGCAAGAATGACTTTTAACGGCTGTTGATAGAGGTCATAGGCAGTAATCATCAGAGAACTCATTGCTTTTAGGCATATAAAGATTATGGCTTTCAATCATCTATTTTTTCTCTTTCTCTTCCGCTTATTGAATAATGAGAACAGGCGAGTTTTGGTTACAACCCGCAGAATTCGTGCGCCAATCCGGATGAAACGTGCTGCTCTGGTGAACTTAAGTGCTTTTTCGCCGCGGGCAACTGCTTTCAAGCCTTTTTCTGCTTCCAGCCCTTCATGGACGATTGCCTGGCCGACAGCAAATTGCTCTACGGCAAAAAGTGTTCGGTAGATCCTTCCTAAAAGATTGAAGAGAAGCACGAAGGGGAATACGGCAAGGATATCCAGCCAATAATGCTTAAAGAAACCGCCAATACTTTTTGTTTTCAATCCCAGAAAAATCAAGTCAATGACAAAAATCCCGATAACGATGCCGTCCAGAAGATGAACAAAAAAGAGAACCAGTTCATCCTCCACGTGGAGAAAGAGTTCAAAGATGATGATCCCCAGGAGAATAATTAAAGCGTAAGGAATCAGTTTTGCGTTATAGTGTTCTATCTTTTCCCAGATCTTCCTCATCAAGGATTGGAAATCAAAGTGATTATTTAAATTAGCGTTTCTTTTGCACGTATTCAGTTTGATCGGTCTTTGGTTTTTGTTTCATCTTTAGCAGAGGGTTCTCCCCATTTGAGAAAAAATGTGTTTTGGAGAGTATCCTGATCGAACGCACTCCACTGCGCAGAACTTTAACCCCGCGCTCTGTCTTGATGACTGCCGCGACTTCTTTTTCCGCTTCCACTCCTTCATGAAGTATTTTCTGGCCGAGGAATATTTCTTCTGCGGTCAAAGCCGTCCGGAAAAAGAAGCCAAAGATCCGGAAAAAGAAATAGAAAGGAAAGACCGCAATGATGTCCAACCAATATCTCTTAAAGAAGATTTTTGCGTTCCTTGTTTTCAACGCGAGAAAAATAAGGTCGATGACAAAGATGGTGATGACCACGCCATCCAGGATTGCAACGACGAGATTAGCTACGGGGTGATCAATATGGAAAAAAAGATCGTAGATAATAATTCCCGCAAGAATAATCAGCGAGTAGGGAATGAGAACACTATTTCCGTGTTCTATTCTTCTCCAGAATTCTTTCATCCTCACCAAAGGGCGATTAAATTATATAAAATCTTCGCCCTATCTCTTTGATCTCTTCTCCAGCTTCTGGATCTTCCCCAGATCTTCAATAAGGTCTGATGCAATGAACGCATAGCCTCTCTTTTTTCGGAGAAGTAAGTCGCCGATTAGACCATTGATGTAGGCAGCAGCAGCGGCGCTCTTGAACAGATCCTGGCTTTTCGCCAGAAAACCGACGGCCAATCCCGCGAGAACATCTCCCGTCCCGCCTTTGGTCATCCCTTGGTTACCAGACCGGTTAAAGCTGATTTTATTTTTTGAAATCACAATATCCGTCGGCCCTTTCACGAGCAGAACATTATCGTTCTGGAGAAAATAACGCAGGTTTCCCTGAAGAATCTCCGCTTTTTCTTTGGCGTTTGCTTCGCGTATTTTTGGCAGGAGGAATTCTTTGCCGCTGTTGATCAGCATCATCTCCAGCTCGTTGGCATTGGGCGTGAGGATGGAATTCTGAAAGTCTTTGAAAGACAAGCCTTTAAGCGCATCGGCATCAATAACTTTTGGGCGCGGCGATTTTCTGATAAAATAATGGCAGAACTTATCTGCTTTACGGGTGATCCCCATGCCAATCAGGATAGCATCGAAACGTTCTGCCTGCTTGACCATCTCTTTGGCGAATTTAACTGTCCAGGCCGACCTGATTTTCTGGGTTATCAGATCCGGTGTGTAGCGGTTGATTGTCCAGGCTACTTTCTCCGGCGCGGCAACGGTAACCAGATCACAGCCGGCACGCAGTGCAGCCAAGCCGGCGAGAGCTGCGGCGCCGGGGTATTCTTCCGAACCGCCGATGACCAAAGCATGCCCATTCTCACCTTTGTGCGACGTCTTTTTTCGCTCCATCAGCTTCTTGACTTGATTTAAGTTCATGACCAGCCCTCTTTTTGGTGATGCTTCCTTCTTCTTTTTAGCTTTATATATCTTTGTAATTATTCATAAGTAGGAAAAGAATTGTTTGTCTTTGGGCTTAGTAGAAAAAGTCGTCCGCCTGGCCTTAATCTAGTCATTCCACTGGTGTGTTCACCAATGGTTCACACACCAGTTCCATTCGTGAGTCAAAATGCACTGAGCATTTTGACGATTGACCGTGAGAAGCGATCTGCAGAAACAAGTGCGAAAACTAGCGACGAGAATAGCTCGTATGCAACCATAAACACAACCGGTTTTCGCCGCGGTCAATGGCCAGGAGGACTTTTTCTACTAAGCTTTGTCTTTGGAAAATCTTTTAAAGAACAAGGGTCATCTCTGGTTTGGCCCCATAGCTCAGCCTGGTCAGAGCGCCGATTTCCTTAGGGAAAGCGCAAGTCTTATATGACGTCTTTTGGCTCATTGCGTCCAAACCAAAAGCCGCTAAGCCAGCCGGAGCGCCTGAGTTCAAACAGACATCCTTGAAAATCTCAGTGGGGCCACTCATTTTTCCCAGTAAAAAGATATCTTTATAAGTTTCTGGAGATTATTATATTCAAAAGAGGTTGATTTAATGG
>JACQNE010000008.1 GCA_016203205.1 Candidatus Woesearchaeota archaeon
ACTCGCCAATTGATACGAGAGCCGTAAAGCCACGGACGAAGTTCGTGGATAGGCTCGAGTGGCGAGTTTTCGTTACTGGAACTGGTCCGATTTTCTTCTGTATCCCTGAAATTTCTTAAAATCGGCTTCAGCGACGGCTCACCATCACTCACAAAAGGGATTGTGCCATTTTGGGATTATTAATAATAGTTAGGACACCCCACCAAAAAGAAACAGGAGGTAAGAAGCTAAATCACCCTAAAGGGCTAGGAAATTATAACAAACAAATACATTCTTTCTTATTCACCATACCATTTCCCCGCTTCTCGTTGCTCACGATCTTTGACACTGCCCGGATTATTGATCCGCGGACGGTGTGAAGCCGGATCGCGACGTAAGGTAATCCCCAAATGTTGCAAAAACGTATTCATTCCTTCCTCTAATGGAAAAGGCCCGCGCAGGAGACCGTTCTGTGCCGGAGTTCCGGAGAAGACAATCAACCGATCAGAGATATAATCCATAAACAGGAGATCGTGATCCACAACAAGAATGGTAGCATCGCGTTCCTGGGCGATGGTTTTGATTACTTTGGAGACGATCAGCCGCTGTTCAACATCGAGATACGCAGACGGCTCATCCAATAGGAAAAGCTGGGCATCTTGAGACAGGCAGTGGGCAATGGCCACACGCTGCAGCTGGCCGCCAGAAAGTTCGCCGAGTTTCTGGCTGAACAGCCTTTCGATATCCAACGGCTGGATCAGCTGATGCGGATAGCGGTCTATGGCCGTCTGCAGGAATTCACTGACAAGCAGATCAGAATTTGTCTCCAGATATTGCGGCTTGTAGGAAACCTTGATTTGCGCGTCAACACTGCCGGAATCCGGTGGGATCAGGCCGGCCAGAATCTTGATAAATGACGTTTTACCGATGCCATTTTCACCGAGAATACCGACAATTTCATTCTTATAAAGAGTGCCGCGTTCGGTCTGGAGATTAAAATTACCGAGATTTTTCTGGAGATGATCCCAGGAAATAAGCGCACGGGGAAGAATCTTGCGCGCATCCTGCGTCTTATCAAATTTAAGCGGACGATCGCGGAAACGAACATTTTCTTCTTTGAGATAGCCCTCTAAAAAAGCATTGATCCCCTCGCGCGCAGATTTGACACCGGAGACGACACCAAAAGCGCCTTCCTGTCCGTACATGATGTTCACGAGATCAGTCATGTAGTCGAGGATGATCAGGTCATGCTCAATGGCCAGGATGGCTTTCTCTGGGGAGGCCAGCGAACGGATGAAAAGAGAAACACTGATCCTCTGCCGGATGTCAAGATACGATGTTGGCTCGTCGAACAGGAACAGATTAGCATCCTTCAATACCGCCGCGGCAATCGCCGTGCGCTGCAGCTCACCGCCGGAGATCTTCGAGATATCGTTGTCCAGAACAGGAGTAAGATGTAATTGCTCGGCAATCGCCAAGAGTTGATTTCGCACGTCAGTTTTTGCCAGCAATTCACGCACTGTGCCGGAGAATTGCTTGGGGATCAGATCCACCTGCTGAGGCTTGTAGGAAAGAGAGATCTCGTTTTGGTGAAGTTTTTCCATAAAGCGCTGAGTTTCTGTGCCTTTGAAATAGGCGATGACTTCTTTGAATTCTGGAGGATTATTCCATCGGCCCAAATTTGGCTTGATGATATTGCCCATCACTTTGAGGGCAGTTGATTTCCCGATACCATTTTTCCCCAAAATACCCGTTACCTGGCCAAAGATCGGAGAAGGCAGGGAGTACAATTCAAACAGGTTTTCCCCATAACGGTGGACAGGATCTTTATTCAATGTATCTGGAAGATTAATGATCTGGATAGCACCAAAAGGACAGCGATTGGGACAGATGCCGCAACCAGTGCAGAGAAATTCATCGATACGCGCTTTTTTCCCGGGGTCATCACCAGGGAAAATACAATCCGCCCCGGCGCGGTTGACCGGGCACAATTTAGCACAGAGATAATTTCCACATTCCATCGGGTGACATTTTTCCCGGTCAATGATTGCCAGACGTTTACGCATCGGAAGTTATTGTGCTCATTGTTTTATATTCCTTTTGGTGCGTATTAAGTTGTTGGCCAAGACGCACAATGAAGATAATACTTCACAAAGAATGTAACAACGATTGCATTCTTGTGCAAAAATAGGTGGGGTCCTCATATTTTTTGCATCGCTACAGAGAATGGACTGGCTAAATGGGATAGTCCCCACTAAGTAAACAAAATAGAAGAGCTTATAAGTAAATTGATTCTTTCCTATTAAAATGAGATCCAAAGACATTACAAGCAAACTTACATGGAAAAATGTAGTAATTGGTTTTGGTCTAGCTATTGCATCCGTAGGACTTACTAATGGTTATCTTAAGTGTGAAGAACATGTAGGACAGGAAATATTCTGTCGTGATTACGGACATTTAAAAGGAGAACCAAGAAAAGTGATAGATCAATCTGCGGCTGCATATTGGTTAAATATTCATCCCTCCAACAAAGAAAGATACTTTAATACTTTCGCTGGATGGATTGACAAGTGTGAATAATTTAATTATTTTTTAGCAGAACAAAATCCAATTCAACGGCTTCATGAATGATTTTGGATTGCAGTGGCAGTAAGGATGTGCAATAAATTTCTTTTTGTAAATAGTCATATTAAAATTGGAAATTGTCTCTTCGTTATCTTTATTGATTTTATTGTAAGGAGGACGAAATAATGTTGGTTTCTCTTCAAAACAATTCTCAAATGAATTTATTGCTAAAGTAAGTTCTTCTTTGTTTATATCTTTATCAAATTCATGATAAGAATGTCTTATTCCGTGAAGACCTATAGTTTTGTTAAGATATCTAATTTTAGCACACCATTCTTCATTATCGCTAATTGAATTATTTTCAAAATTTGGCACGATATACAGAATATCTGCTTTTTCTAATAGATTATTACATAGGCTACTAGGATAAACATCGTCAACGATTAAAGGATGTCTGCTATCAACCAGCATTACTACGTAAATAACCACAATTGCCACAAAAATTAATTTTGTAAGTTTACTTTTCATATCATTACAGTGAACTACCACGAGTTTCGCTGCGGCTCAACCACGCGAGAGTTCTTGCGCTACCCAAGAATTAAACATTTTAGGGATATATAAATGTATTCAGGTACGTATTAAGTTATTGGCCAAGACGCACAATGAAGAGAATACTTCACAAAGAATGCAACAACGATTGCATTCTTGTGCAAAAATATGATAGCTTTCATATTTTTTGCATTGGCGCACCAAAGTGATCGTTGTCACTTTGTGTGTGCGAACGAGAGATAGCATTCATCAGACGAGGCGGGTGGGCTTCCTACGGAAGACAATACGGGAAAGACGAAGCGATGGTTTTCCTGGTCCACAGATGGAAAACACCGAGTGAGTGGCTAACCAAATATAGTAAATGTGTTAAGTCATCGAACATTTTTTCACACATTTACGATCAGTAACTGTGAACAAACATTCGAAAATAATTCACAGTTACTATATGTACTTTTGGTAAGTTTTAAATAAAAAAGGCCACCCCCTTACCCAAAAATGGTCAAATGCAGTATCTGTGGGGGTGCGATCCCGGAATTATTTTTAGAGAAGATCAAAGGAACAGTTCTGCGTCAGCCGGGCTCCAAAAAACAGTATCCAGTCTGTTTTGCCTGCCAGAAGAAATGGCTGACAAAAGAGGAATTGCTGGCAAAAGTGAAATAGGCTGCGGGATAAGAATAATTGTATTTGTTTAGCTGGCGGCTAGGCCAAGATGTGCATCCGAAGATACTTTACTCCTAGCTTGGTGCGGAAATCTTCCGGTTCACAGCGAGAAGTAGAGAATTTCTTTGCCGATTTCCGCTCGGATGTATAGCGAGCGTACGAAATAATCATAACATTCGCTCGCGATATACAAGCGGACGATACAGGTAAAATGATGAGAATATCGTCCGCTCAGTATACGGCCTGCCG
>JACQNE010000014.1 GCA_016203205.1 Candidatus Woesearchaeota archaeon
CCTTAATATAATACTAATGCCTACATCAAACATAAATTCTTTATTTATAGAAACATTTATATAATAGTTATATCTAGAATAAACTATGGAAAAGAGAGAACTTTTGCAAAAACTAGCTGGAATCCAGACAATAGAGTCTGTTATGGATCTACTTAAAGTAGATAAGAGGATGGCGATTTACTATATCCACCGCCTTAGAAAAGAGGGCTATGTTAAAACGAGAAGACAGAGTAATAACCGAAGGGTTTACACCGTCTCGCTTGATAATAAATTAGGCGGTAAAAGTTACTATGAGATTATTAATCAACATTCTCCTATTAAAATCTCAACGCCAGTAATTTATAGAATATATGGTAAAGAACCAAGTCTAGAAGAAACTTTAATTTATGCAATCAAAACCAAAAGTCTCAGAACCATTCTTGCGTCATTGGCTTTATTTAAAAAAATGAACAATTGGGTAGAATTATACCATCTTGCCAAAGAAAACCATATTGAACGACAAGTCGGAGCATTGTATGATCTTGCTGTTCAGATCATGAAAGTAAGGAAAATGTCCTCTAAATTTAGAAGTAGTGCTCTCCCAAAAGAAGCATATAAGTTTGAATATGTTGTTCCAGAATTAAAATCTAGAGATTTCACGGAAATAGAAAAAGTATGGAGAATTTATCTCCCATTCAACAAAAAAGATTTGGAGGAATACAAATGATCACTATAGATCAACAACAAAAATTACTATTAAATGTTGCCGGAAGACTTAGCCAAAAGATAACTGTTTATGCTATAGGTGGAACTGCTATGATGTTCCTTGGTTTTAAAGATGCGACTTTAGATATTGATTTAGTCTTTGAAAATGAGAAAGACCGTGCTGTATTCAAAGAAGCGATAAAATCTCTGGGTTACTTGGAAATGGATGCCCTTAAAATTTATGGAATAAAAAGAAATACTCCGGAGATGTTTAAACTTAATGATGAACGCTTTGATTTATTTGTTGTAGAAGTAGTTGATTTTATCTTTTCAGAAAAGATGAGGCAAAGAGCAGAACAGACCCATCAGTTTGGAGAAAAGCTCGTTCTAAAAATAGCTAACCCTTTGGATATTATCCTTATGAAATGTGCTACTGATCGTTTAAAAGATAAAGATGATGCACGAAGAATTATTACTTCTACAAAAATTAATTGGGATATCGTCATCGGAGAAGCTAAAAACCAGATGGGATTGGGAAAAGAAAGAGCAGTATTTGATTTAACTTGTTTTTTAGAAGATCTAAGAAAAATGACGGGAGTGGATATCCCCTCAGATATCATGGAAAAACTCTTTGAGCTAATTGAAAGACAAGTAAAGGAAAAAAAGAAAAAGTCTAGAGAAAACTAACTTCCCACCACACAAGAACCAATTTCCAAAATTCTACCTCAACCCTTCCAAATACCCCGCCAGCTGATCAATCGCCACCCTTTGTTGTTCCGTTGTATCACGGTCACGTACAGTAACGGCATTATCTGTCAAAGAATCGAAATCAATGGTGATACAATATTTTATGCCAATTTCATCAGCGCGGGCATAGCGTCTGCCAATAGAAGCAACTTCGTCATAGAATGGTTTCAGATTATGGCGGCGCAGGAGCGCGTCTACCTCTTCCGCTTTTGTAACGACTTCCTCTTTGTTTTTCACCAGCGGAAAGACAGCACAGAAGAAAGGCGTGAAAGATGAAGGCAAGTGCAGAACAATATTGCCGCGTTTTTTGTCGTCGTCATACGCCAAATCCAATAAAGCATAGACCGTACGATCAACACCGAGACTTAATTCCAAGACGTGAGGAACAAAGCGTTCCCCTGTTGCTTCTTCTAAAACTTCCATGCTCTGTTTAGAGATCTTTTGATGGCCGCCCAGATCGTGGTCAGTTCGGTAATGCAAACCGCCCATCTCCGTAAAACCATGATCGGCTAATTCGACTTCAAAATCGAAATGATATTTGTTGTAGAACGCTTTTTCTTTGTCATCTAATTGATAGAAACGGAATTTTGCCAGGGGAATGCTGAGTAAATCTACATAGAATTTCTGGATGACAACTAGATGATAGACATAAAATTCCGGCAAGCCTCTCTTGACGAGTTCAGCAGCGGTCCTCTCCACCGGCTGATTCTTTTTACGATCTTCCTCCAGCAAGACGCGGAGTTTGTAATTCTTGACTGAGGAGAAGAGGGGGTGTTTGCTGATCGTACTGGGATTAAAGAAAATCTGCAGTTCTGCCTGAGTGATTTCGCGCAGGCGCAAAGTCAGATTACGCGGTGAAATCTCATTACGGAACGCCTTGCCGATGAGAGCTAAGCCGAGGGGCAGTTTTTTTCTCTGTAATTCATATTGCAGCTTAAAATTGACATAAGGTGATTGTGCAGTTTCCGGACGAAGAAAAGCACGTTGAGCTGTGCCCACGCCTAAATGCAGAGGAAACATCATGTTAACCGCAGTAACCGGCTTGAGTTTGGACTTACATTTCGGACAGGTCAACTGATGCTTTCCAATCAAAGAATTTAATTCCTCCGGGGAGAAACCTTCAGTGCGCTGTTTGGTTACCTGCTGGACAAAATGATCTGCTCGTTCAGTAAAATTACATTTAGAACAGTCAACTGTCGGGTCGCTAAAGTTCTCAAGATGGCCCGATGCTTTGAAGACAGATTCATGCATGATCTGAGCAGTGTCGATCTCAAAGAAATTACGATCCAATCCCAGAAAATAATTCCGCCACACATTCTCAAAATGATGTTTAAGTAATGTACCCAGATGGCCATAATCATAGAGACCGGCTAATCCACCATAGATCTCGGAAGAAGGATAGATAAAGCCCTTCTTTTTGCAGAATATCGCCAGATCTTGAGCGGTGTGGGTCATTTGCTCTAGGGAAGGGAAGATGTTTATTAATGTTTTTGTGGCTTTTTAGTCTTGGAATTGAGGAATTCTTCAGGGAAATAGGAATACTTATAGATTTTAAGAGCCTGATAAAAAGAATAATGTCGAATTTTTTGAGGGAATAATTTTTTTAACTCATCCATGAATTGATAAAATTCCAAATCATTCTTAAATTCACCATCGAATTCAAAATCAGATCCCCCCAGAGTAATCTCGCGATAAATGATATTTGGGTGTTGAAGAATATATTGTGCAAGTGCGGGAATAATAGAAAGATCTTCTAATTCTAAGTCGATTTTAAAATATTGATAGCCCAACTGAGAGAAATCAAGTAATATCTTATATCCCAAAATCACTTTTTGTTTCTCAAGACTGCGTAACTTATATTTCACCCCCGCCGGAGTCATTTTCAATTCATGAGCTAAATCTAACAAGGTAATTCTCGCATTCTCTTTAATGATATTAAGAAGCTGAAGATCTTTCTCATCATAAACGAAGGTGTCTTGATTCCCCGTAATTATAATAGAGTGATCTTGCTGCTTTTTATCAACCAGATAATTGCGGCAAAAATGATGATAGCTGAGGAAAAGACTAATGAATCTATGAGCAACATGTGCACGAAATTGTTGAAGGAATCGATCATAAATTTGTTGATATTCCGCCAAACTCTTTACAAGAAAGCCGGCAACAAGATCATGTCGACCACTACTGCGAAAAACGATCTGACAATGCTTCTCCTCAACAAAAAAACGAGCAATATTTTCTTCAATCTCTGGAGTAGTATTCTGCAATCCCACATAAAGACGAATAAATTGATAAGAAAAACGTCCATAATCAATAACTGCGATGTACTTTTGAATAATTCCCGCTTTTTCTAATTGCTTCATACGATACGAGACGACATCCCGGCTTAGTTTCGTAATGCTTGCTAATTCGTTGATAGACTGGCGGGAATTACGATCTAGTTCGAAGACGATCCGCCGGTTCTTCTGGTCTAATTTGTACATTTTAGGATTATTTTACTGATATTTTAAATTTACTATATAAATATTATCTTTTTTAAGTAAAAATAAAGAGGTAATTTTATATCTTGTTTAACACCTTAAAGTAGTAAAATGAACAAAACACTTGGCATTGTTGGAGGACTAGGCACAGAGACCAGTTGTAGCTTTTGCTTTAATGTCAACCGGCAGGTCAAAGAAATTTCACCGCATCAACCACATATTATTATGGATAACGTGCCGGTTCCAAAAGATGTAGAGAGAGCAATCGCCCATGGCGAACATTCCAAAGAGATGGGTTTTTTACTAAAAAGCTCCGTGAGAAGGCTTGACAAATCAGGCGCACACTTAATTGTAATACCCTGCAACACCGTTCACGTCTTTATTGACGAACTACGGCAACAATCAACAGTTCCACTTCTCAGTATCATCGAAGAAACAACAAAAGAATGTGCAAAACAGGGCTTTCAAAAGGTCGGACTTCTGGCCTCTTCAACAACCGTAAGGCAGAAGCTCTACAATGAAAAACTACGGGAAAATGGAATGGAATTATTAACACCAGATGAACAACAACAAGATTTCCTTAGTGAATGCATCATTAAGATTCTAAATAATCGTTTGGAAAAAGAAGATAGACAGAAAATAATCGGGATACTTGAGCGATTGCAAGAAAGGGGAGCAGAGGCAATTATTCTCGGTTGCACGGATCTCTTTTTAGCCGTAAAACCGGAAGATGTTACCCTGCCTCTGATTAATTCAACTGCTGTCCTCCAAAATAGTGTTATAGAATGGCTTTTGCGCGAATAATATTTTGGAGGGGATTTTGTTTTTTTGAACTATCCCTAAAATAGATGTCGACACCTTTTTAAATTCTCTCGTCTTTTGAATAACCATGGGGTGGAAAGATGAGCCGGTCGTGTTTCTCACGCGAAAAACCTGGAAGTATTCTGGTGAGAACCAGCCAAAAATTGTTCTCTATGTTATTCTGTTTGTCATTGCTAACGCCATCGACCTATTATGGCCGCTCCTGATCGCCAAGATCCTCAATTTTATTCAAGAAAACGGCGTTACAACGCAAAATATCCCTACGTTGATCGGATATCTGTCATTTTTCCTAGTGCTCACCATCGGATTCTGGATTTTTCACGGCCCGGCCCGTGTCATTGAAAATAAAAATGCTTTTCTCGCCAAAGCAAATTACAAGAGATACCTGTTGGATGGAACGATGAGCCTTCCGGCAGAATGGCATACGGAACATCATTCCGGAGATACGATCGATAAAGTTGAAAAAGCGACAACCGCGCTGTTTCAATTCTCCTCCGAATCATTCGAGGTTATCGAGACAATCGTCCGGTTTATCGGCTCGTATCTCGCTTTGGTTTATTTTAATCTTCAGGCAAGTTATCTTGTCCTGCTGATGGTCATCCTAACTATTTATATGATCCTCCGCTTTGACAAGATTCTGGTGAGGCAATATTCTGAACTCTATGAAGCGGAAAATGGCATCTCGGCAAAGATTTTTGATACGCTGAGCAACATCACCACGGTCATCATCTTACGCATTGAGAAATTGCTCTCTAACGTCATCTTTCGCAAGATGCTGCAGCCGTTCAAGCTTTTTCTGCGTAATAACAAGATCAATGAAGTAAAGTGGTTTCTGGTTTCGCTCTTCGCTTCGACGATGACAGCGTTGGTTTTGTTTACCTACATCTATTCCCAAGCTAAGGTAGAAGCGACAATTCTCATCGGAACCGTCTATGCTTTGTATGGATATTTATATAATATCAATACTCTCTTCTACCGCTTCGCGTATAAATATAGCGACATCATCAAGCAAAAAACGGCGGTTCTAAATGGAGAAAAGATCGCCCGGGAGTTCAAAGATCTGGAGAAATTCAAGCCGAGGGCAGTATCGTCTGACTGGAAATCAATCGAAATTAAAGGCTTATCATTTTCCTATCACACAGAAGAAGGAGCTGATCTGCATCTGGAAAATATTTCTTTTACGATCCGGCACGGGGAGAAGATCGCTTTTATTGGTGACAGCGGAAGCGGGAAGACGACACTCCTGAGGGTGATCCGTGATATCTACCACCCCAAGTCCGGCAAAATTGTCTTGGATGGGAAAGAACTCCCAAAGGGGTTTAAGTACATCAGCACGATGATTTCCCTGATCCCTCAGGATCCAGAAATTTTTGCAACGACAATCAAAGAGAACATTACTTTTGGAGTGCGACATTCCCAAGAAGAAATAAAGAGATATACGGATATGGCCACATTCACCGAGGTTATCTCTCAATTGCCCCGCGGCGTGCAATCGTCTATCGTTGAAAAAGGAGTAAGTCTGAGCGGCGGACAAAAGCAGCGTCTTGCTCTCGCGCGAGGCCTGATGGCTTCGGAAGATAAAGAGATCATCTTATTAGACGAGCCGACGAGCAGTGTAGATGTCAAAAATGAATTGCTGATCTACCAGAATATCTTTAGACAGT
The DNA here is from genome assembly GCA_016203205.1 of Candidatus Woesearchaeota archaeon. Classification (GTDB taxonomy): domain Archaea; phylum Nanobdellota; class Nanobdellia; order Woesearchaeales; family GW2011-AR9; genus JACOZP01. Next base: position 6,395 of record JACQNE010000014.1, read on the forward strand.
TTAAAGAGAAGACGATCATTTCCTCAGTGCATCGGCTTCATCTCCTTACGCTCTTTGATACAATCTATTATTTTAAGAATGGAAAAATAATCCATTCCGGAACATTTGACCAATTATTACGAGAATCAGAGCCGTTTCGGATACTGTGGAAGAAATATACCAAGACAACGAGCAAGAGATGATGAGGTACGTATTTAGTTTGCCGCTCGCTCGGCGTTTTTCCACAATTTTCTCTGAAGTGAAAAAACTGTTTTCCCGAAGAAAAACGCTCCAACCTTGTCTTACGAAGAGATTCTCTCGCTCGCATCTTAGCGAAACTAAATACGTACACAATGAGCTGGTTCTTGATCTCCTCCACGTATCTTGTCTGTTCTATCCCGAATAAGAACAGACCTTCTTCACGACGGCAGCACCATCCAACGAAACCAGCTCTTCCAGAATCTGGTCTGAAGTCCGGGCGATTTTGATGAGAGCCTGAATCTCTTCATCTTCTAACGCGGCATTCATGCCGTCTCCGATGGAATGAGCAATCAGCGTTTCAGGGGCCAGATCAGTACGGGCTTTCAAATAAAGCAAAGCCCCCAATTCCGCAATCATTTCCTCGGCAACCACTTCCGGACAAAATTCTCTTTTCGCTTCAGAAATGGCGAAGAGCGTCGGATTAACGATCCGATGCAGATAATGGCTGGATTCGTGCCAAAGCACATAAAGTAAGCGCTTTGGATCGAGATCATCAGAAAGATAAATCATAGCGTCGCCGAGAGCACCATCACCTAATAATGGCCTGATCGTGGTCGGAAAATATCCCGGATGTTCTGCTATCCCATAGCCGGAAAACATCGTGTCGACAAACTGCCGATGCTCCTCTTCGGCATCTGCCTGTTTCTCCGCGGAAGTATTGCCGGTCATTTCACTGCCCCAGCCATTCTGCTTCCTCTTCGGTCAGTTCCCATTCTCTGATCAGTTCTGTCTGCGCGCTTCCGGCAAAAATAGCCTGATAGTACGGAAATTGCGCGACCACGCTCTGGCGTGAAGTGTGTATTTTCCGGGCAATTTTGGCAGCGATTTCTTTACGCCGGGCATATTTCTGATTAGCCTGCCAGATCTTTAATAAGCGCATTGTACGTTTATATTCGGTGAATTTCGGGTTGCGCTCCTCTTTGGCAGAAGAGATCCCGGCCGTGAGAAGATTATTGATATACACGAGAAACCGCCAATGCTGCTGCCTTTTGATCCTGCCGCGGAAAACGTCAGCCCGGGCAAGATGTTCATAGGCACGAGCCAAAGCAAGGGAAGAGGTATATTCCCGAGGCAGATTTTCATCCAGCCAGAGAAAAACTTCGTCAAGATCAACAGCGATGTCTTCTAATGCGGGTAAAGCATTCTCAATGGTAGACGACTTGAAAATGAGACTAAGCGCCTGGAGGATCGATGCCGTGCGCTTGCGGTCGGAGAGCTGGGTGACCGCGGCAAAGGTAACTGGCCCATTTGCGGAGGTTATCTGCAGATCAAGTAGAGCCGCGCGAACATCGCCGTCAACCTGGCGGGCCAAGGAACGTAATGCACTTTCTTCAGAAGAAAAATGCTCTTTTGCGGCGATCAGCTGCAGCAAGAAGAAAATCGACTGGTGGTCAACCTTCGGAAATACAATCTCCAGACAGATCTTGCGCAGTGCCTTCAACTTATCATCATAAAGATCATTTGCCGTGAGAATGACCGGAAAAGCCGCTTTTTCCAATGCTTTGACCAACGCCGGAATGCAGCCTCGATCATTAGTCCCGGACAGGGCATCAATCTCATCGATGAGGATGATCTTTGGCCGGAAGAACAGAGATTGCTGGCCCAAAGCAGATCCGAGAAACGTGTGAATTGCCGCAGCATTACGCAGATCAGAAGAGTTCAATTCGAGAAGATCGTAGTTCAATTCCTGCGCTAAAGCATACACGGAAGAGGTCTTTCCCACGCCAATCGGCCCAGATAATAGGGCAGCATTCTGTTTCTTCTGCTGATGATGGAGGATGAAATCTTTTAGTTGGGAAACGGCAAGATCCTGGCCGATTATTTCCGAGGAATGCTGGGGAGCGTACTTAATGGTGAGAAGAGACATCTGATGGGGAGAGAACGGCTATTTTAAATGTTTATTGGTACGTATTGCGTTAAGTCTGTGCGGGCTTGGTCAAGATGGTCTGCCGAGCGCTGGCTTTGAGCCAGAAATTCAGAGTCTCGCTTATCTCTGAGCATAGTTCGGGAGAGAAGATGTTCTATTCTTTGGGCGAGACGAGGCAGACCGACCTGCCCAAGCACAGACTTAATACGTATGGTTAAATGTTTATTGGCTCTGGATCGCCGCTTTTTGGATCTCATCTTCATCTTCATGCTCATCGAGAATCTCTCCGACGATCTCTTCCAGAACGTCTTCTAAAGTTATGATGCCGACGATCTTATCTGATTTATTGAGGACAATGAAAATATGGACACGATTCTTTTTAAATAGATTTAAGACTTTATCCAGCTTGTCCGCTTCCTGGATATAGAAGATTATCGGCCGCATAATCTCCCGGACAGTGAGCGGGAGGAGATATTCTTTACTGACCAGATCTTTAGTGAAAAAAATGCCGACCACTTTCTTTTCATGAGGATCATAGACGGGAATACGCGAACAGCCCTGCAGCTGAATCTCTACACGCAAAGAAGGAGTAAGACGCATCGAAGGACGGAGGTGATAGGTATTCTTCCAGGGAGTCATCACCTGCCCAACATTTTTATCTGAAAAATGCAGGCCGCGCTGCAGCAGGGAAAATTCTTGCTCGCGGATATCCGATTTCTGAAATTTTTTCTGCTGTTCGATGAACAGAGAGAACTCTTTTTTGGTGAAGACTGCGGGAAGTTCTTTCCCCAGCATGCGATCAAGGCCGTAGGCAATCGGCCAGGTAACTGGATAAAAGAGGTAAAAGAAAAATGAAACCAGCCAGGCAAAACGCGCGCCGAATTCTAGCGCGTGGCGGGAAAAGATCGCTTGGGGCAGGATCTCACCAAAGATGACAATCAATCCCGTAGCGGTAAGGCTGGCGATGATACCCTGAGTTAGCGAACCCAAAAAAACAGCAAGGGCAGAATTCACCGCGACATTTCCTAACAACAAAGTACACAGGAGCTGGTTTCCCCGCTTACGGAGAGGGTATACTTTCTGCGCATTTTTATTCCCCAGCTTTATTTTCCGTTGTAAGGCATAAGGTCCCAGGCTCATTAAGCCTAACGACAGGCCGGAAAATAACGCCGAAAGCCCGATCAAAAAAGTGATAATCAAGTAATTAAAGAGGACCATGAGCTATTCAGTAAGATTGTATCAGGAGCAGCAGTTTATAAGATTTTGCCTAAAAATTGCTTTGTAGAAAAAGTCGTCCTGGCCATTGACCGCGGCGAAAACCGGTTGTGTTGATGGTTGCGTACGAGTTATTCTCGTCGCTGGTTTTCGCACCTGTTCCTGCATATCGCTTCTCACGGTCAATCTTCAGGCCAGGCGGACGACTTTTTCTACAGAGCCACTCAAAAGTACGTATCGTCTCCAGCCGCATAATCTATTTAAATCAAAACAAGATTACGAAATCACGTGGTAATGACACGTTTGGGGTTGACTTTTGCAGATGTCCTTCTGGTACCAAAGCGAACGCCCCTCTCTTCTCGGACAGAAGCCACATTTAAGACTCATTTCACCAAAAATATTGTTCTGAACAATCCTTTAGTCAGCGCCAATATGGCTACGGTAACGGAGCATAAGATGGCCATTGCGCTAGCCCGGGAAGGGGGTTTGGGAATAATCCATCAATTTAGTACGATCGAAGAACAAGTTACCGAAATCAAGAGAGTGAAGCGGAGTACCAGTTATGTTATCGAAAATCCAATTTCGGTGCCGCCAACGATGACCATCGCTGACGCAGCACAGAAGATGAAAGAAGAAGAGGTCACCAGTCTTTTGGTTGTAGAAAGCGGAAAATTAGTGGGAATTTTTACCTCCCGCGATTATCTTTTTGAAATAGATTTAACGAAAAGAATCAGTGAGGTGATGACTCCCCAAGAAAAATTGATCAGCGCATCCCCTCAGATTCTGCTGGAAGAAGCGAAACAACTCCTGCATAAACACCGGATTGAGAAACTGCCTTTGGTGGAAAACAATGTTGTCAAAGGGTTGATCACGACAAAAGACATCAAGAAATTAGAGCAGTGGCCAAACGCCGCACGCGATAGCAAAGGAAGATTGTTGGTTGGCGCAGCTGTCGGCGTGAAAGATACATTAGAACGCGCCAAAGCAGTTATCGAAGCCGGCGCAGATGTTTTAGTTTTGGACATTGCCCATTGCCATTCGGATTATGCTATTCAAAGACTAAAAGAACTTAAAACACATTTCTCCATTGACGTGATGGCGGGAAATATTGCCACGGGAGAAGCTGCACGTGATTTGATCGAGGCCGGTGCAGATGGGTTAAAAGTGGGGATCGGCCCTTCGCCGGTCTGTACGACGCGGATTATCGCCGGAGCTGGCGTACCACAGATAACGGCAATCATCGACGTGATGGAAGTTGCCCAGAAATATCATGTGCCGGTCTGTGCTGATGGCGGGATGAAGTTCCCTGGCGATGTGGCAAAAGCATTGGCTGCGGGCGCGAGTTCCATCTTCTCAGGATATCTTTTTGCGGGAACCGATGAAGCGCCGGGGATGGTCATCATGAAAGATGGCAAGCGTTATAAGAAATACATGGGCAGCGCATCATATGACAGCAGCCACGAGCGGCGTGAATTATCGCAGGGAAAACAAGTCAAAGAACGCTTAGATGTCTTTGTCGAAGGAGTTGCCATTCTTGTTGATTACAAAGGGCCAGTGCGTGATGTAATCAACAGCTTGCTGAAAGGCGTACAGAGCGGGATGAGCTACTGCGGCGCGCGGACGATCCAGGAAATGCAGGCTAATGCTGAATTTATCCAGATTACTTCTGCCGGCTGGGAAGAGAGCAAAGAGAGAGGACAGAAGCTGAGTGAGTGAAGAGGTTTAAGAGCTATAAATTTCAACAATTCTCTCTAATTCGGGGGGTAAATCCTGCGTCTCTTTGAATTTCTGGCGGGCATGGATGGATGTGGGAATATCAGTTATCGTACGATATCGCTGTTCTAAAGCCCACGGAAGAAGCTTTTCTTGCCAACATCCCCAACCGTGATCCCATGCCTCCGTGAACAATCCGCTCCAATAGTAGGGATTTGCACTTTTACTGAAACCGGCTCTCGCCGCAGCAAAGCCTTTGATCGTTGCGCGATCTTCCAGAGCAACAATCCCGGCGCGTTCCCCCTCATAGGCCTGACACATGAATTTAAAGATAGAGAAGAAGTATAAAAGAATTTCTATTCCTTGTGTACTTCTCGTTTGATCAATTCAATAATCTCCGGAAACTCGGTGATCTTAAAGTGTCCTTTGATATGGTTAAAAGTAATAATGTTTGCACTCTTTAATTTCCGACGATATTTTTTCGCATGAGATACCGGAACAACATCATCATTTTTTGAAAATAATAATGTAAGATGCGGGGAATTTCTCTCCAGCAGGGATAAGTTTGATTTAAGCTTAAATCCGCCAGCGAGATCTTCATTGGGGAGGGTATCATCAAAAGGTGGTGCAATGAGAAAAGTAGAAAGAATCTTTTTGGGAAATTTATTCTCGGAGAGATATTTCGCCAGGAAAATTCCTCCCAAAGATATTCCAATGAGGATGATATTGTTTCTTAATAAAGGAAAATGCCTTTCAAAATGAATCTTCCAATCGATGTATTTTGCATTGTCAGGAGAGGGCATATCTGGCGTTATGATCTGAAACTTCTGTCCTAATTTCTTCTTAAGATATTCATCGCGCCAGCGTATCTTCTCTTCAATGGATATCTTTCTGGTTTTTAAAAAGTGGAGGTAATCTTTCCTGCTCTTAAACGTCATCCCACCATGAATGATCATGATTTGAACTTTCTTCATGGTAGATTTAGATCCAAATTTAGGCACTCATTTTTCTTCGCGCCGAGAAGATCATCGTGATGAAACCGAACGCGGCGAGAAGATAAGCCGAACTATAGAGAAGGTTACGGAGGATGCCGGTGACATCGATTTCTAACCCCGCTGTTGAGGAAACATAAAGGATATCCGCAATCAGGATGCCGACACTGGTGATAAAGAGCATCAACAGGCTGTTTCGGAAATGTTCTATCTTGGAATAATATAAAGGGATGATCGAACCAAAAGTGATGATCAAACAGTCGGCGAGAGGATAGAAGAACGAGACAAAAAGATGGCCTTGACCGGTTGTAAGTTTAGCCAGATCGCTCTGCAGAAGATACAAAAGCACGGCTCCGAAAAGAACGACTCCTCCCACGACCATCGCAACTAATTTAGATGATTCTCGATGTGTCTTATGGCAAGTCCAGGCGAAGGCAAAAAATGACAAGATCAAAGTCACCGCACCTAACGTCCAATAGACATCGGGCATGCTGGCCGGCGGGACTTCGCCGTAAACTGTGAAAATGAGATAGTACGTTAATTCACCTAACGCATATAAAGAGTAGCCGATCACTAAAGAGAAATAGATAAAGAAAGTTTTGTCTGTAAACAAATCTTTGATCTTATTCTTGAAGAGAGTGTTGAGCATGAACAGGCCGGAGACAGCCGTAAGAAGAGCGAAGGAAACGGTCGTGAGATAGAGAACATTGCTTACCTGCTCTAACACCATACTTTTAGAGAATATTTGGAGGTATATAAATGATTCGGAAATGGGCACTAGTAGAAAAAGTCGTCCGCTTGGCCGGAAGATTGACCGTGAGAAGCGATTTACAGGAACAGCTGCGAAAACCAGCGATGAGAATAGCTCGTACGCAACCATCCACACAACCGGTTTTCGCCACGGTCAATGGCCAGGAGGACTTTTTCTCCAGAGCCGGAAATCGCTGTTTTGCCAACGCCAGAAAATAATATAAATCAGAGAAATATTATCAACCGATGGATTATGCAAAGAGCGGGGAAGACCACTGGGATCCAAAGCTGAACCCCTGGCGGGCACAGGCAGGGAGCGGTGTTGTGGCGATGGACTTTTCTGGATTCTATGTCCGGCCAGAGAGTCATACGCTCGGAAGAGACGAGGCACTGCGCTACGTCGATGCCCGGGCCGCGAGACAAATAGTTGCCGCAGAGACCGAACAGATCGCTCCAGAAGAAAAACCGCCGTATGCCGACCAGAACAAATTTGCTTTAATTCATCTTCAAGGACCACAACTGCCACTTCTGGATCGAAAGCCATTTCAGAGCCTGTACGAACTAGCCCGAAGACAGATGGACAGCCTTCCGACACGGCAAGATCGGCCGCCCCTGGATAACATCGAAAGAAGAATGGCTGAGAAATGGGAAAACAGGAGAGATTCGAGATCGTAAAGTATTCTGACAAAATATACAACAATTTTTAAAGAACTAACCTCTCTCCTCAAAATCGATGGAACTTCCACAACGCTATGATCCTAAAGAAGCAGAACCAAAGTGGCAAAAGTATTGGGAAGACCTGAAAGTCTTCAAATTTGATCCACATTCCCCAAAACCGATTTATTCTATTGATACGCCTCCACCTACTGTATCAGGAAAGATGCATCTAGGTCATGCATTTAGTTATTCTCAAGGAGATTTCATTGCTCGTTATCAACGGATGAAAGGGAATAATGTATTTTATCCGTTTGGTACGGATGATAATGGGTTGGCCACGGAAAAACTTGTTGAAAAAACGAGAAAAGTCATTTCTAAAAAGATGGAGCGAAACGAGTTCATTAAACTATGCTTAGAAACGTTAAATGAACTACGGCCGGGATTTGTCCAAGATTGGAAACGGATAGGGATGAGTTGTGATTTCTCGATTTTCTATTCTACAATTAATGATCACTGCCGCAGAATTTCACAGAAGTCATTTGTAGATTTGTATAAAAATGGCCGTATTTACCAAAAAAAAGCCCCAATCATTTTCTGTCCAGGATGCAAAACTGCAATTGCACAAGTAGAGATGGAAGATGTAGAAAAAGATACTACTTTAAATTATATCAAAGCAAAAATCGAAACGGGAGAGTATATTATCTACGCTACGACAAGACCAGAATTACATCCCGGATGCGTAGGTATCTCTCTTGATCAAAACGGGGATTACGTCACCGTACTACGTGAAACAGGAGAAAAATGGATTATTAGTGAGGATGCTGTAGAGAAGATGAGTAAAGCTTTCCCGATGAGCGTGTTAAAGAAGTTTAAAGGGAAAGAGCTTGTTGGAAAAAAAGTTGAAATCCCCTTCAGTCAAAAGCCCGTTCTGATTACACATGATGTTTCAGCAAAAACAGGGTATGGTTCCGGAATTGTATTTTATTGCACCTATGGTGGCTTGGATTGTGTAGAATGGATGGTACGTCATCCCGATGTTCAACCAATATTGATTATGGATGAATCAGGAGTGTATAACGAATTAAGCCCTTACAAAGGGATGAATTCGACAGAAGCACGCAAAGAGATTCTTCAGGATTTAGAGAAGAAAGGAGTGTTACTTAAGAAAGAGCCATTACACCATGTTGTTAATGTCCATGAACGTTGTGGCACTGATATTGAATATATTGCAACAAAACAATGGTTTGTGAAGTATCTTGATTTAAGAGAGACCTTCTTAGAAGCAGGAGCGCAATTACATTGGTATCCCCCCCACATGAAAGTTCGATATGATCATTGGATTAAAGGTTTAAACTGGGATTGGTGCATATCCCGACAGCGACATTTTGGCATTCCCATACCGGTATGGTATGATGAAAAAGGGAAGGTCATTTTACCCGCTGAAGAGCAATTGCCCGTTGATCCATTAAAAGACAAGCCTAAGAGTTACAAAGGCAAGGTTACGGCGGAAAAGGACGTATTGGATACGTGGGCAACGTCATCGATGACGCCGCAATTAGCGATAGAATTATTTGACGACGAACAGTTAAGGAAAAAATTGTTTCCGATGAGTTTGCGGCCACAAGCTCATGACATTATTACTTTTTGGCTGTTTAATACGTTAGTGAAGTCACAACTTCACTATGGGGTTAATCCTTGGAAAGACGTCGTAATTTCAGGACATGCACAAGATCCCCACGGTAAGAAAATGTCGAAGTCGAAAGGAAATGTGATAGAACCGCAATTGATGGTAGATAAATATTCTGCTGACGCGCTCCGCTTTTGGGCAGCAGGTTCTACACTAGGAGATGATTTACCATTTCAGGAAAAAGATTTGGTGACCGGCCAGAAATTTGCGACAAAGTTATGGAATGCGGCGAAATTTTGTATCATGCATCTGGAAGATTTTAGAGTTGCCGAGAATCATTCCGTCACTGAAGAGATGGATCGATGGCTGTTAAGTAAATTACAGAAAATAATGACAGAAGGTACTGAAAGTTTTGAACGCTATGAATATTCTAAGACCAAAACAAAAGTAGAGCATTTTTTCTGGCATGATTTCTGTGATCAATACCTGGAGATTGTCAAAGAGCGGTTATATAATCCTGAAGCACGCGGAGCGGCTGGGAGGAGAAGCGCGCAATATACGTTATACCACACTTTATTAACAATCTTAAAGATGATGGCACCGATCACTCCCCATATCACCGAAGAGATTTATCAGCTGTTTTTCGCCGCGAAGGAAGGAGCAAAAAGCATTCATCTCTCCGCTTGGCCGGCAGCCAACTCTCAACTGATCGACGAGCATGCTGAATTAACGGGTGACATTGCCGTCGATATCATTAGTGCTGTCCGAAAATGGAAGTCGGAACAAAAAGTGTCGCTAAAAGAGGAAATTGCAGAATTAATTGTCATCAGTGAAGAGAAAGGATTCGGCGAGATGCTTGGACAGGTCAGAGGCGATCTTCGGGCAGTACTGAACGTCAAAGAGATTGTCTCCTCTGGCGAGGCATCATTGGTATCAGAAAAGTTTGGAGTTAAGATTGGTGTACGACGGTAAGAATTTTTTCTTTCATTTTTTCAAATGGATCAAAATCAAATGGAAAGATATCTCCTTCCACATCAAGATATTCTTTGCCATAGGAAGCGAGATACGGCTGGGAGAAATCGGTGAAGGCACGATCATCTAGGGCAGGAAGTATTCCTTTCTCCCGTTTGACAGCATACGCGAACCGCCAGGCGATTCGTTCGTCATAACGATTAAATCCTGCTTGTTGTTGAGAACTAGGAAACTCTGCAAACTGTTTAGAGAAATGCTGTAAAGTTTCAATCAGATAGGAGGTATGTGAACCTTTCTGCGTAAAAGCAAAATCCTGCTGGACAAGATAATCATACAGGGTCTCGTTAAAAATCGCATGGCCAATCTCGTGCAGCGCAGCAAGGAGGGAAATTTCCGCTTCAAGAATGCTCGGTACACCTCCGATCTGGATCGTGGCCAGATGAATCTCTGGCTTAGGCAGAACACGGCCTTCTCTTCGCAACTGGACCTGGAATCTGCTTTCCGCTGGATACAAAGACCATTCTTCACCGACAAGATCGTTGAGACAAAGCATTTTTTTGTCGTGGTAATACTCAAAAAGAGAACCGCCGGTAGGATTAGATGTATAAATCAAGCGATTGCCGCCGGCATAGGCCACTTCGCCTTCAGCTTTGGCTGGGTAAAATGCCCAGAAGTCAACATTTATTCCTTGGTGGTCACTCATTTATTCCTTTTTGGGGCAGGACTTTATAATATGTACTGCAAGAAAAATTCTGGAAAGAATTCTCAAAAAACTGCGAAACCAGGCATATCCCTACGAAAGCTTTTTAAGGGGAAAGGTGCTTATAGGAAGAAAGGGGCGTGAAATGTACGTTCTTCAAAAAAATAGTCGAGGTGTGAATAATGGCAGGAGCAGCTGTAGAAGCATATTGTGTTAAGTGTAAAGCAAAACGCCAGATGGCTGATGCTAAAGAAGTTGCCATGAAAGGAAAAGGTGGCGTCGCTCGTAGGGCGATGAAAGGCAAGTGTCCAAAATGCGGCACGACGATGTTCCGGATCATGGGCGCTAAAAAGTAAAGAGTTTTTTACTTTTCTATTTTTTTTTTATTTTTTCGATGTGGGTTTAGGTTAAATGGCAAGTAATCTCCCAAAACCAAAAGTCATTGTTTGTGGAGCTGGTATTGGCGGCCTGACCGTAGCCCACGAATTGGCAAAGAGAAATTTTGCGGTGACTATCTATGAACAAAACAAGATAGTTGGTGGTCTGGCCAGAAGCAGCTACCATACCAAGAATAATCAAAAATATCCCACGGAATATTCCTGGCGGGTGTATGGTGCCAATTATAAAAATCTATTACGGTTAATCAATGAGATCCCTTTACGCAGCCGGCGGAATAGGTCGGTATTTCATAATTTAGTCCAGGTCTGCACTTATATTTTTCCCAGATTTGGCAAAGAGGAAGTGATCATTTCCCGTGGTAAAAATAAAGGAAAGTTGATGAACAATTTTAAGACAGGCGACATCTTCAAAATAATCGACAAGATTCTTTACTGCCTGACAATGTCCACCCGCCGGGCGGATTCTCTCGATCATATTAAATGGAAAGATTATTGCCAAGACTTATCACCGGAAGCAAAAAAATACATGATCCAATTATGGGGGCCGGTGCTGGGCATGGACACCACCAAGATGAGTTTCCCGGTCATTGCGCGGATGGTCGGAATCCTACTTGGCGGATTGATCAATTACCCCAGCCGGCTATATCTGATGAACAAGCCGACAAATGATGGATGGTTTGACGAGTGGACAGATTATTTACAGAATACACGGAAAGTAAAGATAAAGACCGGTTACAACATCGTTGATTTTAAGATGAAAAACGGAATGATTGATCACGTCTTTGTCAACGATCAAGAAAAAAATGAAACGACGAAAGATACTGCCGATTATTATGTCTGCGCCTTGCCGGTGGAAGCTGTCGCCGGCATCGTATCCAAGAATCCCCAACTAGCTCAAATCTCCACCCTCCAGAATACGATCAAATTAGCCGAAAAATGCCGGCAGATACAGCTTTCCGTCCAATTATTTTTAGATCAGGAGATCATCTATCCCAGCACAGAAAAAGTGATTTTATATCTGCCGGATACGCCTTGGTCGCTGATCATTGAACCGCAGGATCTGATCTGGGGCCGAACTTACTGTACGGATCAAGAAGTAAAAGCCGTGCTTTCCGTGGGCATCTGCCAGACCGATAAACCCGGGATTCTGTACAACAAGCCATTCATAAAGTGTACTAAAGATGAAATCAAAGAAGAAGTGTGGAGTCAAATCCTAAAATCCTGCCATTTTTCTAGTATTGCGATTAAAAATAAAAGAAAATTGGATAAAGCAAACATTGTGTTTTTCTATATCTGGGACAGTTTTCAGTTTGATCGTCAGAAAAAAGAGATGGAAGTGTGGGAGCCTAAATTTAGCAACAACAGTCATTCACTCAAATATCAGCCGGATCATGCGACAGAAATTCCTAATTTTCTGTTTGCGACGGGATATACTAAAACAGACAGATACATCTACAGCATGGAGTCTGCGGCGGAAGCAGGCACGCTGTGCGCAAATGAAATTATCAGAAAGCAGAACCAAAAGTCAGGGGAATCGCTGCCTTTAACTAAAATCCATCCTTTTTCCGGATCGACGATCATCCTGAAACCCCTGATCTTCCTTGATTCCCTCCTCTACACAATAGGTCTCCCTCATCTTAGCAAATTAACGGTTAATAGTATTTTTCTGGTGGCTGCCTATGCGCTGATCCTCCTCGGATTGCTGATCTTTTTCGCCCGACTGTTGATTGTAAAATAAAAATTCCCGAAACCAAAAAACTCATGAAAAAAATCATCATCATTGGCGGCGGATTTGCCGGAGCATACATCGCTCGGCAATTAGAATCTGAATTTGCAGTCACTCTATTTGACACCAAAGATTATTTTGAATTCACTCCTTCTGTACTAAGAACATTGGTCGAGCCAAGACATCTTCCCAAGATCGAAGTGCCGCATCAGGCCTATCTGCAGAAAGCAGTGATCGTCAGAAAACCTGTGATGGAAGTGGCCGACAATAAAGTTATTGCCGGGGGAATGGAGTATCTCTTTGATTATTTGGTGATCGCCTCAGGATCACGATATACCGTGCCGATCAAAGAAGAGAACATCGTCATCGCCGCCCGGGGGCGTGACCTACAACAATGGGCGCACCAGTTAGAAAAAGCAAAAAAAGTCTTAATCGTCGGCGGCGGAATCGTCGGTACGGAATTAGCCGCGGAGATTGTGGACAGATTTCCTGAAAAAGAAATCACGCTGGTTCATTCTAAAAAAGATCTTTTGGACCGGAATCCCCGAAAAGCCAAAGAATATGCGCGGCGTTTTCTGCAACAGCGCGGGATAAAGCTTATCTTCGAAGAAAAGGTTATTGATACGCAAAAAGAGCGCATTCCTACGGCAAAAAAATATATCACCAATAAAAGAGGAGAGATTTTCGCCGATCTGGCTTTTCTCTGTACGGGAATCGTTCCCAACTCGGAATTTCTGAAAAAAAACGAAAAGATCTCCCTTGCTGAAAGCGGCTTTGTGCAAGTAAATGCGCATCTTCAAGTCGCGAACTGTCCAAACATCTTCGCCGCGGGAGATATTACCAATATCAAAGAAGAGAAAACAGCACAGGCCGCAGAAAAGCAGGCAGAAGTAGTAATAGACAATATTCGCGCACTAGCCGCAGGAAGAAAATTACGAGAGTACGCCTCAAAAGCACGGCCGATGGTCATCAGCTTGGGAAAATGGAAAGGGATTTTAGTCTATCGCCAGTTTGTCTGGACCGGTTTTTTTCCCGGACTGCTCAAACGGCTGATCGAGTGGAAGACGATGCACAGGTATCGGTAGGGGTTAAATAGAGTGGATCATAAAGTTTTGGATAAATAATCCTGTCGTTGACGATATCAGTAAAATTATTTTTGAGCGTCATCAAGAGACTAAGAACTTTGGCAAACCCTTCTTTTCCGAAACATTCTTTAACCTTAAGATCATCACTCTTCCATGCGTAAGCAAAGGCTGGGCGGGATCAAGGCCGTTGGCTTCGATTTTGATGGGACGCTGATCGTCTCCGAAGAGCAGAAAGCAAAAGCAATGGCCGAGATCTTCCGCGAACAATTCGGCATCAAAAAAGGAGTGGAAAAAGCCTATGCCTCACTTGTCGGCTCAGCATCGAACCGCCACCAAAAAGTCAATAGTCTTTTTCAGAAGCTGCTCCATCGCACCCCTACGGTCCGTGAACGGCAATCCGTGGCGAGGGAATTTGGGAAGCATTACCAACGCCACATGAAGATGTGTCCATTGTTTCAGTGCAGCAATCTCATCAAAGAATTGCGTAAACAAGTCTCTTTTTTGTTTCTGCTTTCCTTGGAAAATAAAAAAGAAGTGACTGCCATCGCACAGCACTGCGGCGTGGCAAAGCATTTTGATGAGATTCTTGGCGGACCGAAACCGAAGGTAGAAAACTTGCTCCATATCATTAAGAAGCATAAACTAAAGCCCCATCAAGTCCTCTACATCGGCGACGCACATTCCGATGTTATTGCCAGCAAGAAAATGAATGTGCGGGTCGTTCTTCTGGGTAAGAAGCACACATACGAACGGCTGAAAGAAGACTTGGCAGCAGATTTTGTCTTTAGCTCTTTATGTGATGTGCCAAAAGTTTTTTCTACAATGATACTTGACCGGCTCCGTAGAAAAAGTCATCCTGGCCATTGACCGTGGCGAAAACCGGCGCTGTTTCTGATTGCAGATGAGCTATTCCAGTCGCTGGTTTTCGCACCTGTTCCCGTAAATCGTTTCTCACGGTCAATCTTCAGGCCAAGCAGACGACTTTTTCTACAGAGCCTACTTGACCGTAATACATAAAAAGGAGAAATCCTTCCTTCCCTAAAAAGAGGTGTGAACATGGCACTATGCAAATGCTTGATGTGCGGCAAGAATTCTTTCCATTATACCTATAAAGGAAAGTGTACCGGCTGTGGCGCCGGCGTGATGACCGCATCGCAAGCGAAAGCAAAGAAAGCGAAAATGAAAAAAAGGAGATAGAATTTTTTTATTTGTTTAATTTTTATTTTTTATTGTTGTGTACTTTCATATTTCTGAGCCTATCAAGTACTTCCCGTTGGAAGATATAACCTGCTTTCTGATAGGACTGCAAACTCTCATCGTCAAGATCATTGGTATACTGCCAATTCCAGCAAAGAGTTGAAGGAACATTAAAGCCATAAAACTGCAAGACTTTTCGTTGGGTGCGTACCACTTCCTTTCCGCGCCAATTCTGGCCGACAACAATAATACCTGCATCAATACTCCCGACGATATTCTTTTCTTTGAGCGTGCTAAAACGATTTTCAATCCAGCTGAGCCTTTCAATTAAGGTTTGGTAATAGGCATTCATCTGCCCCCACCGCACCGAACCAAAGAAAATGACACAGTCGGACTGGAAAAGTTCTTTAGTGATCTTCCACAGATCATCATCTTTGTTATTGATGCTTGCCCAACAGCGATGAAAGCCAGAAGGGTTCTTGAGCTGATCTTTGAGGACAGCATTTTGTACACCGCAATTATTGCCATCCGCGCGGGAAATGTTTCCCTCACAATGAAATATCTTAAGGGCAGGAACATTCAGAACCGTCACTTTTTTCTTTCCTATTCTGGCAGCAAGCGCTTCGGCAAGAAGAGTACTCTTTGGCTTTTCTTTATCGCCAGCCCAGCGATTTGAAGTAGTCAGAAAGAGGATCCTACTTTTCTTCTGGAGATAAGAACAAATGTTCTGGATTTGTGTTGTCATCGTGATTGCCACTATTTCTTCTATTCTAATTGAGCTGGAAGTTGTAAGATATAACCCAAAATGATAAATACAATGCCCAAGAGCGCAAAAACCCGTTCACGGCGGAATTCACGAGTAAAATGAAGATCTATTTTTTTCTCTTTGGCGACTTGTCGATGAACGAAATAGACGCTCATTCCCAGAAAAAATTCTCCAATAACATTAATTGTAAATCCCAAGACCTCAATGAAAGACATTGTGAGAGGTAGTGGACAAGGATTTATAATATTATCCCATCGCACCATTCGGTCGTTCCGCAGCAAGCAACGAGGTATTGAACCAAGTGAGCAATGAACCAAAAATACAGCATATACCTCACCTTAAAATAGGGAGCGCCGTCTTCTCTGCAGATGCTGGAAAGATTAGTCGAACGTTTTACAAGAAGAACATCCCGCCTATTTTTAGCGTTAGCTTTGACAGCGGGATGCCATTATGGGCCAAACCTCCCCTCTTCTGGCTATGCGGAAGGAGACACGACCCAATTATACGATGCAACAAGTGATTCTACACAGGATGCATCTGCCGAGGACGGCCAATCGGACGACGGAATTGACACGGGGGGGAGAGGGTACAATGTTGTGATCCCGTCTTCCCTCTTGGATATTCACATTCTTTCCCTTTTTGATACACAAGAAGATGACTCTGGAGAAACCAATGTTTCGCCAGGTTATGATCCAGAGAATTGCCCCGACGGGAATAAAAATACCTGGTGTGCTGACCGGGATGGTGATGGCTTTGGCAACAAGAGCGAGAACAAATTCGATTGTTTTCCACCACCGGGTGAAGTTAAATATACAAAGAATTGCGGTGACTGTAACGATAAGAAAGAAATAAATAAGTTTGGTGTGTATGGCGCTGACGTGTATCCCGGCGCGGTGGAACTGTGCAACTTAGTCGATGATGATTGTGATGGCAAGACTGATGAGGATCTTCTTGAAAAATGCTCCACCGACTGCGGACCGGGCTACAACGAGTGCATTAGCGGCCAGTGGGTCTGCGATGCACCTCTGCCGACAGCAGAGATCTGTGATGGGTACGATAATGATTGCAATAACATTATTGACGACAGCTTTCCGATAACGGAAGAACAATGCGGCCCACAGGACGAAGAAGGCAATTATATTACAGTAGGAGTCTGCAAGCCCGGTGTTAGTGTAACTTATTGCGATTCCCTTGCCGGTAAGATGACTACCACTGCTTGTGATGCTTTTTTTCCGCAAGGGGAGATCTGCGATAATTACGACAATGATTGCGACGGCAAAACAGATGAAGATTTTATGGTTGGCGAACTTTGTTATGTTGGTATCGGCGAATGCGTCAATAAAGGGCAGTTTGAATGTCTATCTGACCTAGTGCAGGTGTACTGCGATGCGATGCCCAAAGACTCCGGCGAAGAGATCTGCGATGGGAAAGACAATGATTGTGACGGGCAGACGGATGAATATGAAGATATTGCCCCTCAGCTGGAATCGATCGAAGAACTATGCGCTTCGGCGTGCGGAAGTGGAGACTGGCTTTGCATCGACGGACAGATCTCTTGCAGTGCGCCTCTTCCGAAAGAAGAGATCTGCAACGGGTATGACGATGATTGCGATAAAGTCATCGACAATGGATATAATGTCGGCCAGCCCTGCACCTTGGGAGCTGGCGCGTGTATGGACATCGGCGAGATGGTCTGCACGCCCAGTGGATTGAGCACGATCTGCAACGCCGCACCGGGGAAACCAGAACCAGAATCATGTGATGGCGTCGATAACGATTGTGATCTGTATATCGACGAACTCCCGGACATTCAGTTTCAGCTGGATCAGGTTTTTGCAGAAAACGGCATCTGCCAGACCGACTGCGGACCAGGCGAATATATTTGTTTCCAAGGGAGCATCGCGTGCAACGCTCCAGAACCCGGTATTGAAGTATGCAACGGCCTGGACGATGATTGTGACGGGCTGATAGACGAAGATTATGTGCAGATGGGCTTAGGAAAACCTTGCGAAGTAGGCATCGGAGCATGTTATGATAAAGGGAATTATGTCTGTACCAAAGATGGTAAAAGTATTGTCTGCAATGCCGTTGAAGGCCAGCCGCTGGAAGAGATGTGCAACGATCACGTCGATAATGACTGCGACGGCCTGGTTGATGAGGATTGCTGTGATGACGCCGAGCCGATCAAAGATATTGTTCCCTGTAAAGAACTTGTTCTTTATTTCAAGATAGATGATACGGGCAGTATGGCTGGGGCGATCTATCAAGCTGGTCAGCTTTCAAAGGAGATTGGCACAACTATTTTCTCATCTGTTGATAAGGTCAATTTTGGATTAGGAACATTTAAAGACACAGAAGGAGAACAGATAGAGTATGGTCTTCTGCCTTATGACGAATGGAAAGTTATTGTTCAAAGTATTAAAGTAAGTGGAGGCGGTGACGCTCCTGAATCTTCTCTCAATTCGCTCTACGAGATGCTGGGACAGGATTGGGCTGACGCCGTGGGAGTTTCTGGACCTGATAAAGTAAGTATCTATGCCATCCATATGACTGATGCTGCCTGGCATAAAGATGGAGATGGGACCAGCTACTCGACGGGATTAACGATTTCTGGTACTGCTCAAGAATTTGTTGCAGAAAAGATAAATTACATTGGGATTAGTTTTTCCAGTACCGATTATGGCCTTGCGGATATGGCTCTGTTTGAAAGCAAGTATCCAGAGGGTAGCAAACCAACTGCGTCGATGTATAAGTTTTACAACTCTTCTTCAACTTCAACTCTGGCGGGAATCGTTGCTGCGGAAATCATGGAGAACGAACCGCTGCAATCTTGGACGCAGTGTATCGATGGAAAATATGTACAGAAGAATGGCATCTGTGAGCAGTGATTATCTTTAGAGGACTGTGCTCATTCCTGATCCGCGGTGTAAAGTCCTCTCATTCCTCCTTATCTTTTCTTATACACTTCCGGATTGACGGCGTGCGGCGCTTTTTTCCCTCTCAAAACTGCCAGAATATTCTTTGCCGCAATCACTGACATCGCCTGGCGTGCTTCCAGCGTTGCTGATGCCGTATGAGGAGTAAGTATTACATTAGGGAGTTTGTTCAATCCCGGAGCGAGCTTAGGTTCAAACTCATAGACGTCAAGCCCTGCGCCGGCAATCATCTTTTTCTGTAACGCCCGCACCAACGCTCTTTCATCGACAACTGGACCGCGTGACGTGTTGATAAGATATGCCGTCTTCTTCATCATTCTTAGTTCTTTTGCGCCGATGAGATGACGGGTTGCCGGAAGAAGCGGGACATGCAGACTGACAAAATCAGCGGTTTTGAGCAACACCTCTTTAGAAACGAAGCGGGCCTGGAATTTTTTTTCAAATGCAGGATTACGCTGGACATCAGTATAGGTCACCTGCATCCCCATCGCCCGCGCTTTCTCGGCAACGCTGCTGCCGATCCGGCCCAGCCCCACAATGCCCAAGACTTTGCCTTTAAGCTGCGGACCGAGGAAAAGCAGTGGTTCCCAGCTTTTGTATTTTCCTCTACGCGTGAAGCGGTCTGCTTCGACGAGATGTTTGCTGATCGCGAACAATAACGCAAACGTATGCTCCGCGACAGCATCTTCTAATACGCCGGGTGTATTCGTCACCGGAATACTTTTACTGGTTGCAGATGTGACATCGATGTTGTCAAAACCGACGGCATAATTAGCGACGATCTTTAGTTTTGGATTGGCATCAAGCACTTCTTTGTCGATCCTTTCCGTAAGCAGCGGCAGAAGAGCATCACACCATTTCACGCCGCGGAGCAGCTCTTGGCGCGGTATGGGCTGATTTTGGGGATAGATCCGAACATCACACGTTTTTTTTAATAATTGTATTCCGCTATCCGCTATTTTTCGGGTGATGAACACTTTGGGGCGGGGCATGAGAAAGTGGATGATTTTTGGTTATATAAAGATTATTCACTATGAGATAAGGGTTAAGGGGAGAAATGACCAGAACTTTTTTATAAGAAAGTAATTTTTCCAAGAATATGGCAGAACGGGACGGTTGGTCGCAAAAAGGATTAGAACATTTTATTCAAAATCTAGCCCAAAAGTATCCCTCCGAAGCCGTTGCCGAAATCGCCTACTGTCCAACATGTAAAGAATACAGCGCTGCATTGGAAAGACATATGCCCGAACGGCATAAGAATGCTGGTTGGGTGGCCATGCTCTGGGAAAAAGCGAAGACAAAAAAAACTCTGGCCACAACCATCACCGATCCTGACTTTCTCGGAAAGCATACACCTTCATTGATCGTTGTGTATCCTGAAATCCAAGGATATTCCCCAGAAGAATGTCTGTCCATCATCAAAGATCATGCATATGTCTATGCTCAGGATTGGTTTGACGGCATCCCCATCAACGCCACGCGGCGCATAACTGCAGAAGAAGGAGAGCATTTCTTGAGAAAGACAATTTATGGCATCCTGGAAGCACGAGCGTATCGGCATCAATTAGCGGTCATGCCCGAGCACTTGAAGGAAGAAAGAATGGGGCGGACGGCAAAACAGAGATATCAAGAGCATCTTCGCGCGTTGGATCTGCTTTCATATTCAATATTAATGCCTCTGGAACGGGAGACGATCAAGCTGTTTCTGAAAGAAGTGGGGTACACTCCCCAGAAATGAGGGCAAGTCAACATGGTCTCAGAGAGATATTGGACCGATCATTCGCTGGAAGAATATCTTGGTTCATTTCTAGAAGAACATCCCCACGCGGCAGTTTCAGAGATAGTCTATTGTCCGACAGAAAAACGATTCCAACAAGTATTGAAAAAATCTTTTCCACAGCATGTGTGGAGCCCGCAAAAAGTAGGCTTACTCTGGTTTAGAATGCAATTTGCCGAGACGGCGATGTCGGTAATGTACGATATAAACCGGCTGGGTACGAGTATTCCCGCGGTCATCGTGGGGTATCCACCAACTCTCTTAGTGCAGGAAGATGAACTTGTCTCGATCATCCGAGATCATGAATATGTCCATGCCTCAGATTGGAGCGCTGGGATCCCAATCAATTCTCAATATCGGATCACAACCCAAAATAAAGATCAATTAATTTTAGATACGATTAACGCGATCATGGAAGTACGTGCATATGAGCATCAGTTGGAAGCCATGCCTCTGGAATGGAAAGAACGATCTATTTTTGACACGATATCTTCCAACCATTCTCGGCATTATCAGTTTTTGAGAAGCCGCCTTGCCGCTGAAGATTCATCACCTTCGGAAAAAAATATTATTCAGGATTTCTTAAGAGCGCTCAATTTCTCTCCATAAATCTTCGGTTGATCTCGATATGTTCTAGCACCTGTTTCACGACCAGCTTGACATCATCCCGCATGTTCTTTTTTAACGAGAAGAATTGGGCGATGTCGTTCTCCATCTTTTCCTCAGAACACGAGGACATCGTCTTGACAAAAGTGCCAAGCATGTGCGTGCCGCTGGTGAATTTTTTTAAAAATTGCGGCCAGTGTTTTTTTGTCCACGACCAGAGGAGGGTGTTCATTCCAGGATTCAGCGAGATCATGATCGGGATCATATATGAATCCTGCAGACGGACGCCGGAGAGAGAGAACGCTAAGGCCTTTTCGACGAACGCTTTCTGACGAAACATGCCGATAGCGCGCAGAAGACGGCGGCTTTCTTCCGGCAGCGTTTCTTTCTGGTATTGCTGGATAAAATAAGTGAACATCTTCTCGTCTCCTTGGCGTGCGGCGAGCAGGTATATTGTACTTCTAAGATTTTGATCGACGGAACCATGGCCGTGCTGAAGCTGTTGAAAGAGTTCCTTTCCTTTTTTAAGCGTCTCCGCATGTCCGGCTAATCCCAGATTACTGATGACCTGAGAACGGAGAAGAGTCGTGGTATTACGTTCATTTTTGACACGCCGCCAACCGACTTTTTTCAGTTGTTCCAGATGGAAAAGCAGGCTTGTTCTTCTCACAGCATCTTCCAGAGTACTTCCCGCAGCCAGACGGAGAAGCCAGCCGAGGTGTCCGGAAATGCTGGAATTTAAAGGATATTCCGCATCAAGACAATACTGTTCGACAAAGCCGAGATATTCAGCGAGAGAATATTGTCGCGAGACCATCAGCGAGAAGAGATCATTCTCCAGGCCGGCGGCATCCAGTGAGGAAAGTTTTTTCCGGCGCAGGGCATTTCCTAATTGCGCCAGAAGTGGCGCGTCGTATGTAACGCGATAAAATCCCGGCTGGCCGTGGTTTACTTTAATCCAGTGAGCAGAAGAGGGGAAGGATGTCGTTTTCTCCCGGAGAATGGTTGTTCCGGCTTTACCCTGATCCGTGAAATAGCGCAGAGGAATGATCCAGCTCTCAGAATGCTGTTTTCCCAGAAGAGAGAAACGCTGCTGTGAAAGATAATATTTATTTTTCTCTTTTTTTACGGAAACAAGCGGGTAACCGGATTGGGTGATCCAACCGTGCACCATGGTCGAGACAAAATTCTCTTGTTTAGCTTCCTGAATCGCCGTCCAGAGATCGTGTTTCGTCGCATTCTGGTACGCATGTTTTCTGAGATAGAGCGTGAGACCCTGGCGGAACGCAGCTTCTCCGACCGCGTCTTCGAGCATATGTAAGACACTGCCGCCTTTGTCGTAGCTGATGTTATCAAAGATCTCGTCAATCTCGCCCGGCGTATTGACATGGACATTAATGGGATGTGTTGCTTCAATCTCATCGGCAGAAAGAGCGTCGGCAATTGTATCTTCAAAATATTGAAGAGGTAAATCCCAGGCCGGAAAAGCATCATTGACGGCTTTGTAACTCATAAATGTAGCAAAACTTTCATTGAGCCAGAGATCATCCCACCACTGCATCGTCACGAGATTGCCAAACCATTGGTGAGCAAGTTCATGCGCGATGGTGATGGCAATATTCTGTTTCACGGCAACAGAGGTCTTTTCATCTCCCAGCACAGCGATCTCACGGAAGGTGATCGCACCCCAATTCTCCATCGCGCCGGCGGCAAAGTCGGGGATCGCAATGATATCCACTTTTGGAAGAGGATACTTCACTTGAAAATATTTCTCAAAAAAAGCTAAAAATTTTTTGGTATAGCCCAACGCGAGCGGGGCAAGATGGATCTTTTCAGGAGTAGTGAGCACACGGATCAGAATATGGCGATGCTTGGTCTGGATAGATTGGAAATTTCCAATACCTAGATAGAGGAGATACGTTGACATCCGCGGGGAAGTAAGGAAAGAAACTTGTTTTTGATTATTCTGAAGAGTTTTTTCTTTCTTGATCGGCATGTTAGAGATAGTGAAGAGATTCCGGTCTACGATGAATGAGACGTCAAATGTCGCTTTGAATGCCGGCTCGTCAAAGCAGGGAAAAGCTGCTCGCGCATTAGCGGCCTCGAACTGAGAAGTGAGAAGATATTCTGTCTTTCCTTTGTGCTGATAGGAACTGCGATAGAAACCGTACATCCCCTCGTTATGCCTTCCGGTGAACTGCAGGTGGATCTGGGCTTGACCATGGACAGCTTGGGGAAAAGTAAGAGTTAATTCTTCTTTCTGAGGATTATAGTGTGTTTTCCCGGCAAGCGAGAGATTTCTCTGGCGAAGTTCTGCTGTTTTGATCTGAAGTTCTTTGGCATGGAGTTTAATCGTTTTGGTGGGTTCTTTGATGGAAACAACGATGTACGCCGTTCCTTTAAAAGTGAATGTTTTAAAGTCTGGCTCGAAGAGAAGATCGTAATGAGAAGGGAGGATGTTCGTTCCGAGTGTCTGATGTATTTGCGTTTCCACCGGAAAAGGCTGCTTTAAAGGTTAATAAAGATTACGATTTAAAAGCACAATTCAGAAGGGGAGTGTTATATTCAATTCAAAAGTTTGCTAAAATTAGAAAAGGCAGGAGACTTACTCAGATGGTTTGTAACCAGAAATCATTAGAAACCCTTGACCAGCCATTTGTCTTGCTGTTGCGTCATCCATTCCAAGTGTTTTGGCACTCATAACATCCCACATTCCTAATGTTTTTCCTAATGCCATAACTCTTAATGCACCTTCTTGTTCCATACCCATATTTGGTGCCAATTCAATGTATGATGGACCACCAGCAAGTCTTTCTGGTTGTGGATAAGCTCTCATTTGTTCTGCTAAAGCTCCTCTATATTGTTCCGCTCTAGCTTTATCCACAACAACATCTACAAAAATCATATCAACTTTATCAAAATTATCTCCAGATGGAGCTTCACTTATGTGATCATAACCGAATAGTTCTACGACATCAACATTTCCAACCCGTCCTCTTTCAACAGATTCTCCTTTTCTAAATACTCTTGTTGAGTCTTGAACAATATCATATAATTTTTGCGCGTTCATACTATCTGAAATAAATAGCATATTTATAAATCTGTTGGTGATTTACTATATTAAAGTTAATATTAAATACGCCCGAATTCTGAACTCAAAATCCTTCGGATTTTGCCCCGCTGCGCTCGCTCAAAAAGGACTGATCCTATTTGTAACGGTTCGAAAATGCCAGCTGAAGATAAAAAGCTACGATATACTGACTGTGTTAATACCAAAAACGCCTTTAGGCTGATTCAATCAATTCCCTCCAAGAAGGCAGAACCGTTTAAGAGGTGGTTAGCTCCAGTGGGCAACGAATATTTTAAATACTTTTAATCATTCATTTCTCCTAAAAAGAGGTAAAGATATGCAGATTTTCGATCTTATTGTCATCGGCGCTGGTTCGGGATTAGATGTGGCAGCAGGAGCGGCAGATGCAGGATTAAAAGTTGCGATTATCGAAGATGGGCCTTTAGGAGGAACGTGCCTTAATCGTGGCTGCATCCCTTCCAAGATGATCATTCATTCTGCGGATATGCTGGAAGCGGCCCAGCATGCTGATAAGATCGGACTCTCACTAAAGGCCGCCCCAGTCAACTTGAAAAGAATAACGGAACGGGCTAGTTCTTTGGTTGACGAAGATGCCCATAATATCGAAAAAGGCGTGAAGGCTGCGCAGAACCAAACGCTGTTCAAAGGGAGAGGTGTATTCATTGATGCACAGACAATTGAAGTGAACGGCGAACAGATCAGAGGAAAGAAAATTGTCATCGCCACCGGTTCACGGCCGTTCATCCCGCCGGTGAAAGGGCTGGATACAGTGCCGTTTCTGACCAGTACAGAAGCATTGCGCCTCACGACTCTGCCCCAGAGCATGATCATCATCGGAGGAGGGTATATCGGAGCGGAATTAGGCCATTTCTTTTCGGCGATGGGCACGGACGTGACGATCGTCCAGCGCAATACGCTGCTCATCCCTCGCGAGGATGGGGAAATTGCCGGTACATTCACCCGGTTATGGATGAAAAGAAGAAAAGTATATACCAATGCGGAGGTCACTGCAGTTTCCCGCTTTGGGGGAAAAGTGCGTGTCCAGTGTATAATGAATGAGAAGAAGAAAATACTTACTGCAGAAAAAATTTTGGTGGCTGCAGGCGTAAGGCCAAATACAGATTCACTGGGATTAGAACAGGCAGGTGTGCGCATCAATGAAAAAGGATTTGTTCTGGTCAATAGATATTTAGAAACATCTGCAAAAAACATCTGGGCGCTCGGCGATGTCGTTGGAGAATATCTGTTTAAGCATAGCGCTAACCTGGAAGCGGAATATGTCCTTGACGCAGTCACAAGAAAGCGCAAGTCATTGCTTCTGCGCAAGCCGATCAACTATTTTCCCATGCCCCACGCAATCTTCAGTTCACCACAAATCGCCGGCGTGGGATTGACGGAAGAAGAAGCAAAAAGATTACGGAAAAAATATGTTGTGGGGAAGTACGAATACAAGAATACAGGGATGGGCGCGGCATTGGCTGAAGAGAACGGTTTTGTGAAATTTATTGTTGAACAGAAAACGAAAGAAATTCTCGGATGCCATATCCTTGGGCCGGATGCATCGACGCTTATCCATGAGGTCTGTGTGGCGCTGAAAGCGAACCGGAAGAAAGCGCTGGAGATCATCCGATCAACCGTCCATGTTCATCCTGCCCTGTCCGAAGTCGTGCAGAGAGCGGCGTGGAGAGTGCCTGTGTAATGGTCATCAAGAAAGAAGGGTATAAATGGGTATTGTATACGAAAGATGGGAAGAAAGTTCTGGGGACATTTCGGACGAAGACGGAAGCGGTAAAGAGGGAGAGACAGATTGTGTATTTTAAGAATTTGAAAAGAAGATAATTTTTGGGCTAATATTCATTCTTGGCTGAATTTGGGAAAGAGGTATTATTCCAGAATGAATATCCCTATCAAGAATATTGATATAATCTGAATAATCTCTCTTTTTGTGAATACAAAATTATATGACAAAGCCAAACAGAACGGAGGAAAAAGAAATGATTTTGCCCCCAACAAAAGAAAGAGAAATAATTGAAGCGTTAAAGAAACGGTTCCAAACCCTGAGAGGAATCGATCAAGGGAGTAGTATCCAGAAGAGATTCATTATGGAAGCTATCCAGGACTTAGAACCAAAGTTAGAATTTGACGATGGGCGGGACGCTGTTGAGAATCTGACGGGTATTCGAGTGCGGAAAGTAGGAAAATTCTACTTTTGAGAATCAACCAGGAGGAAAAGGAAATGATTTCGAGGGATAAAAAGACACCGACAATCCCAAAATGTGCGGGTTGTCCACAACGTGGGGAAAAACTGTATCACCGTTCTTTATGGAGAAACCCAGTATGGCTTTGTCAAGATTGTTATGCCAAGATGTATCATGGTGAAAAGATGTCAACATTTTTATAGTTCATTTATGCTTCTAAATCAGATGCCAAAAAAGAGGCCGGATCATATCCTCTGAACAAAACCTTTCTTCGGCTCGTAGATTTCTCCCGTTTTCCGAAGAAGTTCCAGACAGTATTCAACTCTTTTTGGATGGATTTCAAACCTCTTCAGTTTTGAGATAATAGATTTCTTTGATAGTGGAGAATGGTTCTCCCGTAGAGTTTTAAAGATATATATTGATTCCTGACCATAGCGTCCAATTTCTGCAAAAGGATCATTCTTGAGAAGCGCACCTTGGGAATACAAGATTTCATCATAGATAAGATCGATCTCTTTACGGCATCGGCAAACTTGTGGATACGATAATTTTGCGCTTCCGATCTTTTGGTTGATAATTTTTGCTTTCCTCTTAATCTCTTGTAATTCCTGAAATATTTTGGTTGTCATGGTAGATCACCTCTTGATTCACGGAGAATTGCTTCTTTATATCGATTTCTAGTGTTTAGGGGCTTTCTTAATTGTATCGAAGCCTTGCGGAGTAATCGAGACAAGATGTGAGGAACGCCCATTTGCGGGATGGATTTTTTCTTGAATTTTAACTTGGCCGAATCTCTCTAACACTTCACAATTTGCTTTGATCGTCCGATAGCCGGTGCTTAGCTTTCGTTCAAGTCCGGCATATGTTGCCGGCTTTTCTTTAACGATCAGCAGAATCCTCTCTTCAATCTGATACGATGAGCGCTTCTTCATACGACAATATTGCCGTAACATTTAAATAGAACTAACGCACGATATTGCAGTATGTCGCTGGTTGCAGAATTGCCTAAAATCATAGAAAGAGGCAAAAAAGAAGCTGAGAGAATTTTAGACGGGCTTTCTAAGAAGAATAAAATAACTTTACAAACCAATGAATTAGTTTTGCCAACAAAATCCAAGGGGGGATTATTCTCCTTCACAGGACAAGCTGTTAAAGGAGATGTGAAAAAGGAATGGCTTAACAGAATGATTTATGGAGATAATCTTCTTGCTATGCAGGCTTTACTTGCTGGCGATCCCCAAACCAAAATGCCATCAATGAGAGGCAAAATTGATTTGATCTATATTGACCCACCATTTGATAGCAAAGCAGATTATAGGACAAAAATTCATCTTCCATCAACTGATATTGAAGCAATGCCGACCGTGATAGAACAGCATGCCTATTCAGATACTTGGAAAGATGGGACTGTTTCTTATCTTGAGATGATGGTTCCAAGGTTAATATTAATGCGAGAACTATTATCGGAGCAAGGAAGCATTTATGTTCATATTGACTGGCATGTGGGACATTATGTTAAAGTGATTATGGATGAGATTTTTGGAAAAGAGAATTTTGTTAATGAGATTATTTGGCATTATTTTATGGGGGGGAAGGCAAAGAGTGCATTTTCTAGAAAGCATGATAATATTTTTGTTTATACTAAAACAAAAAATAGATATTTTCAAGAAATAATTACTGAAAGAATACTTCCTTATGTCCCTTCAATGAAAAGTGATAAAGGATTATGGGAGGCAAAGTGTATTATTTGTGGAAAAGGAAGTGGTATTTGGAAGAGCGTGGTAAAGCAAGATGATGTATGGGATATTTCGGGAGTTTTTAATATGGCAAAAGAGTACACAGATTATGGAACTCAAAAACCCGAAGCACTTCTTAAAAGAATTATAGAATCTTCTTGTCCAGAAAATGGGCTCATTGCAGATTTCTTCGCTGGCTCTGGAACAACAGGAGCAGTTGCAGAAAAATTAGGCAGAAAATGGATTATGTCAGATTTGGGAAAGCCTGCTGTTATGGTTATGAGAAAAAGGCTCATTGACCAAGATGCAAAACCATTTTTATACCAATCAATTGGAGATTACCAGAAAGAGCAGTTTGAGAAATCTGCGTTTAGGACAATTGGAGATTTATCTCATGTTATCATTAATCTTTATGGAGCATTGCCTTTTCCACTTCAAGAAGGAGTTCCAAATAATTTAGGTTACCATAAAGCAACAAAAACTCTCGTCTTTGTTGATTCTCCATCAAAAATGACTGGATACCCAACTATAAAAAAAGCACAGGAATTAAGAGCGGGCTTTATGGGTGGATGGGATAAAGTTGTTGTTTTAGGTTGGAATTTTGTTACAGATATTGGAAAAATTTTGGAGAACATCAAAGACGATAAATTAGAAGTTTTGGTTATTCCTCCTAATTTGTTAGATATGTTAAAGAATAAAATAAATTATGAAAAATTACTCAAAGAAGGGGACATCATATTAGGGGAATCTAAACTTAAACAAACAAATAAAAATAAACCAATCGTTCATTTTTCCTCTTTACAATATGTAACAATTAAGCCAATTAAAGTAAAGCAAGGAAAAGACACAGATGAGATTGAAGTTGAATTAGATAATTATACTCTGCTTTCTCCTGATGCGTTGCCATTAGATCAAAAGAACAAAGAGAAATTAGAGGCAGTTATGGGGGATGACCCTTTAAGCTTAATTGAATACTGGAGTATTGACCCAGACTATGATGAAGAAACTTTCAGAAGTAAATGGCAAGATTACAGAGAGAATACTGACAATGATGGTGACGAGTTCAGAGTAATTAAAAAAGTAAAATTGGAAGTTCCAAAAGTCAAAGGAAAAAGAAAAGTTTGTGTCAAAACTGTTGATGTCTTTGGTTTTGAAAGCGTTGCTGTTCAGGAGATTAAGTAATGGTACAATCAACTCATCTTGGAACAAGAAATATTCCATTAAAACTTGCTCAAGCAATTACAGAGGTTGTTAAAGCTGAATGGGAAAGCGGAGAGTTTTTAGAAAAAGTAACACCCATTACAAGAGACTTACTTAGATTCTGGGACCCAAAGGGCAGTTTTTCTGATTTAAGACATTTTAATTTTCATAAAGGACAATGGCAAGCAATCCTTAATTCTATTTATCTCCATGAAATTCTAAAGATTAAAAATGTTCAAGATATTTACA
>JACQNE010000010.1 GCA_016203205.1 Candidatus Woesearchaeota archaeon
ATCGCTTCTCACGGTCAATCGTCAAAATGCTCAGTGCATTTTGACTCACGAATGGAACTGGTGTGTGAACCACTGGTGAACACATCAGTGGAATGACTAGATTTAGGCCAGGCGGACGACTTTTTCTACTAAGCCACTTCTTCGATCTCTAACAGACGGTTATATTTTGCCAATCTCTCGCCACGACAGGGTGCGCCCGCTTTGATCATCCCGCAGCCAAGGGCGACAGCCAGATCGGCGATAAAAGAATCATTTGTCTCGCCGGAACGATGCGAGACCATCACCTTCCAGCCATTGTCGAACGCTAATTTAGCGGCATCAAGCGCTTCGCTCAGCGTGCCGATCTGATTGACTTTCAACAATAAACAAGTGCAACTCTTGTTATTGATTGCCAGCTGGATACGTTCGGGATTTGTGACGGTGAGATCGTCACCGACGATCTGGATGCCAGAACGAGTACGCAGCTGCGCGAAATGGACCAGATCATCTTCGTGGAATGGATCTTCGATGGAGATGAGTTTGTATTTTTTGATCAATTGAAGATAGTACTGAAGCAGTTGTTCTGCGTTGAATATTCTTCCATCGAGATGATATTTCTTGTGCTGGTAAAACGAGGAAGCAGCGCAGTCCAAAGCGAGATCGACTTTTCCGGAATATCCTGCTTTGGTGATCGCCGATCTGAGGAGACGCAAAACTTCTTCCGTTTTCTTCAGCGGCAATTCAAAACCTCCTTCGTCGCCGACGCCGGTAAGGCCGTATTTTGGATGGATGATTTCTTTCAAAACATGATAGATTTCACTGCCCGCGCGGAGGTTGTCGTGAAAGGATGTGAAGCGGGGAACGATCATGAATTCCTGAATGTTAATCTTGGATGTTGCATGTTTTCCACCATTAACAACATTAAAATAAGGGCAGGGAAGAATTTGCGCTCGTTTGGTGAGCTGCGGAAATTGAGAAAGGTAATCATAAAGCTCTTTACCTTCGCTTGCGGCTGCTGCCCGCGCGCAGGCCAAGGATACAGCAAGGATGGCATTGGCTCCCAGTCTGCGCTTGTCTTTAAACCCATCTTTTTCAATCATCAGCGAATCTATTTCCCGCTGTCGTGCCGGGTCGATCCCGACAAGAAGCGGCTTGATGATGTTGCGGATGTTATCCACTGCTTTCTGCACGCCCAGACCATGATAGCGTTTGCTTTTATCCCGCAGTTCTTTGGCTTCATGCTTCCCCGTACTTGCTCCTTCGGGAACGGAAGCGATCCCGACAGAATGTTCTGTAATCACTGCCGCTTCGATTGTGGGATGACCGCGGGAATCAAGAATTTCTCTGGCGCGGATGTCGCGGATGGTGGGCATAATCTCTGACAGGAGAAAGGGGCTTATATAATTTATCTACTACTGAAGAATTACTGCGTAGAGAACGATCACTTTGGAGCATACCCCCCAACCTGATGCCGATAATAAGGCACGGGAACGAGCAATCCCTCTTCTGTGCGCTCTACCCACCCCTCCCCGACCAAAAAATCCTGAATAGCGTTCGTTAGTTCCGATTGTCCCAAAAAACCAAAAGAATGATCGCCTTGGACGAGGGTATTGTAAATCCCAAATGTTTCTTGTTTGAACGGAACGCGGGTGCAGTCGTTGCACACGGGAAGATATTTTATTCTCCCATCTTTGCTTTCTTCTATTCTCAGTGTCCGATCAAAGAATGGTGCGGGGACATATCGGTTAAAAAAATGAGTTCCATCTTTATCGACAAAATCAAAAGCCGGTTCTGAAGCGAAATACTGGTCTAAACTTTGTTCTCTGGCAAATTCTGTTGACCAGACGCGTTGGGTGTGATTCGCGGGGTTATTGCATTCTTCACCATTATCTCGGATAGCCATGCACGCTGGTTTCTTGGAAATTTGAATATCGATGTAAGGTAAGATAGAATGAATATAACCAAAAGGAAGGTGACGGAAATCATATTTTAATCCAGAAAGATAGACGGCAAGACCCTCTTCTCTAGACCAATCTAAAAAATGAATCATTTTTTGGGCATCACTGGGAGTGAGCGTGAAGAGATTTGCCTCATCAATACCGACTACACGAAGAGGATAGCCGGCCTGTTGAGGGATTCCTTCAACAGTAATCCATTTACCACGTTGATCTGGAGAAAAGGTTAGATTTTGATTCGCAAGAATTCTCTGTTGAAGATCATCTTTAATATCATCTACGGAAATGACCGTTTTCGCCCGGAAAGGCTTTTCTCCATCGATAACAATAGCATCACGTTCACGGGTATTAAGAGCATGATTATAGGCAATGGCATTATAATTATAATAACCGGCTCGGTTTAATTCAGAGATCAAAGCCTCAGTTTTGCCGCCATTCATCGGGTCAAAAAAGCCAATACTCAAACCGAAAAGACCTGGAATACGAACAGATTTTATATCCATATCATCCACCCCCTTTTTGAATCTTAAAAAATAATCACTACAATAATCCTTAATAAGCATTCCCTCTCCCCAAAAGATATATCCCATCCGCTAAAAGACTATAAATCAGTTCACGGCAGAATCAACTGATGATTTTTAAAGAGATGACCCTGAAGAATATCCGTTCTTATCTTGATGAAACGATAACTTTCCCAAAAGGGCCGGTTCTGCTGGCCGGTGATATCGGGAGTGGAAAATCGTCATTACTGCTGGCAGCGGAGTTTGCCCTCTTCGGCGCGTCACGCACCGATCTTCCCGCTGAATCATTACTGCGCAAGGGAACGGCGCACGGCTCAGTCTCGCTGACGTTTGAACTTTCCGGAAAAACGATCACCGTATCCCGCCATCTCAAAAAAGAAAAAGAAGTAATCAAGCAGACGGCCGGCGAAATTATCATCAATTCAATCAAAAAAGAACTTACCCCCGTGGAAATGAAAGCAGAAATGCTGACGCTGCTCGGCTATCCTGAGGATTTACTGACGAAAAATAAGAATTATGTTTTCCGCTACACCGTCTATACACCGCAGGAAGAGATGCGTTTTATCCTCATGGAAGATGCGGAAACGAGATTAAGCGTCCTGCGCAAGGTGTTTAATATCGACAAATATCATCTGATCCGGGAGAATACGGCGTTGTATCTTAAAGCATTGCGGGTACTGCTGGCTGAATTGAAAGCAAGGACAGAACCGCTGACGCAGTACCAGCAGAAACAGACTCTCTTTCGTGACGAGGAGCAGCAGCTAACTGCAGCGCTGGCCGGGATAGAACAAACCGCCGGAGAAGTAAAACTGCATCTGCAGGGCTTACAGGAAAAAGTTTTGGCACTAGAACAAAAGTATCAGCAGACGCAGAAGATCCGCCAACAGCTAGCCGCGTTGAACGCGCTTCTCAAAGAGAATGAAAACCAGATCCAGCAGATAACCGAAAAAAGAGCGCAAACACTGCGGGCGCTGTCTCAGATAAATCTGGCGGAAGACCTGGAGGCGCTGACGATCACCGCAGAGATCCAGATTTTAGAGCAAAAAAGACAGCACGGATTAGAGACAAAAACCAGCCTGCGGCAACGCGTGGCTTTTGTACAAAAACTGATCGGCCAGCTGCAGCAGGAATTGGCGGCGGCGGAACAAGAGAAAGCAATAGTTGAAGAA
This sequence comes from Candidatus Woesearchaeota archaeon, assembly GCA_016203205.1. Classification (GTDB taxonomy): domain Archaea; phylum Nanobdellota; class Nanobdellia; order Woesearchaeales; family GW2011-AR9; genus JACOZP01. The sequence continues at coordinate 3,625 of JACQNE010000010.1, forward strand.
AAACAGAAACAATCTGATCGGCTTGTCCAGGAAGTCTCACAAAAAAGAGAACTGCTCGAACGGAAAAAACAAGTCGAGGAGCTTTTCGAAAAGACACAAGCGTTAATCACGCAGAACCAGACGCTCCTCTCTCAATCACGGGAAATGCAGGAACGGGTGCTGCTGTTGAACACCTGCCCCACCTGCCTGCAGGAAGTGACCACCCGGCACAAGCATACGATCGCGGAACAGGAAACGCAGAAAATACAGCAGGCAGAGATCATTTTAGGCGAACTGCAGAAGAAGCGGGCAATACTCTGGCAGCAGCGGGAGGATGCGCTGCGGAAAATTGAGGATGTTCTCCAGAAAGAGAATGTCTTGACAAAAATCAGCGTCGAACTGGAGCATTCTGCCCGGAAGCTGGAGTTGACTATCCAGAAAAAAGAGGAGCTGCAGGCGTACGTCCGGGAAAATAATCTGCTGATGGCAGAATGGGAAGAGATCGAGAAGAACAGCGAAAGCAACCAGACAGAACTGCTCATCGCGGAAAAACAACAGCATCTTCAGCAGCTGGTCCGACGCGAGTATCTGCGCAAACAGGAGCAGGACTGCCAAACGACGCTGGAAGGAACACGGATGAGAAAAGAACAAATAGTACGGGAACTGACAGAATTGGAGGCAGCCCGGGCGGACGAAGAGAATGTTCTTCCTGAGCTGGAAACAGAAAATAAAAATCTGGCTGTTGTCCGGAAAAAAGAGCGGGACATCTCTGTGCAGGCCGCAGAAGTCAGAACAAAGAAAGAATTGATCATCGTCCAAATCCAAGAGATGGAAGAACAAATTAAGAAGCTGACAACAGAAAGAGAAAAATTAGTGCGGGTGCAGGAGATCCATCATTGGCTGGAAACATTTTTTATCAATCTGACGCACACGATCGAAAAACATGTGATGATCCGCGTGCATCGGTCTTTCGACCAGCTGTTTCGGGAATGGTTTGCGATGATGATCGATGATGAACAGGTCAGCGGCCGGATCGACGATACGTTTACACCGATCATCGAACAAAATGGGCACGAGATCTTGTTTTCTCACCTCAGCGGCGGGGAGCGGACATCGGCGGCGCTGGCCTATCGGTTAGCGCTGAACCGGGTGATCAATGATGTCATCCATTCGATCAGGACGAAAGATGTGTTGATTTTAGACGAGCCGACCGACGGTTTCAGCACGGAACAGCTGGACAAGATGCGGGATGTTCTGGAACGGCTCGGGCTGGAGCAGATCATCCTTGTTTCGCATGAATCCAAGATCGAGAGTTTTGTGGAGAATGTGATCCGGGTGGTAAAAGAGGGGCATGTAAGCAGAGTAGTATAGATGTTGCAATAAGATTAATTAGAATTCTATTTTGGGGTTATATCTCAGAGTTCTATCTTCATCCTGCGCGAAATGTTTAAATAAGCGGGAAGAAGTGAGTGAATATGCTAGTAGAAATCAGGGACGGTATTTATCTCACAACTCCCGATGAGCATTTCTTTCAGGAGATGGTGCGCGCTGATTTAAGCTTGGCTAAAAGCGTGCGGCTTTCGCTGGATAAGCGTGATTATGATGCGCTTTTGGTTCAGTCTGTATTAGGGCACGCTCAGGAAGGCCATCGACATTTCCATAATAAAGCCAAATTTCCAGATGCTACCCTGAGCGACATCATCATCGCCGCTGGCTTGAATCTTGACGCCGTAAAGCAGCAGCGTCAGGATAAGATTGACGAAGTCCGCGAATGGATCGAATTAGCCAAGCAAGGAAAGGTAGATCGTCTTCTGGTCAAAGGAAGACCACTACTTGGCGTCGAGATGCTAAAAGATGAGGTCGTTGACCCGGAATATGTTTTCCGCGGCATGATTCAGGCCGGCCTCATGGATAATTATGAGTGGCGGCAGAATACAGTTGCTCATTACAATGCAAAGACAATAGACGATGATGAACTAGTCATTGGCGGTGGAACGTCAATCGTCTTGGATAAAGAAAAATTGATCGAATGGAAGCCCTTTGCCATCGATGAACTGGCACATGGAGAAGCGACGGCCGAACTCTGGAAAGAATTACGGGATCAAAGGATCATCACCGATACTTCCAATCCTCATGCGGAAGTGGTTTATGTACGCAAGAAAAAAGGATTGGGGACATCAGATGACACGGCGTTCATTCTCGCGGGAGAATTATACAAAAGCGCAGGAAAAGTTGCGGCACGTTCTGCTTTCTGGGGAGCATTTATCGTCGATGGAGTAGACACTTATGACAAATGCGTACAGAACCCGCTGGAAGGGGGATACGATGAGTTGATCGGAAGAGAATTAAAAAAAGATTTTCCCGGTCTTGTCCCTAAAGAGACGGTGTATCAACTGATCTATTATTCTGCCAAAGGAAATAGCGGGTACGTCGTCAGTTCTTCCCACAAAAGGCTCATTGAGTTTCAAGAGATGGCGAGACCGCAGCTTCCCACCCTTCAACAACATCTGCACTTTATGGAGACCGGAAAGGGACCGGAGGGCTCATTTAAGGTTGGCTTTGAGAGGCAGTCCGGCAGCAACTTTTATAGCCGGGTGCGGAGAAGAGTGGAGTGCTTGCAGAAAGAGCTAGAAGTATAGAGAAGTTTGAATAATTCAAAGATTGATCTCCAACATTTTCTTTAGTGGAAAAACTATTCCAACACCGCTTTCAACGACGCAATCCCGACTTCCAGCTGCTTATCCGACGGTTCTTTTGTCGTAATTCTCTGCAGCCACAGCCCGGGAGCGATAAAGATTTTTACAAAGAGATTGTGAGAGTATTTTCCGCTCAGCTTGATGATCTCGTAGCCGATGCCGGCAATGGCGGGCAGCAGGAGAATGCGTCCAGACAATTTCACCCACCAGGGGCCGGTAATAAACGAAAAGACGCCGATGGAAAGAATGAGGATCACAAAGAGAAAGGTCGTGCCGCAGCGCGGATGGAACCGGGAGCATTTTTTGACATTTTCCACGGTCAATTCTTTCTTCTTTTCATAGCAATAGATAGTCTTATGCTCTGCGCCATGGTACTGAAAGAGTGTCTTGACATCTTTCATGAACGAGATGGCGACGAGGTACCCCAAAAAGAGGACGGCGCGAAAGACGCCATCCAGAAGATTGAACAGGAACCCGTTATCTGAAGAAAGATAATGTGCTGAAAAGAACGGGATGGCAACGAAGATCAGAACGGAGAACAGAAGAGAGAGGATAATTGTTCCGACTAATTCTTTTTTACTGAGCGCTTCTTCATCCCCAAGATTCTGGCTGCTGCTCCAGCTTAAGGCACGGATGCCGTCATACAGCGTATATCCTAAACCAACAACTCCCCGCAGAAAATAGACATTAAACATCTTGGGAAAGTAGGTTGAGGTGTCTTTCTTGATCTTGATCTCGCCGTTGGGCAGCCGGACGGCTACTGCGAATTTTTCTTTATTGCGCATCATCACGCCTTCGATCACTGCTTGGCCGCCGACTTCCATATGGATTTGGGGGAAAATGGCTTATATAAAGATTTCGGGACTTGCTTTAGTTTACGAAGAGCCACTGGACACTGGACAAGTACGCCTAAAGTATATAAACTACCACTTGTTTGTAAATTCCATGCAAAAAGAATTTATTTCTAAACGGCAAAAATCATTTGAAGATTGTGCCAAAAACACAGATGGTATCGAATTTTGGTCCGCTCGAGATTTACAAAAGCTTTTGGATTATGAGAAGTGGGATAATTTTTTGAAGGTTATTGAAAAAGCGCAAGTAGCGTGTCGAAATTCGAATCAAAAAACTACTGACCATTTTGCCGACGTTAGGAAAATGGTCCAACTTGGTTCGGGGTAGAGGATACCAATCCGCCCCCGGCTTGATTCAGCGCAAGAACTACACAAAGCGCTTTTAGTGATTTCACAATCTTTTGCTTAATACCCATTGCCAATCAATTTGAACGATTCTTTTTAAATCTCCTCAGAAGAATTTCCCCAGCCCCATCTGCTTGCCTTTGCCAAGAATATCATCTTCCGTATAACCAAAAACATGTAAGATTCCCAGAACCGCCGGGATGACCTGATGGCCGATATAATAATCAGCATCATATGATTTGACATCTTCCCGCAGCTGTGCCCGATCACGGACCAATCCCGAACCGGCAGCAATGACATATTCAACGACCATACCCGGAAAAACACGCTCACCTTTTTCTTCCAGGCGTTTGGCAACGAGAACATGCGGTCCAAGTGATGTATATTGATGAAGTTCACGCGTGATCTGGGTTTTGATCACCAGCTTATGCAGATCAACTTTTCCTTCTTTCAATTCAGCGACGATTCGTTTTACCTGCGTAAACGCTTCTTCGGCTTTATCTTCAAGCACAAGCTGCAAGACTTTCTCTTGGATTTCTTTGGCTAAGAACGACCAGTTTCGGCGTACTGTTTCAAAGCCGACGATCTTCAAACTCCCGTTTTCACGCAGCAATGCATACTTCTTCTTCGCCCCAAGATCAGTGCCCTTGACTGCGACAAACAGGCCACGCGGATAATAACTTTCACATTCTAATTCCATCTGCCCCGGGAGATCGACATTGATTTCATCCATGAACTGTTTGGCCTCATCAAGATTTTTTTTACCTAAAAGCAAGAAAACACTATCGGTGTTATGGACGAGCAGAAGGCCTTCCGCGTCAACAAAATTATGTGCCGTTTCAACTTCGAGATCATAAACCGACCCCTCATAAGATTCTTCTTTTATTTCTTTTATTTTTGCAGCGATATAATTGCCCTTATCAACTCCTCTTGCTCCTTGAAGGCGTAGTGAAGAAATGGAGGGTTTATCTTTTCGATAACGCCAACCAACGTGTTTTATCTCTTTACCAAAATAAGTCTTGCCGTGAGTTAGAGATTTAAGTAAATATTGAACCCCGGATGCTAGATCTTTACTTTTCGTATCGAAACGAACAAAGTGGGTATAATATCTCAGATCTCTAGTTTTATTTCCATCACCATCTAAATACCCTTTGATAAAAGATTGTCTAATTATCTCCTCTGAAGAATAAATAAATGGGGGGACGGTTTTTCCACTACTGCCCTTACCACAGCCAAAACCATAAACAAATAAAGCAACGATGGGAATTCTCTGGACTCGATAATAGTACATATTCTTGTTTATTCTCTGATCAAAATTAACGACGATTTTAAAATTTTCTTGTAAGATCGTGTCAAAATATTGCTTCACTCTCTCAATCAATCCACGATCTTGGGAGCCAAATGACAGAATGCTCTTCCAACTATTTGTTGTTTTAAGATAACTTGCTGATCCCTCCGCACAATAGAAACCAAGGATCCAGGCTAGTTCTGAATTGAGAGTAAAAAAGCGGGGAATTTTCCCCCCTTCACCATGCTTTGTGCCGATGAATTGAAAATCCAGTGAAGGAAGACTTTGTAAACCAATTTTTCGATCATCATGTTGAGAATGGACGTGACTGGCAAGAGATCTACTCCGATGACAATAGGGACAATTCCCGCGCCGAGGAGGAAATTGCTTCGTATCTTTGTAAGAAAATATATTTTCAGCAAATGGACCAAACGACATGGTAGCAAGATCAAAAATGTGCCCCGCATGATAATTCTCTTTAACTGAAATGCCAGTGAGTGAAACTAAGCTGTCCCCTTCTTTGAGAGTTAGAGCATTTACTAATTTTGGTTTACCATTTACTAATTTATAAACGGAATGTTGAGGAGTAACTACTGTTGTGCCATGTGTTGTAATAAATCGTAGAAGTTTTCCTTTTTTAAGAGAGGAATAACCATGTCGAATGACTTTCGTGATGGGACTAAAGATTAATTTTGTACCATCAAAAGCGAGAGTCTTGTATTTATTAAACTGAAGAGGACTCCCATTTTGGTCTACAAAATCCCCAATAGAAATTAATTCAATTTCATCTTTTTCATTCATCATAAATATCTTTCGATCTGGCGGCAAACTATCTCCGTAAACAATGCCAAAGCCATTCTGTTCTGCTTTTTTGATCGTCTTCTTGATATAATCGCGGGCGTACGCCGTCGTCGCAGCAGCGCATTCCAGACAATACCAGCGCGCGCCGAAAAAACCCAGATAGCCATAGAATGCGTTGGCGAGAATCTTTAGTGCGTACGTACGTGCTTCCAGCATCGAAACATCTTTTCCCGTCTTCTTCTCTTCTTTTAGTTGTTTTTTGACGGCTGTGCGTTTCGTGATCAGATCGTCAAGAACGAGGGGGATGAATTTTTTCTCGCATCGGCAGAACCAATAGTCTTCTTTTTCTGGAACGTGCTCTTGATCTTGACAGCAGGAACAGCGAAAAGCCTCCGGGCCGAGATTATGGGCCGAGATAATCGTTGGATACAGTGAACGGAAATCGAAGACAACAATATCTTGATACAATCCGGGAGTTGGCTGAAAGACGAAAGCGCCTTGGATCGATTCTTCCATCCGCTCTTCCATTTCTGAGCCTTCGGCTTTATTTGGGGCAACGACGTTGAATTCTATGGCGCGCTTGAGGATGTAATTCTCAACGAGCTTACTAAAGCGCATGCGCGTAACATCGAATGGTGGCAGGCCGACGATAGAAGTGAATTCAAGAATATCCGAAAGTAATTTCTCACAGAGTTTGCGCGTCAAGAGCGCATCGTGGAGATTGTAGGCACAGTATTGCGCAATTTTTTCTGGTTCGTTGTCCCAAATTCCCGCAAGATTATCCAAATTGACTTTGTGTTTAGAGTGGCCAAGCAATTCTTGAGCGACAGCATCCAACGTATAACTGTCGGTCTTTAGGTTAAGACCGAAAATTTGCTTGACGAATTTGAGCATGTCCAGATGCAGGATATTTTTGACTTTGACTTCCCCGCTGCGGAAACCGCTTTTGGAGAAGACCTGAAAATCCAGCGAGAGATTATATTTTAAAGAACGTGTTTTAAGATAGGGCAGGTCAAAACCATCAGAGAAATAGCCGGTAATAATCTCAGGATTGTATTCTGTGAGAAGCTGTTGGAAACGCTGCAACATTGCCTGTTCATCAGCAACGTGTTCGATATAAGGATATTCATGGGGGAATTGTTTCCAGGTGATGACTCTTTGAAATTCATTATTCTCCTCGTCGATTCCAGAAAGCCCGATCATCAGGATCGGATTTTTTTCGGGATCAATCTCTTTCTTTTCAGCGTACGTTTCGATATCCACAGCGAGGATTTTCCATTTCGTCGTTCCCACGCCGGGAGTAATTTTTTCAGCAAGGAAAAATGAATAATCTGAAGCTGGTTCATCAAGCAGTGATCGATCAATAGCCTGGCCCTCAACCAGCATTTTCTGCAGCGGAGTGATGCCAAGATCCCGGAGATAGCGGTGGACAAAAAGGATGTCTTTTTCAAAACATTCCAATCCCCATTGCTGAAATTCCTTGGCAAAGAGAGGAACGGCTTTGGGATAGCTGACATAGACTTGCCAGAATTGTTCTTTCTGGCCGATGTATTCGCGCTCGACTTCAATGACACTGCGGACGCGGGCAGTGGTTTGGTTGTCGGTTACGGTTGCGTTGGTTATTTTTTCGAGCGCTTGTTCTTTACTTCTTTCTGGCACTTTAACGTAGAAAAAAGGATAATATTCGTGAACGACGCAGAGATGCCGGTTGTCTTCCGTTTTGCTGTAGAGATAGACGTAGACCTTGCCGTTCTTGACTTTGTACTCGAAGTCGTAGGGGTAGCAAGTAAGATTCATGAGAGATCTCCGGATGGAAGTTTATTTAAACTTTTGTCAACAAATTTTAAATATCCTCTTTAACCTCTATTTTCGGTGCTCCATCTTAATGCCCAGCTCCGCGAGCGGTATGGTTTCTTCTCGCGGCAGGCTATACGGAGTATTTTCCAAGATCCGGAATTGTATCTCGCCGGAAACATCGCCGATCTCAAAACGGCCAGCATTAAAAAGACGCGATATAAACTGTTTTTTCCGGGAAATAAATTGCCGGACAAGTCCGTCATCTTTATCCAATCCTGTTCTGTGGAGATGATTCCGGAAGCAGCAGGAGAGTTCGCTGTGGAAAGCGGGGAAAAGCAGATCCGGCCGTTTATCCAGGGCGTGCCAAACGCTTTTATTTTCGATGACAGCGGGAAACTGCCGGTCATTTGCCCATTTAAGATTGAAGAAAAAATTTGTCTAGAAAACGTCTTGCTTTATTATTATCACCGCTTGGGGTTGTACCGGCTGGAACATTCGGAACAGATACAAAGCCAAAGTGATTTGACAAAAACTATTCAACAGCGGATCACAACAATCAGGGAATCCTTTTCACCGACTTTAATAAATAATTAGTTTTTTCTTTCTCTTTCATTTTTTCTTCGGGGAGTGTTTTTCTGAGTTTTATTTCTTCGGGGTTTGTTTCTTCTGTCTCTTCGGCTCCCGGCTTTTCTTTCTGCCCTTGCAGCGCCGCAAACTCATCTTTGAACAGGACAAAAGTCCGGTCTAATTCATCTTCCGGGAGCTGTTTTGGTTCCCACTGCAGGTTCAGCCCATCGTTATCCTGACGAGGGATGACTTCGATGCCAAAATGAGGAATGTTCTGTCCTGCTCCCAAGCCGTTGCGCACGAGAATATTCGTGCCCTTAGCGCCAAGGCCTTCAAATACGGCAACGCTGACCGCCTTCGCCAGAGCGGCACAATGGCCGAGGACATCCTCAGAAACCATCTCCAAGATGGGGGCATGCTCTCTGGGGAAAATAGTAATCTGTCCCGGAGTCAGGACGTGATCACGGACGGCGATGACGGCACGATCATCTTCATGGATGATGACCGCTTTGCCTTCGCCGGCAAGGATCCCACATAATTCACAACCCATAATCAACCTCCTTATTTGAAGAGTTCAGCGATCTCGTCTAAGACCGCGGCGGGATCAGCTGCTGCGCCGCCATCCTCGCGCTCAGCATTCTCTTCCAGGGATATTTTTCCCACTTTTTTCTTTCTGGCCGGCGCCCCGCTTCGTCTTTTTTTTGCTTTAGCTACATTTGTTTGCATCTCATTTTCGGAACTTTCCATCGATCTTTCCTCATTTTTTTTTGATGCGACTACTTTTTTTGTGCCGATAAGTTGAGCAAGCCGATCCTGCACCGCAGCTTTGACTTTTTCGGGCAAAGAGGCATCGATTAATGTATCTTTGACAGGAAGAAGACCGTCTCCTTCTTTTCGGGGGAGAAGATGGAGGAGAAAATGCTGCGCGCGCTGGCCGGCAGCCACACCATTGGCGATGAAGATGTTTGTGCCAGAAACATGCAAAGCCCGGAGCTGCAGACGCGAAAGCACTTTTGAGACGGAGAAGAGATGTCCTAATTCCTTTTGAGGCACCTGCGGCATGATCGCATAATGTTCTTTAGGCAGAAGCAGAAGATGCCCTTTGGTCGCCGGATTGATGTCCAGGATAGCCAGACAGGAAGGATCTTCATAGATTTTCTTGCTGGGGATTTTTCCGGAGATGATCTGACAAAAGATGCACTGCTGTTTTTGCAGCTGGCGGAGCTCTTCGGGAGACAGCGACTTGAGCTTCTTCTCCAATTCCTTCTGCTGTTCTTCAGTGAGTTCCGGCGGGGCATCTACCATTTATTTTAAAGAATAAAGAGAGTTTATAATACTTTTTACATAAGATTTAAATAGAAGTAAGATAAATCTTACATTGGTGAAAATATGGCAGAACTAGAAATGACCCGAATGAGTTCCAAAGGACAAGTTGTAATCCCCAAAGAAATGAGAACAGGTTTTAAAGAAGGGGAAAAATTTATTGTTATCAGGGCAGGTAAACAATTGATTCTCAAAAGCACGCGGGATTTTAACGAGAATATCAAAGATGATCTAGAGTTTGCTCAGAGAACAGAAGAAGCGTGGAAGAAATATGGACGGGGAGAATTCAAATCAACTTCAGCCGATTCATTTCTCAATGAACTGGAAAAATGTTAGCAGTAGCTTATTCTTCAGATTTTTTTGCGCTCTTACGAAAAGTTAAAAATAATGCCGATTTAGAGAGAGTAAAGAAACAAATCCGAAAAATAGTTGAGAATCCCGAGATCGGAAAACCAATGAAATATGCCCGAAAAGGAACACGAGAGGTATACGTTGGTTCATTTAGACTCTCTTATGCATATCTTAAAGAAGAGCATAAAATCATTTTTCTCGATCTGTATCATAAAGACGAACAGTAGGGACCAACGAAAACGAGTAGGATATCTATCAATAAAATATTATTTTTCCACCAGTGTATTGTTCAACTTTTTGACTATTCGCAACTATTTTTCTCAATCTAAATAAATTCCCGTACATTCCGAAACTCCATCTTCACAAACAAGCGAAAATCAATCCCGCGTTCTTTCAATTCATGGAGAGCAAGCTGCACATGCGTGCTGCCTTTGGGTAAGGTAAAACCGGCCAAACTACTCAAGTACTGCAATTGCTGTAATGCGGCTGCCCGCGCCAGGATGGAAGCGGCGGCGATCTCCACGTATTTACTTTCACCTTTCTCAACAGCGAGGTCGCCAACCGTGCAGCCAGGATATTTGTCAACCACGTGCTTGCCGGGAAAAAGGTGCTTGGCGGTATCATGATGCAGATTGTTCAACATGATCGTAACTTTACCCACTCGGTTATATTCCTCCGGAAGCAGGCCGCGGACTTCGCAGGGCGCAAGATTCTTGATTTCAACGGCCAGACGCAGAATTTCACGATCGGCAAGAAGCTTGCTGTCGGCTACGCCCAGCTCGTGCAGTTTCTGCCGCAACGCAGCGTCGGCTTTGACCGCCGCAACAACCAGGCCGCCAAAGGTATCGCCTTTCAATGATTCATCGCTGCCGATGATCCAGCCCGTTTCTTTACGGAAATGCTCTTCGGGATCGGGGCGGCTGATGCCGATCATCTTCAGATCATGAAGAACACTCTCCAGGGCATCTGCCTTGCCTTGCAATAATAACTTGCCGGAAGTGTACAGTATCAGCTTGACGCTATTTTTCTGCAGGCAGAAAGTTTCATAGATTGTCTTTGGCTCTAGAGGAGTATAGTTTTTTTTTAGGAGCTTCTCGAGAACTTCCTGCTTCACATTCTCAAAAACAACCATATCATCTGAGATGATGTCTCGTTTAATAAAATCTTCGGCGGGGAAAATTTCTTTGCCTAAACCTTTATAAATATACAACTTTTTCCAGAAAGAATGCCTGCGAGAAAGAAAACGACGGAAAAAACAAGTGAGAGAACAAGTGAAAAAACAGCTTCATCTCCGAAGAAAGCGGCAGCCGCCAAGGCAAAAAGTGAGCCTACGATCACGCCTTCTGTTCAACCGGAAGTAAATATCGCCCTCGTCGGCCACGTTGACCACGGCAAGACGACGCTGACCGAACGCTTGAGCGGAAAATGGACAGACACCCATTCTGAAGAATTAAAAAGAGGCATTACCATCCGCCTGGGGTACGCTGATTTTACGATCTATCGCTGTGAGCAGTGTGACCTTCTGACAACAAAAGAAAAATGTGTCAAATGCAATGGTGCGACGACACTCCAGCGGAAATTATCGCTGGTCGATGCACCGGGGCACGAATCACTGATGGCGACGATGCTCTCCGGGGCAGCCATCGTCGATGGGGCTCTCCTTCTGGTAGCGGCAAACGAAAAATGCCCGCAGCCGCAGACGAAAGAGCATCTGATGGCGTTGCAGATCTCCGGGATCAAGAAAGTGATTATCGTCCAAAACAAGATCGATCTTGTGACCGAAGAAGAAGCCCGGGAAAATTATCAACAGATCCGATCATTTCTCGCGGCGGCGGAATATAAAGATGCACCGGTCATTCCCATCTCAGCGCGGGCAAACGTGAATATTGATATGCTGCTGAAAGCGATTCAGGAATATATTCCCACCCCGCAGCGGGATATGGAAAAAGAGCCGCTGATGCTCGTTGCCCGTTCATTTGATATCAACAAGCCAGGAACACGTCCGGAGAAACTTCTCGGTGGCGTTCTCGGGGGGACGGTCAAGCAGGGGATATTCCACCTCGGCGACACGATCGAGATCGTACCTGGATATATGGTAGAAGAAAAGAATAAGAAAATCTGGAAGCCATTGCGCACGAAGATTATCCAAATCTTTTCCGGAGGAAAGCCTGTTGAAGAGATCCACCCGGGGGGGAGCATGGCTTTGTCTACATTATTAGACCCATCGATCATCAAATCAGATTCATTGACCGGTTCTCTGGTGGGGAAGACCGGGAAATTACCTCCGGTGCATTATCAAATTACGTTGGATACGCATCTGTTACAGAGGGTTGTGGGTGCAAAAGAAGAAGTCGAAGTAAAGCCATTGGCGAAGGCAGAAGTCTTGATGCTGAATGTCAACTCTGCTGCAACCGTGGGAGTTGTTGTCGATCCTTCAAAGAAGAATACGACGTGTGTGTTGAAGAAGCCGGTGTGCGCAAACATCGGTGATAGAATTACCATCTCCCGAAGAGTGGGAGATCGGTTTAGATTGATCGGTTATGGTATTTTGAAGTGATGGTTTTAAATATTCCTAAAGATTATTAAGAGATCATGATCTTGATCTGGTTTTGGATTGCCGCTTTTTTTTCGGAAATCGTCGGCACGCTGGCGGGGTTTGGTTCTTCTACGCTTTTCTTGCCCATCGCCCTGTTCTTCTTTGATTTTAGGACGGCGTTAATTCTAACGGCGATCTTTCACTTTTCCGGCAACATCGGCCGGATTGCGTTCTTTCGGCGGAAAATTGACAAAAAATTACTGCTGTTCTTTGGTCTGCCCAGCGTTGTGCTGACGCTCGCCGGTGCATTGTTCGTCAATTATGTCTCACAACCAGTCTTAAAGCTGATTCTTGGCCTCTTCCTGGGGGGGTATGTTCTTCTTGTCTGGAATGGCCGTTTCACGCTTACCCCGACAAAGAGAAATAGTATTATTGGGGGAGGCCTCTCCGGATTTTTGGCTGGATTGATCGGAACCGGAGGAGCTTTACGTGGTGCTTTTTTAACGGCTTTCCGTCTGGAAAAAGCGGCGTACATCGCCACGGCGGCAGTCATTTCATTGGCCGTAGACCTGACCCGCATCCCGATCTATTGGAAAAGCGGCTTTCTTCCCGATGAGCTCGTTTATTTCATTCCGATCTTGTTTGTCATTGCTCTTGCCGGTTCATTTATCGGGACAAAAATAGTTCGACGCATCCCCCAACCGAGATTTAAGAAATGGGTCTTGATCGCTCTCGGTCTGGTCAGTCTAAAATTTATCGTGGACGGGATTACCTACCTGGCTGATCTGCTGCGCAGTTAGATTGTGCCTTTTGGGAGTAATATTTATATACCTCTTGAAGAATGAATCTTTTATGAAAACAGAAGAAGAAAAAAAGTTGGTGAGATATTCAATATTTTTAAGTAAAAGATTACAACAGATATACCAAGAAGTAGCTGTTAATGTATTAGCAGAAAATAAAGAAAAAGTAAAGTTATTATTAGAAGTAGCGGGAGAACTTCAATTTAAATTATTAAAAGCGCAATTAGGATTAGAGAAAGATTTAGAATTAGATGAAATGCAAATGGATGCACTTATTGCGAGATTTGTAGGAAAATCTAAAGCTCAATTAAAGAGAGAGATTGAATCTTTAAGAAAATAATTAATGAACTGGAGTGACCACCTGCAACGCAAAAAAACTGACACAAAGAAAGAAACAACGATTTCTTTCTTGTGCAAGAATAAGATTTTTTTCTTATTCTTTGCAACGATCATTTTTCTGCGTAGAAATAAAGTATTTCTCTTTATTTCTTGTGCCATTGCTGTTTGATTGCGGGCGTTCGACCTGATGCTGCTAAACGCCCTCAGGGGATATGTTCTTAACACATTTGCTTTAACCAGAGAAAATATGCCGCGTTCACTTCTTCTTTTGTCCTCGAAAATGATTGATCAGAAGGATGGCTAGAACGGTCAGAATGCTGAGGACAACAACCGACAGGAAAGTCGAACTATAAATCTGGATCTCGTTTATCCCCGGATCTAGAATATTGCTTCTGATGAACCACAGATCATCAAGGATGAGCCCGAAGGCAATTCCTGAAAGCAGGAGATGCAGGCCATCGTTTTTCTTGCCGAACAAGAGCAAGAGCGTGGTGATCAACAGCAGGAGGAGGCCGTAATCAAAATGATGGAGTTCAAAATTCCAGAGGATAAGATCGGGGTTATGGATGAAGACGAACAGGCGGACAACAGCGATCGTCAGAAGCATAACAGCGATGAACGATAAAATCCGATGATGAAGTCCATAGCCGCTGATCTGAGAGATGATCTTCTTTTTCTTCATGAGTGGCCGCCACCCTACTTGAGGTATTTGATCAGATGCCGTGTATGCGGGTGGGCTTTCAAGTGCTTCGCTTCCGGCTCCTGGTGATGGGCATGATAATGATGGAAGAAATGCTTGTCTTTCAGTTTTTTCTTGAAGAGATGCCAATCAAGGGAGAACCGATCTTTCCACATCTCTTCGATTTGTTTTTTGGAAGCTTTCTTTTCTTCTCTTAAAAATTTATGCAACGCATTCATCCCATCTTCTAACAGCCTCTCCTGCGCGCCGATGACGACGGAACGTCGTTTGCGGATTTCTTCGAGGAATCCATCCGGTGTTTCTGCCTGACAGAGCGTTACAGAAGTTCCGTGCTCGGCCAAAGCGTGCCCATCAGAACCACCGATAAATCCTTTGTCGATCTTTTTTGCCCAGGTTATCGCCCGTGGATTCATCTTTCCTTTGCAGCAGCCGTTAAGAACTTCCACGGCATCAATCTTTTGGATTGAACTCTTGCTTGCACCAAGTTTTTGGATGCCGCATAATCCCGGCCCATAAGGATGGGGAGCGGTGATCAGGCAGTTATACTTTCGGGCAATATCGATCATTTCACCATGCCCAATGTCGAGAAACCAGGGATTTTTCTTCAATCTTTTTTTTATTTCACGAGCATAGAATTCACTGCACGTCCGCGTATCGGCAAAATGAAGAAGAAGATGGGCGCCGCTGTGGCAGGTCAATTCCAGGCCGGGAATGACCAGAACATCTTTTTTGGCGAGAGAGACAGCTTCGAGAGCCCCTTTGATCTGATTATGATCGGTGATCGCAGTACCGACTCCATCTTTTTTGCATTTTTGGATTATCTGGTTAATCGTCGGAAGACCGTCAAGGCTATAACGAGAGTGGAAGTGCATATCCACGGCCCGATAACCTACTTTCTTCAGCAAAGAAAAGATTGGACCTTTCAGCAAGGTTGTCGGTATAACATAAGCTTCACTCATCTGCCACCTCTGGAATATTGAGTTTTCAGTTTATATAAATGTTTCTGCTCGCGGGGCTTAGTAGAAAAAGTCGTCGCAAGAAAAGTGAAGAAGATCACTTTTCTGCGCAGAAATACTCGTCGTTGTATTTCTTGCGTCATGGCCAAGATGTAGAGAAAGAGAAGCTTCTCGTAAGACGAGCTTGGTTCGATTTTAATCTATTTTACTTCTGAAAATCGACTTTCTCTACGGCCAAGACGACTTTTTCTACAGAACTCCTGCTTGCCAACTCCAGATCTTCCGTCAAAAATCTTTAAAGACCGCAAGATCAATCATCAGATGAATGGCCCGGAAGATTGCTTTTATTCTGCTGATCTTTGTTCTTGTTTCAGCGATTGTCTCTGGCGAGATAATCTCGATCATTGAACCACTACAACAATCAGCACTGAGCAAACGCGTTAGCGTTGACTTCTCTCCCCTGCCACGCACTTTTTCCTGCCTGATGCCGCGGATCCAATTCCTTGCCTCTTTAGAGATGGTTATCGATCATTTTCTACTGCTTGCCGACAAAAAAGAAGCAAGTTGTTCAGCAGGAAACTGTGCAACGACCAAAAACGTAATATGGGCTTTGGCAACACTGCAAAGCCTGACGCCAAAATTGGAACAGTGCCCGAAAAACGAAGAGATCTGCCAGCAGATTTCAACACTAAATATGTTGATGAGGACAGAACTGGGAACCTATTTTTCATTTTTGGTCTGGAAAAATGGGCATGATCTCGCTCAGATCAAGATGACTTTAGCAGAGAATGCCTTGTTTCAATATAGCGAAATGATCTCGGCGGTGATCGCTACGGCGAAAGGAAAGTTATGTTGATTGAAAGTTACTCTCATCAATACCGGCTTTGTGTAAAAAGTCTGGGTTGCGAAGATGTGCACAGTGGAAAGCGATGCTTCAGACCAAATTAAGAACCGATTTTCAACGAGAACCCGTCTATTTCTTATCGGATACAACTTCTGAAAATCGGCACTGTGCACCGCA
>JACQNE010000012.1 GCA_016203205.1 Candidatus Woesearchaeota archaeon
GTACCAAACATATGAGGATATCATCAAAAACATTAAAAAGAGAGACAAACCACTTCTCAATGCGATAAAAGGTATGGTTGTTATGGGAGAAGAAAAATTTTTGGAGATTTACAATGAGTCACGCAAAGAATAAAATGGACTGGTGTTTGAATAAAGCCAAGAAAGAACTCCAAACCGGAAAGCAACATCGCGGATTAGTCAGAGTTGATATCGATCTTCAAAAAGCAAGAGAACATCTAGCCAAAGCAGAACATAATCTCAAAGTGACCATTTATCTTCAAAGAGGAGGTTACACCGATTGGTGCCCCAGCAGTTTGTTTTATGTCATTTATCATTGCTTTCTTGCCATTCTCGCAAAATTTGGTTACGAAACAAGAAATCAAGAATGTACTTTCGCCCTTATTGCCAGCCTTATTGAAGACAATAAAATAACCATCAGCCAAGAAGACTTGGAAAAAGTAAGCACTTTTAACATAACAGAAACCCAAGAATCTCCAGAAACGGCTGTAAGCATTAGAGAAAACTATCAATACGGCACAAAACTCTCGTTGGAGAATAAAGAATATCAAGAATTGCTTCAATTAGCAAAACGCATTTTGGATAAAACAAAAGAAACATTACAACTATAGGCGGGCACTTTTCCGGCCGGTAAACTCTAAGAACGCAAGTATCGGAACGGAAAAAACTTGCTCCGTTTCACTCCGCACCACATTGTGCTCTCCCTATGATTTTTATGCTCTTTCGTCGCTAAAAATCTTCAGTCGGGGTAGATAACAGCATGCATACATTCTCACGTAACTTCTTGGCCAGGTGGCAGACTTTTTACATTAAATAGGCCAGAAAGCCTCGTCTTTTAAGACGAGGATGAATGGCTTTCTAGCCTATTTATGTCACAAAGTGCGGGGATTAGAAAGCGTCTCTGTTCAAGCCTCGCTCTTAAGAGCGAGGTGAGACGCTTTCCCGCACTTTTATGACACAAAGCCCGTTAGGGGTACGAAGAAATAATTACGCAAAGCTCTCTAAACAGTCAAAGCTCTCATTATTTTCAGATATGCACGGCGCGGCCTGATGGTGAACTGTCGGGCATAATGCAACGCAGCAGTGATCGGATGTTTCTGGATCTCTTCTGCCCGGTCGATGATTTCTGTAAGCACCTGCTCTTCAACGGAAGCAACAATATCTGGCTGATGAAGCCCTTTTTCTACTCTGGTGATCTGTCCTGCGGGATCATTAAAAGAAGTATAGGCGAAGGCTTCTGTACCATAATCCAATACTTGTATTCCTATCCGCCGGTAACCACAGCGGTGGACGACGTGAGTATAGGCTTTGACACTATTGATTGTCGTGATTAGTTTTTCCCGGTTTTCTGCCAGTTCCATCAGTTCTTCGAGTGATTGCATTTCTGGCTTCTAAAGTCTCACTTATTTAAAAGAATTTACCTCCGAAGTATTTGTTGAGCTTTTTTGGCAGGCTTTTCTTGGCCCAGCCACCAGCTCAACAAATACCCTTCGACTCTACAGCTTTTTCTTCCGTGCTTCCCTTTTCAGCCAGTCTTTATAGCGCAAGAGGATCTCGCTATTGTCCAATCTCCCTTTCTCTTCTTTGATCGCATCGGAGATGAGATGAAATTGATCGTTGGCTCTGATCACAAATTCGGCTTCCAGCAATGCCGGATTCTGCGTTTCCAGTGCTTGCACGACGATCTCCTGTTTTGTCTGCGCCCGCAATTCGATATTATTCCAGACAGCATCCCAATCGCCGGCGAATTCTTTGATCCGGCCAGCCATGCGTTTGAGGATGTCAGAATTTCCATTACGTAAAGCATCTGTAATTTCCAGCTGGTCTGTGATCGGATTATAGACCATCAGATCAACAAACGCATTTTCTTTTAATGGATCCTCATCCCATTCTTTGCGCACTTCCGTAATCCGTAAGACGCGCTTGAATTTCTTGAGTCCAGAAATAACCGGGTTAGCCGTGACGATGATGTCAATCGCTTTGAACGATGTTTTAGGGACACCGATGTCATTGACGACCCGATCATAAACTCCGTATGGGGAATCGGCATGGATCGTTCCGGCGACAACATTAGCTGCGGCACCCACACGCATCGCTTCAAATAAAGCGATTGCTTCTTTGGACCGGACTTCACCGACGAAGATCGCTGAATCGCCCAGGCGGAGGGTAGAACGGATGCCGATGGAAGGATCAACTTCCGCACCGGGAGCAGAAAGCGCCGATGCCACTTTCAGCGATTCCAGATTGTAGCCTAACGTTCGCAATGATTCCTGCGGAAGTTCAAAGGTGTCTTCGATCGTCAGGACGCGGATACGGCGCATGATTTCCACGAGCAGGGAACCTAAAAATGATGTTTTCCCGCTGCTGCGTGTTCCGGCAACTAATATGGTGGCATTATTGTCGATGAGGAAACTCAAGAGGCCTGCGGCAAGGGGATTGATAAACCCAATCTTTGGCTGGAGGTATAATGGGAAAGTCCAGGGATAGTCACGATGGCGGCGGAAAGAAAATGCCAATCCATTGGGACTAAGAGGAGCGCTGATCGCCGCAACTCTCGAGCTGAAACCGGTCACTTTCAGTTCTGTATCCAGAATCGGGTTGGCTTCGTCTAGAGGCCTGCCGGAAATCAGGCGCAGCTTCGTCGCCCAGCTTTCTACTTCCAGGCGGGTTGGATAGATGTTGGTGATGCAGTCGCCATAATCTTGATGGACGATAAAAATAGGAAGTTCGCCATTCGGCGCATTGAGATTAACATCCTGCACTTTTGGATCAGCAAGAAGCAGTTCGATCAAGCCGAAGCCGACCGTGTAGCGGAGAAGCGCCTGAGCCAGTTGTTTTACACGTTTGTCGTCAAGATTCGACGCGCGTTGTTCCAAGAGATCGTTGAGCAGATCCTTGCCGATGGAATAGAAGACTTCACGCATGCGCTGGGGGTCAACAAATTCCTCGCGGCCGGGCTTATGCTCGGACATGATCCGTTTGGCATCATCTAAAAGACGGTATTCATCTTCAGTAAACGCAAATTCCGGCGGCGTCAGATGATACATCGTCTTGATGTCATCATCCTGCTGGAAGACATTGACTTCGCAGACATCGGGGCCGCTGTTGAATTTATACGTTTCAACTAGTTCTCCTTCCGGAAAAGCAGTGATGAGTTTGGTGTACATGAAATCCGGCCGGGTGGTGGGGAAGAAAACATTGCCATAGATGACTCGTTCCGAAAGATGATACTCTTTGCTGAACGGCAGCAACAACGCGATCAGGCGAAGCTGTTCGAGTAATTGGACAACTTGCCGGATGATCTGAATAAAACGGTCCTGGCTGGCGATCTGGCGCTGATCAATAGCTTGTTCGCGTTTCAGCTTTTCCTGACGTTCCAGGCGCTTAAGTTCTACATAGGCGGCGAAAGGGTCTTCCTTGAGCCGCTTAGAAATGATCCTCTGGAAGAGGGCATAGCTCCCCCGAACATAACGTTCAGTGATGGGGTTGGTGACCAGATGGGAGTAGCTGCGGCGATTTTCATGGTTAAGACGCTGATATAATTCAGCAAGTTCCATCAGCAATTTTGTCTGAGAATAATCATACTCATATTCGCGCTGCTGCGTCAGCGTGATGATCGTGACACCGCTATTTTCCGAGAGCAGGTCAATGATCTTGGACATGCACAGCTCGCTGTATTCGATGGAAGGGGGAAAAGTACACGTTTCCAAAGAGACTTTGAGAATCTTATTCTCTCCCTCGTGATATGTTTCGTATGTGAAACAGGCTTTTTGTTCATCTACCATCTTTTTGATAGTGAGGGAATGAAGGTTTATTATTCTTTCTGAAATCTGGCACAATCCATTTTCTGAGTGTGCCTGTGTTCTTCTTCTGCTTGGACATCATAGAAAAATTATTTTAGCCATAAACCATCGCGAGAATAGGTGGTATCAAAAGCTGCTCAACCAGCCGTGGAGCAAAAGCATCTTAATCCTAAAAGCAAAAAATTTCTCAACCAGCGAATACTACTTTAGAATACTCACATAACTTTATTATCTTGACTTTCTTTACAAAGACCAGATCACTATGGTTAATCCTCCCTCTCCGCCAACAGCGGCGTTTGATCCAAATACATTATATGTTGTGGTAAAAGGGCTGGAAAGCAAAGTCAATAATCTCCTGCGGCAGATGGATATTTTCAAGAATGATTATGTCAAGAAGAATGTTGACCTGAAAAAAGAGGTAAAATTGCTGGGCGACGAACTGCTGGATCTCAAACGCAACCACGATGCCTTGATCCAGAAAATGGATATCGTCGTCAAGGAACTGCGCCAGACGGCGGGGATCGAAGAAGTATCCGTCCTTAAGCGCTACGTGGATCTGTGGAATCCATTAAACTTTGCCACACAGCGCGATGTGGAACGTCTCGTGGAAACAAAATTAGCCGAACGGCATCATGGTAATCATTAAATATCACTGGGGAATATAACCCTGTATTTCAAAAAAAAGTATTGAAGAGAAGAACGAAAGAAAAGGTAATAAAACAAGAAAATCAAAGAAAAAAGAAGGTGGTTGACAATGGCTTTATTTGCTCAACAAAATGCGGATATTGGTTCGGATATCATGCAGCTGCGGGATTCGGGGATGGAAGATTCGGAAGTGATGGCGGAAATGACACGAAGAGGCTATCGTCCTGATCAGGTCAGTGCTGCTCTCATGCAATCAGATCAAGGGCCGCCGGTGCCGGAAGGCAGGCCTTCCTCTTCCTATCCCGATGTTGGTGGCTATCCCCCGCCGCAGATGGAATCAGCGCTGTCGGCTCCGCAGGAAAATCTGGCATCATACGACCGGATTGCGGAAATCGCCGAGAATATTATCGATGAGAAATGGGAACAGCTGATCACTGAAGTGAGAAAGATCATCGAGTGGAAAGAGAAAGTTGAAGAGAAACAGCGCCAGCTGACGAATGACGTGCAGAAGCTCAAAGAAGATTTTAAAGTCCTGCATCAGGGGGTGCTTGGTAAATTAGATGATTATGATGCGCGGATGCGTGATGTCGGGACAGAATTGGGAGCAGTAGGAAAAGTGTTTAAAGATGTCATTCCCGAATTCGTCGAGAACGTAAAAGAATTATCACATCTCACCGGGAAGATGAAGAAGAAGTGATCCGGTGTCCTGTTTATGCTCTTTGTAAAAACGAAAGTGCTTCCCAGCAAAATTCAGGGGCTTGGTCTCTTTGCTGACGAATTCATCCAAAAAGGAACGATCATCTGGAAATTTACGCCGGGATTTGATCTGAAATTCACAAAAAGGACCATCCTTAAACTTCCAGAACCGGTTCAAGTGTATCTCGCAAATTATAGCTGGCTCAGCAAGAAAAGCGGGAAATATTGTTTTTGTTCTGATGATGCCCGATACTTTAATCACTCCCAGAATCCAAACTGTTTAAGTGCTTATCTTGAAGATAAAGAAGAGGTCATAACAACAGCAGTGAAAAATATCCGAAAAGGAGAGGAAATGACTGATGATTACGGTGCTTTTGAAAAAGATTTTAAAGAAAATTGGAGATGATTTTCAAGCGTTTATTTCGCATTACTTCCGCTCAATAACGCAATCGCAAAGACGGCGATGGCAAAAAGGATGATCACGCCGAGAACTTTTGGGTTGGACAAGATTCCCGCAACATTTGTTTCAAAGCTTGTCGTGGCCACGCCGGTCGTTGCATTTACCATCGCTCCTTCTCCCTGAAACGCTTGCTCGGTGTAGGACTGGCCAAAGACATTGCTAAACGCCGCAAAGACGATTACCAGACCGATACCGAGAATGACCCAGAGGACAGATTTGTCATGTGTCAATGCGCTGAGGATATGTTCATCTTTCGCGCCGAAGGTGCGGAAGACGAGGAGGAGAAGAAGAAAAAAGATGATCACGACAGCGAACCAGGGAATCATGAAATTGATGATCTGGGTGACTGCGGGAGAAAGGATGCTCATAAATGCGGCGACTGTCGCAATGATACTGTCAATCCCCACAGATCCGCCAGTCGCTTTTGTCTTCTGCAGGATGGCATACACAATTGCCCAGATAAAAATAAATGGAAAGACAAAATCAAAAGCCTGCAGGAGGCCGACATCGAGGACAGTTACCATGATTGTTTTTATGTGTTTGAACCGTAATTCATCAGACCTTTTCGAACATATTCTTGATCAGGTTGCTGCCTTTCTTCAGCGCTCCCATCATCCCCCTTCCTTCTCCTGCCGGCTCTTTGACGATCAGCCAGATGATCAAGCCAAAGACGAGGATGACCACAAGCAGTTCGGTCAATTGCGGCGACCACCAGGAGAACGCATCATACGGTCCAGTCCAGAGATTGAGGGCGGCACCGAAGATATAGACGACAAAACCAAGCGAGACCAGAGCAATAAATGGAACTGCACCCTGAGCAAATTTTGTTCCGAAGACTCCCATCAGGAGCAGGACCATGATTGCCGCAACGCTGACCAAAGAAATGCTGGGCAGGGCAGTATTGAGCACAACGACCGGATCGTAGCCCAAAGGATAGGTGCCGATCATATGCGGCACGACAAAAAGAAGTGCCAGAACCAACGCGATGATGATGTTAAACTGCTTTTTCCCTTCCCCGACGATCTTCAATTTGGCCAGTGTGGCATAGACGATCGTGAAGACCAGGATAAACGGGAGAAAAAAATCTAAGATTCCATACGTTTGAATGTATTGCACCAGTGTGCTTGCCGTGTTTACCATCGATCAATCCCTCCTTTTTCACTGCCAATAATTTTTTGATAATTTATTTGATCCTCTTTTCTTCTGTCTTTTTCTCTGGGTATTCTTCTTTGATTTTTTTGTCCTTTTTATTTCTTTACTTCTTCCGGCTTGCCGGCACGTTTTGGCTCATGCGTGACGTACCAGATGAATCCGATGATGATGAGCAGGAATAAAGTCGTTGCGGCCCATTCTGCATCCAGGCTGGTAAACAGGAGAAAAACAGCACCAAAGACCGTTTCCAGCCAGTCCAGGGCGTTGAGGAAGATGAGGATGATGCCAATGAACATAAATACCATCAAAAACGTGACCCATTTAGGTGAATTCTCCAGACTGAATTCCTTGTCCGAGTAAAATGAACCGACAAGCATGAGAAAGCAGATGGAAAGGATGAGCAATAACACAACGTTGGCCATCACGCTGTTGATCACGGCAACCAGCTGCGTAGAGGCGATGACTAAGAAGGCGGTGACAAACGCAACCATGGCGTTGATGTTTTTTTTGGTGTATTCCTGATCTTTTACTTTTTCTACACCCAGGATCTTGGTTTTTTCCAAGATGGCAAATACGAGAGTGAAGACGAGCAGAAACGGAAGGATGATATCATAGACCCCTAGCTTGTCCAAGAACCCGATTGCGGCGCGGAATACGCTCTCCTCTACCATACATTTATCACTTCTTTTTGTGAAATAAATTAAACGAGCAGACTATTTAAATGTTTCTACGTGCCACTGAAACGGCACAATCCCTTTTGTGAGTGATGGTGAGCCGTCGCTGAAGCCGATTTTCAGAAATTTCAGGGATACAGAAGAAAATCGGACCAGTTCCCGTATTATAGCTATCCTTCAGCGACCATTTGGCGTCACCATCACTCACTTTTCGGATTGTGCCACTGAAACGTACGTATTAAGTCTGTGCTTGGGCGGGTCGGTCTGCCTCGTCTCGCCCTGAGAATGGAACATCTTCTCTCCAGAACTATGCTCAGAGACAAGCGAGACTCTGAATTTCTGACTCAAAGCCAGCGCTCGGCAGACCATCTTGACCTCGCCCGCACAGACTTAACTAAATACGTACACTGAAACGAAGCTTTTAAATAGTAGTATTATTTCGTGAAGAGTGTCGTAGAGGTGTGGTTGTGGGGAAACATCGTCTTTTATTGGTTGGTGGAATCTTTCTGTTGTTAGTTCTTCCGCTGCTCTCAGCAGCCAGCGGCTCGGCAATTTCGGTCGCTGCCGAAAAAGATCAGATCGTGCCTTCCGAAACAGCAGTCTTTCAGGTGACGATCAAGAACACCGCCAGCTTTGCGCAGACATACAAGCTGATTTCCTACGACAAAGATTGGAACGTCGATTTTATTCCTTTGAGTGATCGCCAGGTCAGTCTTGTTCCGGGCCAGAGCCATACCATCACCGTGCGCGTTTCCGTCTCTCCGACGGCAGTTTTAACCCCAAACAGCTACGCCCCGACGCTTGTTGTCAACAGCGAGAGCGGCGAAGAGAAAGTTCCTCTTCCTTTGATATTATGGCCGGAATCACCGCGCGATTATCTTCCCGTCGTCAAAGTTTCCATCGATATGAACGATAAGATTGTTCCCCATAATCCCGTTTCCATCAAACTCTTTTTAGAGAATAAGAATCCTCTCAATCTGGCGGCGCTTACCGTCCGGCTGCAGAGCGAGATGGCTGAATTTAACAAAGAAGTGACCATTGATCTGCCGCCGCTCCAGAAAAAGACCGTGGAATTTTCCGTCGAGCCGAGCGAGGTCCAGCAGCCGAAGGAATATACCCTTGTCTTCGTCCTGGAAAAAGATGGGCAGGTAGTGAAGGGCATCAATAAAAAAGTAGAAGTGATTCCGATCATCTCTGATTTTGCCGTCTCCGTTCATCAGCAAACAGTATTCCTCAAGCATTTCTTTGAGTTGAATTTTACCAATAAAGGTAATGTTCTCAATACGCAGGAAGTGAAATACCCCACAACGTTCTGGTCTTCCCTGTTCACGCAGGGGGAAGGGCGGACGATCCGGGAAGAAGGAAAACGCTATCTGGCCTGGCAATTGACCTTAGCTCCTGCCGAAACGGCTACTCTTCGTTTTGTCGTCAATTACCGTCTTTTATTTTATCTCCTCCTCCTCGTTGCGGCTCTCGGATTGTTCTATTGGAAAGTCCGCTCGCCGGTTCTGTTAACAAAAAAAGCAGCCACAGCCCATCATGGTGAGGCCGGCACTTTGTCTGAACTCAAGATCACGTTGGAATTAGCCAATCGGACATCCACGCCGCTCAAAGATGTATCTATTACTGATGTTGTTCCGGCAATCGTCAATGTTGAGCGTAGTCTTGATCTGGGAACACTGCGGCCGAAAGAGATTAATCACAGCAAGCACGGCACAAAAGTAACCTGGTCTTTGGCTGAACTCGATGCCCACGAGCATCGCATCATCACCTACAAAGTGCGGGCGAAATTGAACATCCTCGGTACGTTCAGCCTGCCCCGGGCGGCGGTAGAATACGGGAAAGGTAAGCGGCGGAAAAGCAAAGCGTACTCCAATATCTTTCGTGTCGATGTTGAATGATATCATGTTCTGAGCAGATCTGATCAGGCGTTCTGCTGTTTAAAATCGTAGTGACTTGACAATAAAAACATTTATATATGAGCTCACTCTCTTCTGAAACTACAATTGATGCTTAATGATGCTTAAGTGAGGTTAAATGGTGGAGAGGGTGCGACTATGAAGGACTTTTTTTTACAGTTGAGAGAGAGATTTTTGAAGCCCGCGGAAGAAGAACAGACTGATGTGCAGTCGGGCGAAGATTACGTTGAATTGGCGCATGATCAAAGCGGTTCTGATGAACGCTCTAAGGTTACCGTCCGTCCGTTTGTGATGGAAGAGTTTGAAGACATCAAAGAAGTGCTGGATGTCCTGCGCGAAGGATCGACGATCGCGTTGATCAATATTAAACCGTTAAAAGATAAAGATCTGGTGGAATTAAAACGGGCTGTTTCAAAGTTACGGAAAACGTGCGAAGCGATCGACGGTGACATCGCCGGCTTTGGTGAAGATTATGTCGTTGCTGTCCCTTACTTTGCGAAGATTCACCGCACGACGCCAAAGAACGTGGAATAATTTTTTGGTTTTTGCTCTCTTTGTTTTCTTGATTTGGGAGTTTTATTTTAAGATATTTTGATATCGATTTTGTCGGAAAAAAGCAAAGTTTAAATAACCGGCGCTTTAATTCTTTCTTGTGTGCCGCCTGCACACCATCGCGCCACGGTGGCACAACCCGGTACTGCGCGAGATTGCTATATGCGTTGGTTAGATTGGAATTATTCCTTACATGATAACCACATCTGCGCAGATATCTCGTCCCTTTGGGATTCCCGGTTCAAACAGATGTCCTGCCATCTGAAAGGCGAAGCGGCTTCGCATCTCTGCTCAGCCGCGAGCGCTCAAAAGATGGTCTGGCTCTTTGAAAGTCCGGGCCGTGGCGCTTTCTTTTTTTTTTCCAACTTGCTCTGCCCGGATTTGATTACAGAAATTTGTCACAGAAAGTTTTATAACTTTCAAAAAACTTCTAAAGATGAAATGGATATTCCATTGGTAGGTGTTTAATGGTAAAATGGATGACGATTCCTCTTGTTCTGATCTTGCTTTTCTTAACTTTTACTGTGGAAGCAGAAGCAGGTGACCCCCCGCCATCGTGTCAAATAGCTACTATTACTTCCTCCGCTTGTGATGGTGCTACCTGTGATCAAATTTGTGGAGTTCCCCTAGCGCAAGGCTCGTCCTTTGCCTGTAACAGCGTGCGTCAAGGATTAATCAAAAGTATTTATGGTGAGACTGCCACTGCTGAAACTTATTTATTTGATGCAGTGTGCCTCAAGAAAGAAACAGTAAAAAAAATAGATCAACTACCTTACACCGAAGTAGCGTATCACTGGTATGAATGTGATAGTAATAATGTGGTGGAGAAGAAAGGGGCTGGAATCACTTCACCAAATGGAATAAATAAAGATAATCCTCAGTTTTTATGCACACATTATGGGGTTGAATCTGTCGACAAGCGCGAGAAATGGATCCAGTGCGGCGGGAAGCTCTTTTCATCGTCTGATCCTTACAAAGATCGTGGATTACTTGTGCCCAACGGCCATTACTACGGAAATTATTATTGTCAAAGCAATCAATGGACAGTTGTTCCTCTGCCTGTCTTAAGCAGTGAGTTAAAATTTGCGCTTTCTCTGAAAGGCGGTGATCAGTTCAATTTCAAATATAATTCCTGTAATTATCAACTGAAGATTGCTGAAAATGTTCCACGCTTGCAGTTAGAAGATGTGCCTCATTCACCATCCGGGATTTATGATTCTACTCCCTCTGTTGCTCCTGCTGCCTTAAACTATGCTCCTTTTAAATTGATCGCTGCCGGCGGAACATTTTTTCCCGCGAAAATAAATAATTTGGTTTATCCGCCTCTAAATACTCCAGACAGTCCCGTGGTGGAATTGGTCATCAGCGCCCCCACGCTTTCCGAAGAGGTGCTGGGTATTCCCTATGGTGCTGCTTCCGATCCGTGTCCTCTCACTGCGCTGCCATTAGTTCAGATTCCCGCTTTAGTGATTCCAGGGTCCCCTGTTCTAGAAGGCGATCTGGACGGCAGTGGCGCCGTCAATCAATTTGATGTGAAATGGATCATAGAAAACCCAGAAGAAATGTGGGGCGAAAAATTGCAGGGCGATATCAAGAATTTGAATCAGCTGGTCAAAGCGATGTTCGACGAATGGTCTTGATGAGTTGTCTTTTTGGAAAGATATAAAAAGTTTTATTCTTTTTCATGAATCATGGATTTTAAAAAGATGATTGTCGACCTCTTGAAGAAGAAGAAACTGCTACGCAAGACGGTATTCGTGTTTTTATACGGTTCTGTCTCCCGCGGCGAAGCGACTCCGCTTTCAGATGTAGATATCTGCGTCTCACTTACTCTTCCGGCCAAGGAACGCTTACGAGCGAGAATCAGCCTGTTGGCCGACTTGCCTGAAAAATACGACGTCACTATTTTTGAAGACCTTCCGGTTTATGTTCAACGCGAAGTATTTCAGGGGAAACTGCTTTATACGCCAAACCAAAGAATGGTTATTACAAAAGCATTAGAGACCATCCGCAACTACGAAGACTTTAAGCCGTACTATGACTATTATATCGCCAAAGACAAATCTCGGGTGGAAATATGACTACCACCAAGATCCGGCAGAAGATCCGGGAGATTGAAGATAGTTTAGAGATCATTAAAGAAGGCTTGCCTGAAGATGTTGGCGAATTTCTTTCTTTGGGATTGGTCAAAGACGGTATTTACAAGCGTTTAGAGTTCGTGATTCAGGCGGTGGTAGATATTTTCTCGATGATCTATTCTCTTCATCGTCTGGGCGTTCCTGGCACAGTTGATGACATCTTTGGGGGGTTGGCCCAGAAGAGGATTTTTCCAAAATCAATAATTGCCCTTGCTCAAGAGATGAAAGGGTTGAGAAATATTCTTATTCATCGTTACGGAAAGATCAATGATGAAACTATTTACGAACTCCTGACGGAACGCTTGGGTGATTTCGAGAAAATCATGAATGCAATTGAGAAATGGCTTTCTTCTGGAAGGGCAGAAAGTGGCGCTGTTCCAAAACAATAATTTTATAAACTTTGAATATCTACTTTAGGTATAAAGGTGAATGCTTGATGTTTAATGCCAAGAAAACAGTGTTGCTTGTTCTGGTGCTGATGATTTTTTCGGTTTCAGTATTTGCCGTCTATACTCCATCAGTAAGTACTGAACTGGGTGATTTTGTGGAGAAAAAAGAGGTCACCAAGGTGTTTGACATCTCTCAAAATATTGGTTCAAAAAGTTTTCAGTTTACTATTTTGAGTAAATTACACACGGTGAAAGTTTCGTGGGTGGAAACTCTTAAATCTCCCCAAACGCACGATTTTGAATTATTTCTGGATAACAAAAAGGTTAAGACATTTAGTGGCGTAAAAGCCTCTGATTCAAAAACCCATGTTCTCAATATAGACCATGTGGTTTTAACTTTTATCGTTTCTTCGCAGGGTGCTTATAAAGCCCAATTAAAAGTGACAACTCCCGGGATTACCGAAACCTCTTTCTTGGATGAATACTTTTCTTCCTCAGCGGTTTCCCAACCCCAGCTTCTTACTACCCCCCTGTCGTATCGTTTCACTGCCGGAGGGGTACCTGATTTCGAAGGAACTGTAAACTCGCAGCCAAAAAGTGTTCAGTATTTTATGATCGATGATGTCCCTTTTAGTGTCGGATTGGTAGCTGTAAATTCTGTATCTGGAGTATGGAAGTATCGTTTTCAGACGACATCGGGTCATGTTTCAGCTAGTTCTTTAAAAGAATCTGCTCTCCCCTATTATTTTCAGACTAATGTGGGTGGCACGTCTTTAAAAGAAGGGGATTCTGGAACAATCACCATTACCGATAATTTTGGGAACAAATATCTCTTCATGCTGAAAGTGACAAAAGCAGAAAAGATCAACGGCTTTCTCTTGCTGACGACAGAGATTTCTGGTAAAAAAGTATTTTCCGCCAAAGTGGGAGTTGCCGCATTTAAAATTCCAAGTAGCACAGATTATTATGATTTCTCCGATCCGAACATGGAGCGATTCGTTAATTTTTATAATTCCAAGACGGGCGGGCCGTTTATCTACGGGCCGATGAAATTCGGCTCAGATGGAACATCTGAATATTATTTTCAGCAGGAATACGATGCCACGACTGAAACGTATGACCTTTGGTATATATTTGGTCCGTTTGTTGGCGGCAAGACCATCTCGGATGATAACAAGGTTTCTGTTCCTCTCGCAGGTGTGCAACAACCGGCTTCGCTGGTTAAACCTCTCGGTGACATCGTCAAATTCAACTTACCTCTCGCTTTTGGTCAAGATAAAACCGTCCCGATCTATTTTGTCCCTCGTGGATTTGGCAATTCACCCCAGGACAATCCTTGTAAAGTAATGGCAATAGATCAAAGCGGGAATCTTATTCCTAGTGATGCTCCCGGAAGTGCACTAGAATCAGAATCTATCTGTTTCCATGTTTTGGGCGAAACCGCGTTCAAAAACAAATATCCTTCTGCAACGGTTGCCGACGTTGCTGTTAAACAAGACCTCGGCCTTCCTGGCGCAGAACTGCCTGGTCAAGACCTTGATGTCGGCACTCCCGGCGGGGTTGAGCAAGACCTCAGTGATGAATTTGGTGTCTATGGCGATCTGAATGGCGATGGCGTTATCAATAAATTGGATGTGGACTGGATCAAGAAGAATCAACAAAAGATGTGGGCAGAAAAATTGCAGGGAAATATCAAGAACCTGAATAAGCTGATCAAAGCGATGATCCAGAGTTGGTCTGAAACAGAAGCAAACAAAAGGTAACTTTATAAAAGATTAAAACCTCTCAAACAAAAAGGTGATTCATGGCAGTACAACAAGCAAAACCAGCAGTACGTTCTTCTAAACCGCAGTCTTCAACAGCGGTTCCCGTCGTCCAGCACAAGGGACGGATGATCGGGCTGATCATCTTTGCCATCGTCCTCGTGGCGGGAATTGCCGCCGTACTTTTGTATGGCACCGAATTCGCCGGGAAAGCGGTCGCCATCGCTCCATCAGCGCTGACCGCTGGTGAAGCGGGTATTCCAATCAAAGCAGGAACGACGATGAAAGTGGGAGAAACACAGGCGATGGCTGTCTACGCCAATCTCGGCCAAGGCGATGCCTACGGCTTCCGTTTTCTATTGCGTTATGATCCCAAGATAATTCAAATGAGCAAAACCGATTTTGTTCCAGTAGTGAAAGGGATTACTTTGTTAAGTGTCACCAGTTCTAAAACGGCTGGTTTTGAAGTCTGGGAAGTCGTGGGGATGTCTACTGATCTGAAAGACGGGAAACCGATGAAAACGTTACGTGAAGTAGGTTCTACTACCAAGAAACCACTCGTGCCTCTGGTCAGGATCAAGAACGTCAAAGCTTTACAATCCGGCCTGTCTGGGTTGAGTTTTACCGTGTTTGAAGTGTATGATAAGGATACGGACGTTAATCTGATCACCAAAAAACAGCCGCAGACTCCATTTTATGTCGGCGCTGCGCCGGTTGCCAAGTTGGGAGAAGGGGCTGCGTGTAATAATAATCAACAATGTGAAAGTAAGTTATGTGCTGGTGGTGTATGTACGGTTCCAGTCCAAGAAGAACCCTCTGCGGAAGAGTTATTGCCTGTTGGAGCCCAGTGTACAGCTAGTTTGCAATGTGCAAGCAAATTCTGTGATAGCGGTGAGTGTAGACCTCAACCCGTCGCTGGTGGAGAAGTTGTTGGTGCTGAGACGCCACTCCAAGATGTTAGTGGCGCGTGTTCTGGAGTTGGTGATTGCCTCTCTGGGTTAGTCTGTACTGATGGTTTGTGTAAAACACCGGTCTGTACTGATAGTGATTATTTTGGTCAAACTAACGACCAAATAGCCGGCGTAGAACAGCCTCTATCTCAGTTCAAATCCATTAATTATGGCGTGGCTGGCACGGTCAAGGGCTGGAATAGTATTACTAAGAAAGTAGAATCAAAGACGGATTTTTGTGTTAATCCCACTGATGTATCTGAGTATTATTGTGATGTTCCATCCAATACTCTCGCGTGGACTTTTGAACAATGTCCTACGGGATTGGTCTGTACCAACGGCGCTTGTGTGACGACTGCTACCCTGCCGCAACCATCGGTTTGTCCATCCGCTGATTGGTCAAATGTGTGTTGTGTTTTGACTGATTTACAGTTTAAACAATTCATGAACGCACAACTGAACGAAGATACGCCTTACACTGATCTTGAATTTAAGAAATTCATGAACAAACAGCTTGATGAAGAGCTTTTGTGTACAACTTCCTAGAGGTAGATGCTATGAAAAAACAAATATTGTTATGGTTAGTAATTGTCGTACTCTCGGTGAGTCAGGTACTATCTTTTGGAGCGACTAGATTTATCTCTGGTGGTGATGTTACAATCACTGTTAATACGGATGGTACTACTGGGTATATTGTTCGTGAAACAATCCCCTCTGGGGTAACCGTATCTAATGTTGGCCAAAGTGGAAATTATAATGCGGGAAAAGGGTTTGTAAAGTGGATCTTCACGGACAATAGTATTAAAACTCTTACATATTCCACATCTGGTTCAGGCCAGATCAATGGGGTGCTTACTGCCGGGCCAACTGGAGCAGAAGCAGACGTGTCTATTACCGGCGATTCAACAATTCCTAAAACGGCAACAACTTGTACGGAGACAGATAATGGATTAGATCTCGACAAGAAAGGGACATTGACTCTTCCCAATAACCCAAACACGTACAACGATTACTGCACTAATTCGAATGGTATTGGTTCGGTAGCTGAAAGCGGATATGTGTATGAATATTATTGTAAAGCCGATGGCAGTTCTGACACTAAAGTTCAAGCTTGTCCAACTGGGAAGTCTTGTAAAAGCGGCGCTTGTGTAACAACAGCCGCTACTTCTGCCGTCTGCGGTAATAACCAGAGAGAAACTGGAGAAGTCTGTGATGGTACGGATTTTGGTGGTCAGACATGTGTCTCTCAGGGATATAAGAGCGGTACTCTTGGTTGTAAACCGGGTTGTTTTGTCTTTGATTACAGCGGCTGTTCTCAAGCTCCACCAGTATCTCTCTGTAAAGATAGCGATGGGGGCAGTAATATCTATAATAAAAGAACGGTTACGGTTGGAACCGATGTTTTTACCGATACCTGTTCTGCAACTGCTGATGGGCTGCAAAAAGGAAACACCGGACCGTATGTGTACGAATACATCTGTGGAGAAAATGACAAAGAAGATTCGGAGGTTATCGCCTGCCCCAGCGGAACTACCTGCAGTGACGGCGCTTGTGTCACTGCCCTCCCCCCAGACGGTGCTGATCTTACGGTCCAAGCCGTCGATGCCCAAGAAGCAGACCTGTTCAAGCGCATCCATGATGCTTTGGAAAAGAACAGCGGGAATGTCTTGAAGCAAGTTTCCTCCGTTGCCGGCGTGTTCCAATGCTACTTTGATTCAGGATGTGATCTGGCAACGTATCAAGTCAAATAGGTGTCTCTATGGCTCTTCATGCGAAAACAAAACCTGCGGAGAAAGGATCATTGCGTACGATCACCTCCATCGCTGTTCCATTAATGAAGCAGCGGGGAGCTGTTAAGGCGGGAATATTTGGTTCGTATGCGAGGGGAGAACAGAAGAGGGGGCAATAAATGACCATTAAATCTCTTGTAAAACACTCTTCAGAACTCCAACGGTTGAAGCCAGTATTAATTCGTCTTCTGAAGAAAAAAGGGATAAAGAAAGCGGGGATATTTGGTTCCTATGCGAGGGGGGAGCAGACGAAAGAGAGTGATATTGATATCCTCATTGAACCGTATCAGGGAATGGGTCTGGAGTTTGTTGGTTTGGCATTTGATCTTGAGAAAGAATTGGGTACGAAAGTTGATTTAGTAACATATAAATCTCTTCATCCACTTTTGAAGAAATCAATTCTTAAAGATGAGGTAAGGATTATATGAGTAAACACGAAGATTTAGTTTTCCTTGTTCATATCTTGGAAGCAATAGCTGATATTAAAGATTCGATTAAGGGGTTCACCAAAGTTTCTTTTGCAAAGAATAAAGATGTAAGAGATGCAAATGTCCGGCGAATTGAAGTTATTGGAGAAGCTGCGAAAAATATCTCTATTGAAA
>JACQNE010000009.1 GCA_016203205.1 Candidatus Woesearchaeota archaeon
AAGGCGAAGAAGAATGGAAAGAATTCTTTAAATTAGTTAGTTCTGCATTTGCAAAAATGGAAACACAAAAAGAAGTAGAAGGAACACCGACTAATAACGGCGAACTTTACAAAGCAATTAAAGAAAAAGTAGACAATCTAAAAATTTTTTCAAAAATGGAGAATTGGTCTCAAGCATTACAAGTAATAGAACCAAAACTTAAACAATTACACTTCTTTTTACTTGAGTTAGACGTATCAGAAGAGAATAATGCAAAATTAGGTGTTAGGGGTTATCCCGAAGAAGCAGAGTCTCTTGCAACGGAACATTATCTTGAAGCAGAAAAATTACAGAGCGGTAGTCCTAATAAAGATGTTGTTCTTGTTGGTGCAAAATCTATAGAATAATTAAAAAGAGCATATTTAAATTATTTTGCAAATTCAAAAGAATTTTTAGAATATTTAAAATATTATTTAGGGAAGAAAGGAGAAATCTAAAGAAAAACAGTAACCCCTTTTCTGACCAGCTTTCTCTTACCGCCTGGCACTTTACCAACAGCCTTCCGCCGAAACCTTTATAAATCACCTCCTTTTCCACTCTCCACCAAGTCCGAGTTAACGCGCAGAGGGCTTACCCCGTGTAAGTTTTTAATCGTTCTCTCGTAGAAGATATAGAAAGATATGGAATATATCTCAGAATAGGATTCAAAAATGGCAGAAAAAGTTCAAGAGAAAGCATTACCCGCAAATTTCAAGCACATTGTCCGTATTGCGAATGTGGATCTTCCTGGAGAAAAAGCCGTTCGCTTTGCCCTGACTAATATCAAAGGTGTCGGTCTGCGCTTCGCTGACGCAGTCTGTACATCGGCAAAAGTGCGCAAATCGACCAAGACGGGTACCCTCTCTGCCGAACAGATCGGCCTGCTCGATAAGATCGTGACCAGCCCGGCAGCGTATGGTTTTCCCGATTGGATGCTTAACCGCAGAAAAGATTATGAAAACGGGGAAGATAAACACTTACTGACTGGCACTCTTAATTTTATTCAGGAAAATGATGTCAAACGATTGAAGAAGATCAAAGCCTATCGCGGCTGGAGACACATCCATGGCCAGCCGACGCGCGGACAGCGCACGCGGTCCAACTTCCGCCGAAATAAAGGTAAGGTCGTTGGAGTCGCTAAGAAAAAAGCAGCGCCGGCAGCTAAGAAATAGGAAAGAGTGAAAAAAGAAAAACTGAACAGAAAATAGAAAATAAACAGCATAATTCAACTAAAAAATGGGAGACCCAAAACAATATCGAAGGAAGTACGAGACACCACTGCACCCGTGGAATAAGACGGTCATCGAAACAGAAAAAGTTCTCGTCCGTGATTTCGGCCTGAAGAATAAGCATGAGATCCACATTGCTAACTCATTTCTCCGGCGCTATAAAATTTTGGCAAAGAAATTCATCGCTTTAACGACCGCTCAAGCAGAAAAAGAAAAATCACAGATTCTTGATAAATTATTTCGAACGGGAATCATCGCTCAGGGAGCGGGGCTTGATCAAATTCTGGGATTAGAATTGAAAGACATCCTGGAACGGCGCCTGCAAAGTCAGATCTATCGGAAAGGTTTTGCCAGAACAATGAAGCAGGCACGGCAGTTTATCACCCACCGGCACATTCTCATCGGCAATAAAGAAATAACCTCGCCTTCTTACCTCGTATCACGGGCAGATGAAAGTATGCTTGCGTTTAAAACGGCATCTCCATTAGCGACAGAAGATCATCCCGAACGCACGCGGGAAGCTGCGGAGAAGCCAGTTGTAGAAGAAAAACCAGCAAGGAAAACAACCGCAAAAAAGATAGCACCAGCAGTAGAGCAAAAATCAGCGGAGAGTGTGCTGCCCGCCTCGGAAACTCCCGCAGTCGCGGCAGAGGAATAAAAAGATGAAAAAACAAATCATTGAACAAGTTCAACGGGAATCCGGTCCACGGTCTGATCAGAGAATGCGCTGGGGAATCGCCCACATCCTTTCCACATATAATAATACCATTGTCACAGTTACCGATGTCACGGGAAGTGAAACAATTGCCCGCTCCAGCGGTGGACAGATGGTAAAAGCAGATCGTTTGGAAAGTTCACCGACCGCGGCGATGGGTATTGCCAAAAAAGTCGCCGAGATCTGTCGGGAGAAAGGGATTAACGGCCTGTATATCCGGGTAAGAGCACGCGGCGGACACAATGGACCACGCAACCCTGGTCCCGGTGCGCAGGCAGTGATCAGGACTCTTTCGCGAGTCGGGATCCGCATCGGGAAAATCGAAGAAGTGACCCCGGAGCCGCATAACGGCTGCAGAATGAAAGGAGGTCGACGCGGACGACGCGTCTAAGAATGACAATGGCGCTTTCACTGGAAAAAATAAAAGAAGAACGAAAAAAGAACAAATTGCTGTTTCTGGTCAAAGGAAGCTCTGAATCATTTGTCAATACGATCCGCCGCCTGATTATCGAAGAAGTTCCAACTTTGGCTGTGGAAGATGTGGAAATCAAAGAAAATAATTCTGCGCTCTACGACGAGATGCTCGCCCTGCGTCTGGGCTTGATTCCGATCAAGACTGATCTGAAGAGTTATCGCCTGCCGGAAAATGAAGCAGAAGTAACCGAGAAAAGTGCCCGCTGTACATTACAACTGAAGCTCAAAGCAGGTAAAAAAGGATATGTCTATGCGGGTGAAGCAGAAAGCGCCGATCCGAAATGCACATTTGTCTACGCCAATATGCCCGTAGTCAAGCTGCTGGCCAAACAGAAAGTCGATGTAACGATGACGGCAGTGCTCGGCCAGGGAAAAAACCACACCAAATGGAGTCCCGGATGGGCGTTTTACCGTAAGCAAGGGCTGTTAAATCTGGGAAAAGTGAAAAACCCAGAACTCGTTGCACGACAATCAACAGACGGTGTCTTTACACTCAAGAACGGAAAGCTGGAATTGAATAAAGAAGCGATGGGTGATTCTCTCTTGTTAGAATATTATGCCGATCTTGACAGCGGAATTACACTGGAATATACTGATAACATCATCTTTACTCTTGAAAGTTGGGGGCAGCTTTCCTGCAAAGAAATGCTCGATACTGCCGCTCAGATCCTGATCGAAAAAACAGAGGCTTTGGAGAAAGCACTCTAGAACGACAATGACCGTACGCACAGGCCCGATGAACTATCAATTGCAACTTCTGCTGATGGAGTTGGAGACGAAAGCACGTACCAGTCTGTTCTGGAAAAGAATCGCCGCCGATCTGCAGAAACCGACCCGCCAACGGCGTACCGTCAATGTCTACAAGATCGAACAATTTGCCCGAGAAGGAGAAACCATTGTCGTTCCCGGAAAAGTGCTTAGTGTGGGTAAGCTCAGCAAGAAAGTTGCCGTTGCCGCTTTCACATTTTCCAAAGAGGCAGAACAAAAGATCAAAGAAGCAAAAGGAACTGTTCTTTCCATCCAGGAATTATTGCAAAAAAATCCCGATGGGAAAAAAGTGAGGATATTAGGATAATCACATGAAAATCTACAATGGCGAGGGAATGGTACTGGGCCGATTGGCCGGGCACGTCGCTAAAGATGCTCTCCTCGGAGAAGAAGTTGCTGTCGTTAATTGTGAAAAAGTTGTCGTCAGCGGGAAAAGAGTCGTAGTCATGACGGAAATGAAACAGCGCTGGGACCGTCGAGGGTACCCACTTAAAAGTCAAAAACGACCGCGCCTGTCTGACCGATTTGTCCGCCGGGCGATCCGCGGAATGCTCCCCTGGAGAATAACCCGCGGACGGGATGCCTACAAACGGGTGATGTGTTATATTGGCGTCCCTCCAGAAATGGAAGGGAAAGCAGTTGTGGAAGTACAATCTGCCTCCGTCAAAAAGTTTCCCACCCTTCATTATGTAACTGTCCAGGACATCTGTAAAGGCTTGGGCGGAAAAAGATAGATAGATCCCTGGGATTAGATTCCAGGAAAAAATGAGCATTAAGGAATAGAAAAAAGATAAGAGAGAAAAAATAGGAAATACCATGAAAATAAACAATATCATCACGGAAGGAAAACGGAAAAAAGCTATTGCCCGGGCAGTGCTTTCACCTGGGAAAGGTTTTGTCACGATCAACGGCCGGGCTCTTCATTATTATGGGGACCCACTGCTGCAATTACGCATCGCTGAACCGCTGACCCTTGCAGGGGATGCCGCTAAAAATGTAAATATTGACATCTCTCTCTTTGGCGGTGGAGTGAGCGGCCAGGCTGATGCGGCGCGTCTTGCCGTGGCCCGCGCGTTGGTAAAGCATAATCAGAAGTTAGAAGCGGTCTTCGATGAGTACGATCGTTTTCTGCTCGTCGCTGATGTCCGCCAAAATGAATCCTGCAAGCCTAACGATTCCAAGCCACGCGCTAAGCGGCAGAAATCGTACAGGTAAAGAAATAATAATAGACAAAAAACTAAAAATGACAGAAATGAGGTTATACAAACATGATCATCCCAATCCGTTGCTTTAGTTGCGGCAAACCCGTCGGCCATCTCAAAGAGGAATTTGACCAAAGAGTAGAACGCGGCGAGGAGATGAAAAAAGCTCTTGATGCCCTTGGTTTAGAACGCTATTGCTGCCGCGGCTTGTTTCTTGGGCACGTTGATTTGATCGATACGGCCGGTGAATTTAGGAAAGGTTAAAGAGAACGATGCCTGAAGCAGAACTTCATACTTTAGTTGAAAGTTGGCTTGCAGAAAGACAAAGACTAGATGCGCGACCCGCCGAAGAAATTCTGCTTGCACAAATTCTCGAAACGACAAAATTAGAACGGGATGAGCTGGAGAAAGCAGCAAATTGCCTTGATTGGAAATATTTCTCATTTTCAAATGATTTAGTTCTGCCTTCGGCTCTTCTCCTGCATCATCTCAAATCCACTTTTGTGAAAGATTGTGATCTTTCCGCAATATTAAGAGACTGCGCCATCCCGCCATTTGAGATGACTCCTGTGCGCGCCAACGCCTTTTCTCTCCAGCTGCTGGAAACGCATGGTGTCAGAGCATATGGCTGGGAAAAGAATCATGATTATTTTTTGATTGATAAAGGGGAATATAAAAAGACTGCTGAAGTATACTTAGATTCACCGGCAAGCTTCTGCCTAGGCCATCAGGGAGAACCACGCTGCCTGATCAGTGTACTCCCCCGGAAAAGAGATGAATTACGAATCTACCAGCTTCAGGGAATTACCTGGAAATATATTGATCCAATCGGGAAATATACTGGCCAACACAGTAACGGCGGCGGCTGTCTGGGAACATTGGACTGGAAAAAATTTCTTGTTTCCTGCGTCGAACAGCTGGCGCGGGAGACCGGTTTTAAAGTTGTTTCCGTCCAAAGTGCAGAGAATAATCGTTGGGTCTCTGAATATGGAAGACTACCGCTGGAGAGAGGAAGACAAATCTATGATCAGACTGCTGAACGTTTGGGGTATGAGCAGCAGAAAGATCAGGATTGGTATCGGGAAATAGATGTAAAGAAATAATTTTGTCATGATTACAATGAGCCTTAAAACATTCATCTGTGTCGGAATCGATCATATCATCGATCCTGTACAGTTCATTGCGGATGCGATCGACTACTATCAACCCATGTTCGTCACGTTAGAGGTCCCATTAAACACGAATTCTTTTCCGTGCTTTCCGCGCTCGTACAATGCGCAGGATTGCACGCACGAATGGTCTCGCGTCGCTCGTATGCTCATCGAGAACGGGCGAAAGTACTACTGCATCGACGGTTCTGTTGACCGAAATGCATATCCGTGGTTCTCGGATGTGGAGGCCGCCGCTACACTCGCTTTCCCGGACACGATTGGATCTTGGGGCAGTTACCGGATCGAATACGGGGCGAGGCAGTACAGTCTGCTCGGAGGCAAGTGGCACCTTCTTCCTCAGCTGACAGACGAGTACACATTCGCAGGCATTGCCGACCGCAATCGCTTTGCAGCTGCTGTGATTCACAAAATCACAGGTGGGCGTAGGCGATCTAGCCTCCTCCACGTCGGCGGGCTGGCTCACTTCCAGACCCGTCCAGGCATCGTAGAATCGCCTCTCCAAGATCTTGTAAAAGCATTAGAGTATATCTTTTTGGATGCTACCCAGAAGAGCGCTAAATAATCACGCAATTTCTCTCACGACATACCAGCGTAGCCAATTATAGAATCCGAGAAAGATCAACAGCTTAATCAGGAGAATGATCGGCGGCGCTGCGGTCAGCGCGAAACTGACGGGCAGCAGTTTTCCATAGAGCAGATTGATGATAATAAAAGTCAACAGGCCGAAGAAGACAATCGACGAGAATTTCTGGTAGTGCTGTTGTATCCAGCGGAAAGCCGCCCCAATACTTCCCCAGACGTTCTCTTTCTCGATGAAATAGTACTCGATAACCAGTGTCCAGACGAGGAAGAGCAGCAGGCAGAGAGCATTGAACAAGCTGACGATGACCGCGGCTAGGCCGGCACTGCCCGGAAGCAGGAAATGCAGAAGCGTGATCAACAGAAAGTAGACAAGCAGGACAGCAAGGCCGAGCAGAAGGAAAGCAGCAAAGAGTTTCAGCCAGGGCAAGATGTTTTTTTGATTGTAGGCTGTTTTCCGTTTAAAGAGCAGTGACCAAACACCGTATTGCGAGACAGCGCTGCAAACGAGCGTGAAGAGTAGAATCAGCAGCAGCACCCCGAAAAAGAGGACGACAAAGACTTTGGTGTCAAAGAGGAACTGCTGGGCAGTATCTGTCGAAGCGCTGAGCAATGCAGTTTTCAACGATTCTACGTCTTTCCCACCGGTGATCAGCACCAGCCGCCATTCGAGGATCTTGTTGAGGAGAAAAGCGCAAAGGACGATCAAAGCACTGGCAAGGAGGTCAATCCCGAACGTCTTGATGACCGTGCTATTCAGAGAGAATGAGTGGAGATAGCGGACAAAGGCGTTTTTCATCAGTGACCATAACATATTAAAGTATAAAAAGGTAATGGAGGTCAAATATTCAGTTCCACTCCCGCCGAGGTGGACGTAATCGTCTCCAACCGCGCAGATTGGGTATATTCATTCACGCCGCCGTCAGAAAGAGTAATAGTATTGCAGAATTCGTGGATATCATCACCGTCCCGGTCTTTGATGAATCCGTCATCGGCAAAACGGACGCAGACTTGACTATATTCCCCTGGCAGATAGCGGATGATCATGCCGCCATCGGAATCTCCTTTGACTAATTGGATAACTTTCTTTGGATCAGTAATACCTTTGCGCGTGTACAACGGAACGTCTCCGTTCGGACCGACCAGGAAAACATTAAACTTGGCGGCATTACCGGCTTCATCAACAAAGCGGGTGAATTTTTCATCAACAGGGGCTTTGACCGCCCAAGTAATCTTGTAGAAATAGCCTTCTTCCGGTTTTGCTGCAGTCTTGTCTTTGAAGCAGAACGTGTCATCGTTGCAGACTAAATTTTTCGGACAGGTCCATTCATCATCTTTATTTTTTGTACAGAGGATGGGAAATTTTGCCGGGGAGCGTTCGGCAGAAACTGCACCGACAGATTGATGCGTACCGGCAGAAGTCGTGATGAAGACCGCAGATTGCCCTGGCCGATTCGCCCGTTTCGTGTCATCATCTTTACAGAGGTCTTCGGTGGTCGTGCTGGGCAGGCTGGCCCATCTGTTGATCGTTTCGCTGTTTGCCCATTCTGACCAGGCTTCCGTCGTTTCCGGAAAGAGAAGATTGGAAAGAGCGCGATAACTGCCGACTGAAGCAACTGCCTGAAATCCGCCGCCGATGAATGCGCCCCATTTATTGGGGGAGAACGCTCCCTTCCCATACCATGGCGATTGTTCCAGTGCTTCCAGCCAGCTGCCTTGCCATTGGATGGATTCGGCGAATTTACGGGCCTCTTCGGCTTGTTCTTTAGCATTTTTATAATCTTGTGTATTACTGTATTCTTTTTTAGTTTTTTCAATATATTCGTTTTTCCGCTTAGACAAGCTAACATCGGATTCGAAGATGGAAATTATACGGTCATCTTTGTCCAGGATAGCATTCGTAAAAAAAACCTCTTTTTGATCATTATTCGAATAATAAACTTTCCCACTTTCAACTTTTGTAATAGTCCGCGACAATTGAACCTTTTTCGTTGGATCGTAATCGTAGTACACAGTATCACCTACTTTAAAATCAGTTACCTTTAATGAATCAGCACGGACATTGAGTTTAATATCACGAGGCACTTCCGGAATAATCTGATCTAAAACAACCCCTATAATAGTCACCGGAATTTTCCCCTCGTCAGTGATTGTAGGATACTTTTGCCGTAAATTCTGAATATACATCATTTCAGGCTGGTTCAGTTTTAACTCTGTGGCTTCGTTGATCTTTTTCGCCTCTTCATACGCTTGGGCAGTGGTGATTTTCTTCTGTTGAAGGGCGAGTTGGATATCGGTGATGGATCTATATGCGGGGGACGAAAGAGAAGGTGTTGATCCAGGAGAACTATGGGCGGGGGACGTTTGGATTTCTGCAAACTGTTTTTTCATGTTATTAAAATCATCTTCAGTAATCCCCAGACTAATTGCTGGATTATATCCCTGGGCATAAAAAGCTTTGGATTCGTCCAGACCACTATCAATCAATCCCGATAAAACCTTTTTGTTCTCAAAATTAAAGTTCTCATTTAATCCCTCTATTTGATTTTCCAATGGAAACAAAGCTGGATTATTAATTGTACCCCTGATCACAGTTTTGGCTAAATTGAAGTCCTGTGGAGTTAGCTCAGGATTTGTGAGAGCAGCACTCACCAGTTTAGCTTTTTTAACCGGTTGGTTAGTCAGGGTATAAACACTGGCTAAAGCTAATTGTCCCTTTCCCCCTTTGTTAAAATCATCAGGAAATTTTATGGCGGCGTATTCATAGATGTCTCTTGCCAGGTCATACTTCTGTTCACCATAAGCTTTTTTAGCGGCTGTGTCGGCATCTTTCATTGATTTAAAATCTATCTCCGCTTCCACCATCGTCCCAACTAGTAAAACCAGCATCACCCACATCAACACCTGTTTTTTCATGCTTTATCACACTAGGTTATTACTATTTAAATTAGTTTCTTTATTTAATAGTTACCCTATTCTTAATAATAGTAAAACCTCCTTTTTTCACGATTAGTAAACATATGTTCCTTTTTAAAGAACAGTAAGCTTGATTTCACACTTTTCAATAAAGGGCCCCATTGGTGAGACGGCTTCTCACTTTTTATGTTTGTAGGGATATTGCTTAAACGAGCGATTTCTCTTCCAGAAAAATTAGAATCGTAGTCCGAGAGATACAAAGCACTTATGTCTATTTTTTTAGACATTTGTCTATTTTTTCTTAACATTAAGTTTACCTCTGATCGCGGCGACATCAAGATTCTTGGCAATATTTTCTTTGAGTAAGCTATACTCCCCATCAAAGATCATCTCTCCAGAAATATTTGTATCCAAAAGTAATCGTTTCATTTTACCGCCACCTGGGTCTGCCCCGTCAACGCATCAAAGTCAATGTCTTCGATCGCATCACAGTATGCTGTATCAGTCAATCCCGGACGCTGATCGATCGACGCAACAATCGTATTGATGATATTCACCACTTTATTTAAGGCAGTCGTTGCCTTGCAGGTATAGAATGCCACGCCACCCGTCTGTTCTGTGAAGCACAGCGCGGCGCAGGCGACGATTTCTGTAACCTTAATGAGGCCGAGTGGATTTGCCCCAGCATTCTTGATAATCTTGCCCAGATCAGCAAATCCCCCAAGCAGGGGAATAAGATCCACGGCGGGACCAGTCCAGAACTCACATATCTGCAGGTCGTAGAGTTTGTCACAAGAATCATACGTGGCCAGGCCCGCAGGGATCTCTTTAGCGTAACAGAAAATTTTCCGGCAATGGATCTCCCGCATTTTGTGCACATTATAGATCAGGCCGGGCACACAGACTGCCGCCATGGAAACGATAACGTTCTCGTAGGGTGTTTTTGCCGGCATGCCGATCAGATCCCGCCCGCTGAGAAAATTATAGCCATCCAGCACCTGCTTTTGCCACCAGCCATAAAAGCCCAACTGATTTTCTTCAGCCGCACCATAGCCGCAGTTTAGCACTTGGGCCAGGACACCGATATATTCAAATATTTTCCAAGTAGAGCTCTGCAGTGTTTCCGTTGCTGCGCAGCTGCCCCGCAATACTGATCCAACCGTCGAGAGGAATCCAGTTTTTTCATAACCCTGTGCAATTCCAAGCGAGGCAGCATTATACAAACTATAGATCGTATACACATCATTGATGATCTGCATAAAGCTCAAGATATAATTGATCCAGGCAATCGCATCATTGAAATATTCCAGCACATCGGCAAACTTCATAAAATCGGATTCAGTCATCTCTTTGATCTTCTGCGCCAGATTTTCATCGATGCCACCCAGCGCGCTGAAGGCAAACGGAACAAGAAGATCCACGTCCTGTGTTTCGGCGTTGCCTAACGCAGTATTGCCCAGGCGGGAATAAATCTTCAGTTGGCAGGTATAGGGAATATTAACGCCGCCAAATGTATCATCGTTAGGGATGCCAAAAAATGTACGGACATCGGCAATCGCAGAAAATTCCAGCATGATCGTCGGCTTTGGTTCAGCACTGCCGTCGGGGAAAATATTGCCATAGATCAATTTCCGGCCGATCTCCGGCGAAGCAGACGAAGCAGAAGCGGCTGTGCCTGCCGCCTCTCCACCGCCCTCGCTTGGTTCTCCTTCCTGCTTAGGATCACAACTGACCAATTCGACAGCCAAGGCACGCGCATT
Source organism: Candidatus Woesearchaeota archaeon (assembly GCA_016203205.1). Lineage (GTDB taxonomy): Archaea > Nanobdellota > Nanobdellia > Woesearchaeales > GW2011-AR9 > JACOZP01. The sequence goes on from JACQNE010000009.1 coordinate 10,834, forward strand.
GAGATTATCCGTTTTCAACGAAATCTGGATCGGAATACGCAACGGCATGACCATTGCGTCGAGATCGACAAAGGCGAGCAGCGGCTTGGCCGTGCCGGCGCTCCAATAATCAGGATTTTCCTCATCTTTGACGGCAAGAATATCAAAAGCGTATTTTCCCTCGTCGTTCTTGCTGCTGCGCTTTTCCACATTGACGGTTTCCGGCCAAAGTACAGCAAGATTTCCCGCCGCATCACGAAGCTGCAGCGTAACCAATGCATTCTTGACCAGACCGCTCTTCATCGCTGCTGTCTCAAAAGAACAAGCCCAGCTCTTTTCTTCATTTTGTGTACAAACATCGTCTCCTTTAAATGTCTGCCAGCCGGCAGCGTTAAGTTTCGTTGCCGGGAACAGCGTTTCCGCATCGTTGACAACATTACGCAGGTCGATCAGCCAGAACAGGCCCTGTACTTCGCTGACCGTGGCGCTGATGCGCAGGATGTCTCCACTCTGGAAATAACTCTTGGCCGCGCCGCTGCTCACACCAAACAGCTCGATCTTTTCCAAAAGTGGCGGAGTAACATCCACAATTAAATCTCTCTGAGGAAGAGAAGCTTGATTGCCGACATTGTCTACGACTTTTACTAGAGAGATGCGCACATCTTCCGACGTAGAAGAGAAAGATGCAGAGGAACTCCAATAACAGACAAAGAGATCGCTTTCCGGAACACATTCATCCGGGCTTTTTATCCCGCCAAGCTGGCCAAGCTGCGCAAGGACATTCTGGGCGGCCATACCTGAACCTTGCTCACGTATTCTGGCAACGATCGTGTTCTGTCCGCTCCGGACATGCCCAACACCATTGAATTCCAGCAGCGGACCGAAATATTCTACGACGGGGATATCCGTATCCGTCACAAAATTCTGGGCGAGTGCTGTTTCCACCGTGTTGCCGATGGCATCGGTTGCACTGACCAGAACGGAAATGCTGGAAACTGGATCAACGCGCACAGTGCTCCAGATACATTCCCAGACATTGGGATCAGCTTTTGTACGAGTACAGCTGTTCGCTGGCGTTTTATCCAGTGTCGTTTGCACTGCCGTCGCCAAAACAGCTGTTGGAGGAAGATTGCTCTTTTCACGAATCTTGACCACGAGCGGCGAAGCCTGCTCATTCACGCCGAGGAATTTGCCAAAGCCCGTAAAATTCATTTCCAACGGTTCAGGCTTGACAAAGTCGGTCAGAAATGAGACCACACTGCTCACTGCACTATGGCCAAGGCGGTCTTCGGCAATAATTTTTACACGGCGGACACCTTCCCCCGGCAATGAAGCGGAAGGGAGATAACCGTTATATGCCGTATCTTCGGCGAAGACATAAGGATTACATGATTTCTCCGGAAAATCTTCTTTAGCCAGCAAAACAGCTCCGCTATCTGCATCATGAATACTATATTTTGCCAGGCCAACACAAGGAGGGTTGGCATTGTCATTGATCGTAAACGAGAGTTTTACTGTGTCTCCTTCCTGCTTCGCATTTCCTTGAGTGAAGGTGATTTCCGGTGGAGCACCATCGGCATTGATGATGCTGGTTTTACTATCTGCCGTTCCAACTGCTCCCGCCACACCCGTCGGCGTGTACAGAATGTTAAATGTATATGCGCCGGGGGCAATCCCGCCCGTCAACGGTTCGAGATACTGGCAGACCGCACCAGCATCGGTGGCCGAGCAGGAATTAAAATTCTTTTGATTCGCACCAAGCTTGATCTGCACATTCTCTGGTGCGACTGTTTCCCCCGATTGCAAGTTGGAGATCGTCGCTTCTACTGTCCAGATGTCATCCTGCGCGTCAAGAAAGCCCGGCAATCCTTTCTGTCCGCTATTCTTGGAGATGGTAATCGTCCCGGCCAGAGCGCTGGCTGATGAAATCGGGAGAATCAGGATGAGATAGATCATGAATAGTCCCACCATTTTCTGTAATGACATTCTCTTTAATGCCATTTTTTTCAATCCCATTCCATTTAATGTTTGGATTTTTGATTTCATGTTAATCTCGGTAAATTTAATTTTGAGTGATATTCATTTGGTATGATTATTTGTCTTCAGTAATTATTTATTTTAGCTAAATACAGGTTTGAATGCTGAACGATATTCCGGCAGGGTTGTCTTTTCGATAACTTTGCCTGGAACTTGTAAATCCTCAACGGTCTTTCCAGAGACGGAAATTTTCTTCTCACTGCATGATTCAAAGAGACAACCGCTTCCCGCGCAGAGGAAACCTTCACATTCTTTTTGAGGAGCAGTAATCTTTTCAGGAATGGCCTGGATATTCTGAGCCGGTACGCTAAACGTAAGCGTCTCCGCCGGATAGAGCATCTCTGAAGTGATCGTCAGATATGTTGCTGAGCTATTCCAATTTAACCCGCCGAGGATATAACTATCCAAGACCGAAGGAGAAAGCTGGGAACATTCTTGTTGAGCAACCGTGAGAATATCGTAGGCAAAACAACGCTCATCGTCGGGAACAGTAACTTTGCTTTTCTTGATCAATTGAATGGAAACCTGATACACCCCCGGCACAAGCTTAACGCTGGCGGGGACCGATCCGGCCGGTTGAGATTCCGATTGAGATCCTTTCACCGTGACAACGGCAGAGAAAGCATCACCGACTACTTCAGGGTGCAAGCCGCGTACACGTTCCAGAGTGACCATTGCTTCTTCGTCTGCGGCAAGAGGCAGGGCTGTCTGAGTCAGATGATAACTGCTCACACCGCTGAGGCTTCCTTCAGCTTCAAACTCGAGTAACGGCTTGCCCGCACCAAAGACACTTCCTCCAGCTGGAAAGAAGCATTGTTTTGCGCCGGGAGAACAAGAGATATCTTTGTAAGGAAGAAGCAAAGCATGCGCCCCTTCCGTGTATTCACAGAGGAGAGGAGTCACACACTTTTCCACATTTTTCTTGAGGACGTTGATATTGATCGTCTTGATCCGATCCATCTCGATCACTTTGGGAGCAGGGACATCAGCCACGGCATAGCCAAGGATGGATGTTTTGTCTTTGAGCTTGTAGGTGTCCAGCGGATAAAAATTCGTCAGATATTCTGGTTTCAGAAAAGTCACCACACCACCATAGACTGCCGGATATTTTTCTTCTACTACGCCTTGCGCATCAGTCAAACCCATCTCACATTCCGCTTGTTCTGGAATAGTGAAGCCAATGCGCACAGTTTCCAGCGGTTCTTTCGTATAACTGTCTACGACAACCGTCCGCAGAAGCCCGGTATCCCGCTGTTCGGGGTTGCAGACGATCGGTGAAAGAGGAAGAGGATCGCGTTTAACAGGGGGGATGCCAATGGGCGCAGGCCGGTTATTACGAATATTTGATTCTAACGCGAAGTTAAAAAGATAATCGTCGCCATCTAACGCGCCAGGAGCGCGCAACGTAACAAGCACAGGATAACTGATGTCATAATGTGTATCGAATTCCTGAAAACCAAAGGTAAGTATGTCGGCGTGGACGAGAGCACTATTAGGTGCGAGAACGCCATTTTTGCTGTTTGTCTTAAAGTAGATCTCAGAGGGGATATACGTAAACGTCACATCAATGTCCTCCGCACCGGTCAGGCTGAGAACCGCATTGTCAGTTCCTTTCTGAGTCAGGATTCCATTTATCGGCGCATAGAAAAAATTGGCGCTTCCCAAAAATTGCAGCATGGGAACGTACGAAGAAAGAAGTTCATTATATTTTTTCTTGAGCTCAGCTTCACTCCAGATCACGTTAGAAGCAAGGTCATAGCCGCTCAGCGCGATGGGGGCGAGATAATTTGAATCTTTGCGGGAATAGATCGAAACCAATTCCATCCCCTGCCGTTCCAGAAAGCGAACATCTTGTTCTGTCTTGGTGATTTGGGCAGCGATATCGATGTAGTGTTGTAAAGCCAAGGGAATCTGCACATAAAATTTGGTTAGTTCTTTTTCAGCTGGGCCTTTTTGTGCTTGGACAGGCAATTCCAGAAGGATATTTACGGAAGTTTCTCCAATGGTTGTGGAAACTTTCTGTTTGTCCTGGTTGATGCCAATACTATAGCCTTGCTCGAGGAAAGGCTGGTAATCATTAAGGCAGGGCTGGAGTCTTTCACGGATAAAACGGTTCAGTTGTGCTTCCATGCTCAAAGAAGCATCTTCGGATTGCTTCACTTTTGGCTGTAATGAAGAATAGATGTGTTCTTCCTCCGGATTCTGATTTATACGATAATACCAATACGGAACGGGCGAAGAGCCGAGGAGAAGACCATCGGCTTCGGTCGGCGTGAGCGTAAATTTCCCGCCTAATTCTGGATAGATGTAGCCGCCATGCTGGCCAAGCAGTTTCAGGCCTTGCTTGGCCGTATCCCGCAGGCAGTTTTCAGTATACACCTGCAGCGGCTGAAATTCTGCCGGAACTGAGGTGATAATCGGCACACCTTCGGCATCGGTCTGTTCTGTAACCGTACTCTTCAGGACATAGAGAACGCCGGCAAAGATAAAGAGGAGAGCTATTCCAATGATGATAAAAATAGTGACTTGGCCTTTTCTGGGGCAGGGAGCAGAAAAACGAGAGAGAGTACTAAATCCACGCCCCTTTTTACCGTCCATTCTATCGGGATAGAGGAAAGAATCAGGATATATAAAGGTTTTGAATAGGGGACGTAGTAGAAAAAGTCGTCCGCTTGGCCTTAAGATTGACCGTGGGAAGCGATCTACAGGAACAGGTGCGAAAACCAGCGACGAGAATAGCTCATACGCAACCATCAACACAACCGGTTTTCGCCACGGTCAATGGCCAGGAGGACTTTTTCTACAGAGCCGAATGGGAAAGAATAGGCAGACTAGCTGAACTCATTCGTACTTTGGCACAAACCGATCTGCATATTGAGCAACGGCTCCGGCAACATCAGCCGTGTTCACTGTTTTCAAGAGCCTTTCTTTTCCAAACAACAGTTCAAATTCGGGAATGTCTTTAAAGAAGCGCTGCGTGACCGTGGAGAGCATCTTTTCAGTAATAGCAAGGCGGACTGGCCCAAGCTGGCTGCGCGCGTAATGAACATGGCCTACTTCGTCAACGAGAATCTGTTGGAACAGTTCATCAATCCGCCGTAGTGGTGCTGGCTGATCTGAAAATAATTCCTGTGCTTTGTCAGCAAGCAGACGGAAACCGGCCACACCGACAATCTCCGAACAGAGAATCGTCATATGTGAAACATATTTTGGAAGATGATACATTGAATGGGTGAGTAGCTGAGTCGTTTTGGGCGGCGGAAAGTCACGCATCTCCAAACCGAGGACGGCAAGAGCATCTTTCAGGATACGGGTATGATAGAACTCTTCGACTAAAATATAACTGTAGGGATCCTCCCGCGGCATCTTCTGTGTATCGATGCGGGCAAGAGCATATTCCACGCCATCGCGCTCGGCACGGTTTGTTTTAGCCACAGCCAGCGCCCAGAGTGTCGCTTCGTCCAGGCCCGTTTCGGGATAACGTCTTTCTTCATTTCGCGCAAAAACGAACGGATCAACAATCAGCGCGCCAGTGCGGCGGACAGGATTTTCTTCAACATCACGGAAAAATTGTTCACGGACAGAGAAACGGCGCCGCAGCGGATCGATCTCACCATCACGCCGCTGCAGATGTTCCAGGTAATCGTCCAGGAATCGGCAGCGCTGTTCACGCGAGAGCGGAGTAAATACTTCCCTTCTCGGCTTTTTCACGGCTTCCTGTAAATCCTCGTAGAGACTCATCGTCAGTGTACCCCGATCCCGTCTTTAAGATTAACCGAGATCTTTTCCTGTGCCGTTCCCAACGGCTTCTGTCCAAAGACAATTCTTTTATTTTTGACCACCATTTCAACTTTAGCGAATTCATCAACCGAGATCTGGGCGGCATTTGCCGCCATGCCTTGCGGAACAACTGTTTCCCCAGGAATAGCTCCGGCCATTTCTAGTAAAGTCGTCGTGTCATCATGATCAACACCCAGGATCATCGCTTCAGATACCTCGCCGCGGAATTTGCTGGGCTTGAGATTAACACAGAAGACGAGCTTCTTTTTTGCAAACGCCGTTTTGGGTAAGATTTTCTTTAAGCTGGTGACGACTTGCTTGACACTTAGCGGGCCAAAATTGACTTTTAATATGTACAATGAATCGGCGTTAGGGTGGTCGTTCACTTCTTCGACGAGGCCGACGGCGAGATGAAGAGGGAAAAGCGCGGTATTTCCGTTTTTCTTTGTTTCTTTTTTTTCATTTTTTTGTGTTTCTTCTTTTTTCTCTTCAATCTTATCGACCAGCACAGCTACTTTAGCCACTTTTCCTTTCCAGGTAAAAGAGATATCTTTCCACAGGAGAGGTTTCTTCTCACCAAGAGCAGCGTAGACTCTCTGACTGAAAACAGGCAAAATCGGACTGACCACGATGGCCAGATTGCGCGCCAGATTGACACAGAAGCCAAGCGCTTCTTTTGTTTCCGCAGATTCTTTCGTCTTCCATGGTTCGGCTTTCTGGAAGTAGGCATTGGCCAGATCAGCAATTTTAAGAATATTTTTGACGGCAGATTTGAATTCACGGTCTTCATAATTCTGCCGGATATCTTCCAGCAGTTCGCCGACGTGGATCTGCAGATCAGTTTCCTCGGCGATGGCGGTGATCTTTCCATAATTCTTTTCGGTAAAGATGAGAGTGCGATAGCAGAAATTGCCGAGATTGCCTAAAAGTACATTATTGACGACTGCTTTCAATTCGTCAAAATGAAGATCAACGTCAACAACACTGCGATCGAGGTGGCTGGCATAATAGAAGCGCAAGGCTTCCGCAGAGTACGATTTAAGAAAGTCTTTTGCCGTAAGAAAAGTGCCCCGGCTCTTGCTCATCTTTTCGCCATTGACCGTGATAAATCCGTGGATGTTTACCTTTGGAAGAACGATCCCCATGTCCATTAACAGCGCCGGCCAGAAGAGGAGGTGGAAATAGGCGATGTCTTTACCGATGAAATGGATGATCTTTCCTTTGTACCAATATTCTTTCCAATCGAGCTGCTTTTTATCGCAATAATTCTTCGTTGAAGAAATGTAGCCGATCGGCGCATCGAGCCAAACGTAAAAATACTTTATTTCGCCTGTTTCTTTTTTTGAGTTTGGAATCTCAAAGCCAAAGTAAGGGGCATCACGCGAGATACACCAGTCTTCCAAGCCTTTTTCAAACCAGCCCTGGAGCCAGTTACGCACTTCTGGCTGAAGATTTGCTTCTTTCGATGCAACCCATTTTTGGAGCTGTTTGCTGAAAGCGCTAAGACGGAAAAAATAATGCTCGCTTTCTTTCAGACGCGGCGTATTTTTACAGATAGAACAATATGGTTTCAGTAAATCAACACTTTTTAAGACACTGCCGCATTTTTCACAGATGTCACCATACTGATCCGGAGCCTGACAATGCGGACAAGTCCCTTTGACATAACGATCGGGTAGAGAGCGCTGGCAATAGTCGCAATACATCACATGTATCTTTTTGCGATAAATATGGCCTTTTTCCTGTAGGGTTTTGTAAAATAGTTCGGCAAGCTCTTTATTTTCTGGGGAATGAGTCTTATAATAGTTGTCAAACTGGATAAGAAAAGACTGGAAGTCCTCTTGATGTTCTTTCCAGTATTGTTCGACAAAGACTTCCGGTTTGATTTTCGCTTTTTGCGCATTGACTTCGATTGGGGTGCCATGCATGTCTGAAGCGCAGATATAGAGTGCATCGTGTCCAGTCAGCTTCAGAAAGCGGGCATACACATCGGCTTGGATATACTCCAGAAGATGCCCAATATGGATGGGGCCGTTGGCATAAGGCAGGGCGGCGGTGATGATCGTCCGGGAGGATTTAGTCGATTTCTTCATGGATCTGATCAGGGGAGAGCCAGTTTATTTAAAGATTTGCTCTTGTGGATGCTTAGTAGAAAAAGTTGTCTGCTTGGCCTGAAGATGGCCAGGATGACTTTTTCTACAGAGCCCGTCAGTAAAAAATCTTGATAAAAGAATAAATCCGTCTTTCTCTTGAAAATGACGATCAATTTGGCCGGCCAAAGCCTTGATAATCTTATTCGGATCACTTTTGTGATGGGAGAACAGAGATGGAAAGTCCATCCCAATGAGGATAATCGTGTCTATGTGATTGAGGGATTATTATTTCACTATCAACTGATCACAGAAGAATCGCCAGAGATGAAAAAACTTGGTTCTGATATTTCAGAACAACTGGCCAGGATAGGATTTTACCGACATCCTTTTAGTGATTTTTCCGGAAAAGATCAGGAGATCGGCTATTGGGGAATTGAACTTTGGGAAAAGATCCCCGAAGAATGGAGAGACATTTTCTTTTATCATGAAATAATCGAAGGGCAGCACATAGAACGTGGTCTTTCCTGGAGAGAAGCGCACCTTCTTGCAAAGCAGGCAGATCTCGCTTATCGAGAAAAGCATCTCAATGCCGAGCAACAAAGACAATTCAAAGAATTTGAACAAAAAGCAGTATCAAAATATTGAAACTTACTCTGAACAAATATCAGAAATCGCATTTTTGGCCTCTCCATCTATTTTATCCCTTTGAGCTTCTTCGTCACGGGAATCGGCGCCTGGCAGTGCATGCATTCTACAACAAATGAGGGGACACCTTTGTACTTTTTTCGTTTGTATGGGGCGCTGGATTCACCGTGCTTGCCGCATTCCGGACAAGTATACTGCGCTTCTAAATTTAGGCTTTCTTCGTGTTCTGTTTTTTGTTCCGTATAGCCGCAGGCAGGACAGACATATTCGCTTGCCCGAGATTTTACTTTGCCTTTGACGACGGGCTTGCCCATCGGTGCTTTTTTACATTTGGGGCAGGGCTTGCGATAGACCCAGGCCATGATCTGGCCCTCGCCCACAGAGCGATTGGTAAAATAAAGGCATTCGTCCATAGATTCGGGGATTTTAAGGGACATATTAACTCAGCAGATTTGTTGGAGAGAGATGCTCTCTCGCACTTTTAGGACTTGTGCAGACGTTTCAGTTCGATGGAGATTGCCGGCCGCTGCACACGGATATAGCGCGGGCATTCCGTCCATTCCAGTTCGTTCTGGTGACAATAGTTTATAATCTTTTCTTTTTCTTCGGATGTGGAAAAAGCAATAACGATCACGAAGCCAAGATCTTGAGGATGAATGATCTGGTAATCCTGAAGATCACGCCGGATCGACTTTCTCTTCTCCAACAGAAAACCAATCTTCTGATCGAGAAGTTGAAGACCATCTCTGATCAAAGCGAGAACGGTTGTGTCATCGAAATCGTTGAGAGAAAGAGAGGCATACATTTTCTCATCTTTACAAGAGATAAAGCCGCCTTTACCTGCTTCGACTAATTTCCATTTACCAAAACTACAGACAAGAATGTCCGCAAAGTCTCCAGCACAGAGCACTGTGCCTATCGCGCCGGAAACGTCGATGATGACCAGGCAATGATATTCTTTACAGAGAGCAGAGATCTCTCTCATCGACTGCTCGGCAAAATAACCACCGGGATTTTGATAAAGAAGAGCCGAACAGGGATTGGACTTTAATTTTTCCTGAAGATCAGAGAGATCGATCTTGGCAGCATCACATTTAACCGTCAAAACGGGAATTTTTTTCTCTCGGGGGATTTTAAGATAGCTTAACCATCCGCCTTCTTCGGGGATAAGAAGTGTCTTGTCTTTAGGGAGCAGGGAGAGAGCCGCTTTGATGGCAGCATCGCCGCGTGTTGTGAGCGTGATCAACTGATGCTTTGTTCTCTTCTGCAGATCTTGCTTAATCTGGGCTAATAAACGAGATGCGTCCGTGCTGGATAGGTTCATCTATGACCAAATAAATAGATTATTTTTAATTGTTGCTGTCAGTTTTGTAGAAAAAGTCGTCCACCTGTTCCTGCAGATCGCTCCTCACGGTCAATTTTCAGGCCTGATGGACGACTTTTTCTCCTAAGCCTGTCGTACGTATTAAGTCTGTGCTTGGGCAGGTCGGTCTGCCTCGTCTCGCTCAGAAGCATTGTTAGTTGAATTGTAGAACTATGCTCAAAGATGGGCGAGACCTTTTCTTTTCTGTTCGATAGCAATGCTCGGCAGACCATCTTGACCAAGCCCGCACAGACTTAA
>JACQNE010000011.1 GCA_016203205.1 Candidatus Woesearchaeota archaeon
CAATTGATACGAGAGCCGTAAAGCCACGGACGAAGTTCGTGGATAGGCTCGAGTGGCGAGTTTTCGTTACTGGAACTGGTCCGATTTTCTTCTGTATCCCTGAAATTTCTTAAAATCGGCTTCAGTGACGGCTCACCATCACTCACAAAAGGGATTGTGCCTTTCTTCAGGCACAATTCACTTTAGGAGTGATAACTTCTGAGAGTAGTGCTTGGCCGAGCCGCCAGCTAAACAAATACGAAGTTTGTAATTTTCAAACGTTTTTTCTTCGATGAGCGAAGCGAATGTGGCCCCGTTAAGAAGTCTTGATTGGTCATAGTATTCCAAAAGAAGAGAAATCCATATAAAGCACAGCCTAAAGATGACGGGTTCCTCTGTAAAAAAATAATATAAAGAAAAGGAGATGACGTGATTGTAACAATGAAAAAGACATTGATTGCTGTTGCCGCGGCAGGACTGCTTGCTCTCGGATGCAGAGGAGACACGGCCTATGAAACAAATGGTTCCTGTTCCTATGCTCAAGATGAACACACCGAGATACCTACTGCCCCACCACGAACATTAGATGATTTGCTCAAACAGCAGACCCTGACCAAAGAGGAATTTGCTCTTCTCATCCGCTCAGTAAACTCTTTATCCAATCTGGAAACTATCCTCAAACAGCGAAAAATAGCCTACCCTCCAGAAGGTACCAAAGAGCATGAAGAAACTCTGTCTTTACGATACGGCGCCCCCTGGCTGACTCATAACCGTGGCTATGGTGTCTGTGATGAGATGGCGATGTACTCCCTCCCTTTCCTGCTGCAAATTCCAGAAGTAAAGGACGTAACACTGATCGAGATCAAAGGAACTGTTGAAAAAGAAGGACAACCTGATAAGCTTGGTGCCGTGCATGCGTTAGTTATTTTTCGGGACAGTACAAACAAATGGCGATACTTTAATAGCGGCGGCATCTCCTCCAGCCGCTATGAAAAACCATTAGAAGCAGTGAATACGGCAGCAATGACAGACAACAGATATAAGATTGACAACGACCTTACCTATAAATCAAATATGATCAAAGGACTTTCCGCCACCGGTTCCTGGGTTTATGATAATCAAGAAGCAGAAAAAATTCGTCCGCTCGTGGAGATTTACGAGCCTTAAAACAGGATCATTGCTCTTTCTTCTTCAGCCGCGTCATATAGCCGGCGATGATGTTGCGCAGTTTCTTGCACTGAACGATAACTGTTTTCCCCACGACTTCTTTGTTTGCGGAAAAATCAGTTGTAAACTGATCGCCGTACATCTTAAACAATTCTTTTGTTTTCCGTTTGATAAAAGTCGTCTTGATTCTTCCCATAAGCGGCTCAAGAGGGGAGTAATTTATAAAGCTTGCGTCGGATTTTCATATTTGGCGGCGACCAGCCCAACGTTGAACCACCAAAAAACACACTAGTGGCCATTTTACAGCAATCTTTATATATTTTCAACCATTTAACAACTTAATGGTAATCCTTTTCGATCAATATAATCTCCCGGAAGATATTTTCAAGATTATTTTCGCTACCGAACAGCAGGAGATCGTTGCCAAGATGCTCCTCAAATACATGTGGCAGAACAGCGGCGAGATCGGCAAGACCGAAATGGGAGTTTTTGCGACGAGGCTGGATGCAGGAGAGGCAGTTATTCAGGAAAAAGGCAAGTCCCCTTTGCAGCCGGAGATGAGACTATCTTATAACAAGAAACAATTTTATGACCGGATCCTGACTCCGATGCGGGGTATGGGAATGATCGAATACGATCTCTACAAGAAGACGTATCGTGTCTCGGACCGCTTCAATAAGATGATGATCAAAGTCGGCCTGATGTGGCTGCGGGAATTGGAAAGGAAAGGGAAGAGTTAAATAGTAAGTCCATTAGCCCTGGAGACAGATGCTAGAAAACATCATCCACGTAACTGAAAAAGAGATTACCATCAAAGGTTGTACTATCCCCTTTTTAACAGATTCCCCTTCCGGCGACATTTCCGTCTCCGTTACACGTTCGCCGTATAACCGAACAGTATCTCAGTTGCCCCCAGAATATGATGGCTCACTCACGATTGAGATGAGGGATGCTGAGGGGGGGTATTGTTTACATCAAGATGCGGCAGCACTTATCCAAAGCATCAATGATGTCTACCAGACAGAAAGGGCAAGACTAGCAAAAGAATTCCTTCTTCGCCGTGGTGATGTTCCGATTGGTGTGCTTATTCCTCTGGCACCGGAAGAAAAAGTTCAGATCGACTACTGAATAATGTCTTTATCTTTTATCTATTAAAATATCCCTTAGCATGCAGAGGGATGACTTTTGCTCCAGCTTTTTCATAACCGTGGTTATTAAAATCCCTACGATATAAAGTAATATCGCCTGAAGTTCTGGATATAGCTATCAGACGATTTTCTAAACAAGCATCCAGTTCATCCATCTCTTTCAGTTGTCGTTCATCAAAACGAACAGAAACACCATCCGCAGCGATGACTAATTGGGGATCAGCTGCTTCTCGTCTTAATTCCAATTTTTTCCGTTGGAGAATATTCCAAAGTGATTCATCCCTCCTTGCGCTTTCAGATTTCCCTCTACTTCTGCCATCAATGACAATATTTCCCGAGGTTGTACGCGGTAACAACGTAAAACCATTTTTGGGGATGACCAAATTCACATCACCGCCAGTACCAGAAATATCTGCGGGGGAGGAAAGCACTCCATATACTGGAAGCGATACGCCAATTTCAATCCCGATCGAACGCGGAAGACCGATCATTCTCGGGATGCCATCACAATAGAGAGAATCACCAACAACCGTATAAGAAAATCCCTGGGGGAGTTCTAATTGATCTATTGCCGGGACATACAATTCAAGAGGAGATGAATGTGGATTATGGAATGGACTAGCACGTTCAACATACACTTTTCGGAGGGGCTGTTCCCGATCAATTCTCACAGGAACCATTCCTTTTCTGATCATTTCCCAAAAAAGAAGAGAGTACTTTAAAAATGTTCTCGCCAGAAAGGCTCTGTAGAAAATCTCGAAAAAGTCAGCCTGGCCGTTGCGTTCGTGCTTCTTTAGTTGCTTAGATTACAGCTGAGAAGCACCAATAACTTCAGTAGATTGTAGTTCTCACGCAACCTCTTGGCCAGGCGGCTGACTTTTTCTACAGAGCCCACCAGAAATATCTATATCCCATTTTCCTCTTTAAAACTATAATACTTTCTTTTTCCAATAATGATATGATCGAGAAATTCAATCCCGATGATTTTTCCCGCTTCGCGCAATTGATTGGTCACAACTACATCTTCATCGCTCGGCTGCGGATCACCGCTGGGATGATTATGCACTAGAATAAAAGCCGCTGCCCCTTCACTAATTCCCACTTTTAAAATTTCCCGCGGATGAATCACGGAAGCGTTGACCGTGCCAATAAAGATCGTCTCTTTCTTGATGATCTGGTTGCGCGTATCCAGAAATATTCCCACACAATGTTCTTGTTGAAGATGTGATAGTTCCGGACTGATAAATGTCATGATATCCTGAGGAGTGGAGATCTTCAGATGTTTCTCTTCGGGATAGGATTGTACTCTTCTGGACAATTCAAAACATGCCGCGATCTCACAGGCTTTGGCGATACCGACGCCGGACAATTTTTGCAGGTCAGTAAGTCTTGCTCGAGATAAAGAAACGAGAGAATGCTGCTGTAACAATCTTGTTGCCAAGACAACCGCGTTTTCCTGACGATTGCCGGTGCGCAGCAGAAGGGCTAACAATTCAGCATCGCTCAACGCCTGTACGCCTTGTTTTTGCAGCCGTTCCCGTGGACGGAGGTCTTGGGGGAGGGAAAGGATGTTCATGGACGAGGGCATCACAAAAACACTTTATATTGTTTTAGATAATGGTACATCACTGATAGAGCATCATAAACTTTAAGAAAAAAAAGAAATTACTTCGAGGTGATGATCAGCTTACATCTCGAACCACGGATTGCCAAAACATGGGATCAATTCAGAAGAGAAAAACCACCGTACTCTATTGCTTTAGACGGATATGTCCCTGACAAGCCCTTGTTTGATCCCGAAGGGCCTTATGCAAATTTTAATCACCACGAATATGTCGACCGCCTCAGCACCAGAAGCACAACCGCACAAGTGTTTATGAATATCAAACAAGGCCTCTTCTGCGCGTTTAGTAAAGATACTATTCCTACTGCAGAGGTCTACGTTAATGACTCTGATTATGACGTCTGCGTCGCCTGGTGGCTTTTGAAAAATCATGAACGGATTAAAGATGTAAAGAACGAACCACTCATCTCAAAATTAGTTTCTGTCACGGACTTTATGGATACTACTGGTGGCTTATATCCTTTAGAACCAAATACTCAACTCATGCGTGAACGCGCCTGGATCTTTGAGCCATACACCGAAGCGCGTCTTTCTGGAAGAGTCCCAAAAATGGATGTGGGAGAGATGAGAAACATCATTGATGCGGTAATAAGAAGGATTGATGAATACACGCTCGGAAGAGGAAAAGAGATGAAAGTCGACACGCGTTACGAAAAGATCGGAGGAGGCGACGGCTGGACCATGGTCAGAGAGATCGGCGCAGAAGCCCGCGGAAGGATGGTCGCTGACGGAATGAATGCTTTCGTCAGTGTTCGTGATACCGAAGATGTTTCCGGAAAAAAACAATATATGTATACTCTCGCCAGAAGGTCATTATTTATCCCGTTTCCACTCATCGAACTATTGGCGCATATCAATTCAATCGAAGGATACGCCCCCAAAGATCCTTATGCTTGGGGTGGAAGCGATATCATCGCCGGATCATCGAGGAAAAACAACACAGATATTTCTCCAAAACAATTAGAGAGAATCATTAATGAATTCCTTGCCGTTCCTAAATTGAAAAAAGAATGAACCACCCAATCGTAGAAAGCTGCGGGGTACAAGAAATGAAACAAAGATTTCATTTCTGTACAGAAATCCACAGAGCTTTCTTGTATTAGATCCAGAAGGGAATAAAACAGGCTAATATGAAACCCTACAGTTACTGCCCTTTGCGGAGCACTCTCAAGAGAAATATCAAAGCGACAAGGGGGTTGCCCCCTACGGGGAACGTCGCTAATCTTACTGTACAACAAGTGCGGAGCTGGTAGTAACCGAGCAACGCGAGAGGGTTTCAGATTAGCCAATAAAACAGAAACGTTTATATATTTCTTACTTATCTTATTTGTAAGAATTACTGGAGTGATTAAAAATGCCACTATTAGAAATGAGAACTGCAACTGTAACAGAGAAAGGTCAAATTGCTATCCCTAGAGATATTAGAAAACTTGAGGGATTTAAAGAGGGAATGAAAATAGTAATTTTAGCATTTGACAATAAAGTAGAACTACGACCATTAAAACAATTCAATGAAAAAATGTTTCCAGCTTTAGCCAGTGAAAAATCTTTAGCAAAAGATTGGCTTACTAAAGAAGAGGATGAAGCATGGAAACACTTGTAAGGGGAGATGTCGTTGTTCTTCTTTTTCCTTTCTCTGACCTTAGTTCATCTCGTAAGCGTCCAGCTGTTGTTGTAGCAAACCTTACTGGTGATGATTTAATCCTTGCACAAATTACAACAGCTTCTGCTCGTAGCGATGAATATGCAGTTCCTCTTGGAACACATGATTTTCAAACTGAAAGATTAATAGTATCAAGTCTTGTAAGACCAAACAAAATTTTCACTGCTGACGTTTCAATCATTTCTTCAAAAATTGGCAAACTAAAAGAAAATAAAATCAAAGAGATACAAAATTCTTTGGTAAAAATTTTCACAAAATAAAATGAAAATTAAGCCCCTCTTTCTATTTTGACGGTCTAAAGATCTTCTCTTAATCTCTTTACATATTCTAAAGAATAACCTTCCATCTTTAGGAATTTTACGGCCAGATCATATTTCTCAGTCGATTCTTTGTCAAAAAAACGGGCAATTGGTCCAGGCGCAGATCGGAAACTGGCGACATAACCCCAAGTGTAATGCACTCCTTTTTCTCTTAATTGGTCGATGTCTAACGGAACATCGATATGACGATATCCCTGAGTAAATTGATCCAGAACAAGCAGACCATGTAGAAAATCCGTAGTGGAAGCCGTTCCCCGCTTAAAGATAGCCGCGTACATAACGCTCCTCCCACAGACATCATCAAGATAATGCACTTCCGGTGGGATGCTACATTTAATATTAATCCTCCGAGTTTTCATTAAGAGGGGATTGGTGCTTTACAAAGAATATAAATGTTGTGAAAAACTGTAAGCGAGATGTCTACTTTTGCCGTTCACTAAAAATAAAAAAAAGAGCGCGCTTCAGCGCTCTATTTTTGTTCTATCGTCGCTTCTACCACCACGCCAAAGGCTTCCTGTTTCAGCACTTCTGCTTTATCAGTCTTCTCCCAGGTGAAATCGGGATCATTCCGGCCAAAATGACCATAGGCCGCGGTCTTGCGATAGATCGGCCTTCGTAGATTCAGCGTATTGATAATCCCTTTCGGGGTCAGATCAAAATGCTTCTGTACCAGTTCCGAGATCTTCTCCTCGGGGATCTGCGCCGTACCAAACGTATCCACTAACACTGAAACCGGCTTGGCCACACCAATCGCATACGCTACTTGGACTTCGCACTTGTCTGCTAACCCCGCCGCAACAAGATTTTTGGCCACATAGCGTGCCATGTAACAGGCTGAACGGTCTACTTTTGAGGGATCTTTTCCGGAAAAAGCTCCGCCGCCATGCCGGCCGTAACCGCCGTATGTGTCGACGATGATTTTTCTTCCGGTTACGCCCGCATCGCCCACAGGCCCGCCGATGACAAATCGCCCCGTCGGATTAATGAAATATTTGGTGCTGCCATCAACCCACTCGTAACAGATCGGCTTGATGATCTTCTCAATGACATCGCGCCTGATCGTCTCCAAATCGACATCTGGATGGTGCTGCGTGGAAACAACGACGGTATCAACGCGCCGCGGCTTGCCGTCGACGTACTCTACCGTCACCTGTGATTTGCCGTCCGGACGCAGATACCATAACTCTCCGCGCTTGCGCGCGCTGGCCAGCCGCTGCGTCAATTTGTGCGCCAGCATGATCGGCAAAGGCATCAGTTCGGGAGTTTCATTGGTCGCAAAACCGAACATCAGCCCTTGATCGCCCGCCCCTTGTTCCTGAAATAACCCTTCGCCTTCGCTAACTCCTTGAGAAATGTCCGGCGATTGTTCTGACAACGCCGACAAGACACCGCAGGTTGAACCATCAAATCCGTATTCCGGCTTATCGTAGCCGATACTCAAGATCGTATCTCGGACTACTTTTTGCACATCAATATATGTTTTTGTCGTTACTTCGCCGGCAACGACGACAAAACCAGTCTTGGTAAGAGTTTCAATCGCTACCCGTGCTTGTGGATCATCTTTGTAAATTGCGTCTAATAATGCATCAGAAATCTGATCGCACATTTTGTCGGGATGTCCTTCCGTAACACTTTCCGATGTAAATAAATAATTTTTTTGTGTCATACTCTCGTACCTCCGAAAATAATTGGTAGTTAGCTTCAGCAGAGATCTATTTAAACAATTCTGCTTAAAATATTCTCATTGGAATTATTCACATTTGAATATTTCGCGCAAAATATTTATTAAGCAATAAAGAAAATAACAGAGAATGAACTTCCGCGACCTTACTGAGATCAAGCAATTGCGCCGAAAATATCATCTTAACCAGAAAGAGCTCGCCCAGCGGGCGGAAGTATCGCAGAGCCTGATCGCCAAGGTCGAAGCAGGAAAAGTAGAGCCTTCGTACAGCAAAGCTAAACTTATTTTCGAAGCATTGGATCAGCTCCGGGAGAAGGAAGAGGCAAAAGCAAAAGATATCATGAATAAAAAGATCAGTTTTGCGGAGATGGGGGAGCCGCTCAAAGAGATCATCAAAGCGATGAAAAGCAAAGGCATTTCCCAGCTGCCCGTACTCTCAAAAGAAAAGATCTGTGGAATCATCACGGAAGGGTCGATCCTCCGTAAAATGCTGGAACAACCCGAAAAAAGCAATCTTTTCAAAGCGGAAGATGTGATGGAAGAAGCGCCGCCGATCGTGACACTCAACAGCGGATTCCATACAATTTCTGTCCTGTTAAGAGATCATCCCATCGTCCTTGTTGCCGAAAGAGGAGATATTAAAGGGATCATTTCCAAGAGCGATCTGCTGGGGAGAATTGAATGAAAAATAGGGTTGTGTCTTTTTACGCGCGTCGCCCTTCGGGCGAGACTATCAACGTACCCCACGAGCGGCGCTAATGCCACCGAGATTGCTACCAGCATCAAGGTTGAAATTATCACTGCCGCAACCAAGCCACGCCGCCCGAGTTTCTGTACAATCCTCGACTTTCACGGGATCCGTTGGGAACCATACTTTTGTAGTTCTTTGAAAGTATTTACCGATTTCTACCAAGATCGAAGGATCGGCTAAGCCCGTATATTGTCGCACGAAATGAGTTACTAATCCTTGTTTCAATCCATCTTCTAAAGTGATGTTTCGTAATAGTTCATTTTTTGTAAGAAGACCTTTTCTTTTGATTTTCTCAAATGACAATTCCTTCCGCGTACGTAAAGTATTAATATTTTTTGTACCACCATGAGACGGAAAATCAGCATCGTAGGGGTAATGAATAATCATCCCACGACCATAATCAATAACACTATTCTGCGCATGCCATCCATAACCTGCACTATGATCTTTGTAGTGATCAAGTAACGCTTTAGCAGTAGCATCCTTCGTCTTATAACTGCCATCTGCCTGTTTCTCAACAGCCCGTGTGAATAACGCAGCGAGAATATTACAACTCAACGCAACACTCGGCAAAAAAAGACCGACGGGTTGCTGCTGTTCAAAATAGGAAATAGCTTGATATGGTGTGAAAGAGCGATGTCCTGTTCCGGTACGAACAACATCACGAGCAACACGCAGTTCTGGATATTGTTCAAAGACAATTCCAGCCGCATCAACACAACGAAGATCCCGGAGGATAATATGATCTATAG
This sequence comes from Candidatus Woesearchaeota archaeon, assembly GCA_016203205.1. GTDB lineage: Archaea > Nanobdellota > Nanobdellia > Woesearchaeales > GW2011-AR9 > JACOZP01. The sequence goes on from JACQNE010000011.1 coordinate 9,086, forward strand.
TTAAGGTAACAGCAGCGCCCTGCGGAGGCGGTGGTGGCGGAGGTGGATTACGACCACCGTTGCGACGACGTTCTTCTTCCTCCGCTGCAAGGTGCTTTCTAATAATATCTTCTGGAGTTCTTGTTCCGCTAATAATGATCTGGCTCATGGTGTAAAATTACCATTTTTATAATAGGTTGAAGTGACGTCTAATAATAATCGACTGAAATCATCGTCTCCGCGTACATATTGGACGGGAACACCCCAGCTCTCTAAATCTTGCGTGAAAGTATTTCTTGCGCCGATGTGAATATGGCAATAATCTGCCGCTTCGATTACTGTTTTGTACGCAGCTTTCGTCTCATCCCAATTTTGAATTTCTCCATCAGAGATCGAAACTAGGAACGCTTTTTCTCCATTTTGAAGAACAGCAGGATTGATCGTAGTTGAACCATCATTAGGCACACGTAATAATGCCCGCCGTTCTTCTTCACGGCGTAAGCACCCTTTTCCCGTTGTTTGTGTAGTACTACCAAAAGTAACAATCTCGCTCTCAACATAATCACTAATACCCTGTCGTTCAAGGAAGTTGTCAATACCATAAATCCCTTTTAGGGCAAAATGATATTTACTTCGATCTCCCCAGGGAATGAATGTTTTGTCTCCAACATTCCCGTTATTGTCGGGGGATAAACCCATACTTCCTGATCTGTCCAGAAGAGCAACCTTCAGTTTCGGGAACTTTCGAGGCTGAACTTTATATTGAGCGGGATGCTGTAGTTGATGTCGAGCCACACGTAGCGTCAGCTCACCATTCTCATCAACGCCAATACCTTTTATGCGTTGAGGATGAATCATCTCATCTTCACGCAAGTCTCTTCGCCCATAGTGAACGAGAGGAATGCCGCTGGCTCGCGTATAATCAGCTGTTTCGACAGGAATTGCTCTCGATATTTTTCGATATAATGCATCTAATTGTAACAATGAATCGGTATGTTCACTCGTGGGGAGACCTGCTTTGTAGCGTCCTTCAGCAAGATCTTCCTGAGTTCCGGGAATCCGCATCTCTTTGTCAAAAGGATTTCCATCTTCTGGCAGACCAAAGCACAGTCGCATCTGTGGTTGTTGCTCTAACAAATCGGCGGTAGCGAGCGCAAATTGATAGGCCATGTCTCGCCAGCCATCTTTCGCAAAGAGTTTTTTAACAAGATGATTATTCTCGTGTAATCGTGCAAGGGTAGGGGTATCCAGTGTTTGTTTGAGATACGTCTTAAATTGCTGGACGGCCGCTTGTACTTTGGGATCATTCGTACAGAAACGTCTGAGAAGTGTTACATCTTCTGCTGACCCCATCAATCCGAGATTGACCTTGACAAATGCTTCGTAGAATGCAGGATATTTGCCAACCTCACATTCTAATCCTTCGTTGTTCCAGAATAAAATTTGTCCAACATGAGGAGTATGGCGGCGGACATTCGTATTGTTCAGGACATCCTCAAAGGCATTGGCGACGTACGCTTCTAATCCTTGTTTTCCTTTTTCTTTGAGTGCTCTACTAATACCATCGAGAATGAGATCATGGTACTGTACTGTATAAGGACAGCCCATGCCAGTGTATGTTGGTAATTCACGATGCCCACAGCCGTGATATAATAAATCTGTTGCAAGCGTTTCGAGAGGCGTTGTATTTGCTTTTTTTTCGAGGAATCGGCGGGTCTCATCATCGGGACACAGATCGAGATCTCTTCTGATTCGGATAACAACCTCTTGCCAATTGTGCGTGATGTGTTCGGAAATTCCTTTCCCAGAAATTGGTTGAGCAAAATCGAGACGAGTTCCAACTAGGCCAATCTTGTTCTTTACCTGTTCCAAACGATCTTTGAGGGAAGCCATGTTTCAAACGCGTCGCCCTGCGGGCGAGACTATCGACGTACCCCACGAGCGGCGCCACTGTAATTGAGAATGCCATCAGCATCAAGGATGAAATTATAACCGTTGCAACCAAGCCACGCCGCACGTTTCCCCATATAACTCGCACCATTTTGACCATTCCACGGAAACCACAATTTTGCTGGTTTTCCAAAATAGTTTCCAATCTCAACAAGAACCAGTGGATCACGCAAGCCTGTCAACTGCTTGACATAGCGGAGATGCGCTTGATCCTGGAGCGCAGTTTCCAGTACACTATCCTGCAGTGTTACTTTCACAAAAGTTTTTGATATTCTTGGATGAGCAGCGTTTACGGCATTCGTTTGTCCAAAATCTGCGGGAGTAGGATAATGAATGATGGTTTGATCTGAAAAATCAACAATCGTGTTTTGCGCATGATAACCGTTGCCATTGCCTTTGTCTTTATATTGATCTAACAACGCTTTAGCAGTAGCATCCTTCATCTTATAACTGCCATCAGTCTTTTTTTCTACTGCCATAGAAAATAATGCGGCAAGATAATTGCAGGTTAAGGCAAAGCTGGGTAAGAATAATCCATTCTGCTCACAATAGACGGCGGCATTGTGGGGAGTATAGTTTTTTTGTTGTCCATTTGATTCCCTAAAGATATCTCTGCTGACGTAGAGTTGAGGATATTTCTCGAATTCAACCCCGTCAGCGTCAACACAGACAATGTTTTCGAGTTTAATGTAGTCGCCTGCGTTAAGCGCTCTTAGCGGAGGGGGAGGAGGATTGCCTGCTCCGACGCCCGCACCACTCCCAGCACCTGGATTTCTTCTCCGACGTTCTTCCTCTTCTGTGGCGAAACGTCGTGCTGTAACTTCTCGTTCGAAGTGTTCACGAAGTATTTGTTCAGGCGTTCTCGTTCCGCTAATAATAGTCATGGTTAATCAGTTCTTCTGTATTGTTCTTTCAATGCTGCCAGAGTTTGAGGATTACCAACAGGATTTTCTGCCTGATGTTCAATACCTCTTCGCACAGCAGTCCATTTTCCAGCAGTACCTGGCGTAGAGATTCGATCTAACAGTGTTTCTTCTCGTTCTCCATAGGAGGCATATGCTAAAGCTGCCTCTAGATCTTGCTTTTTATCTTCAATTTCTGCCCGCCAATGCGTCATCAAGGTGTCAAAAGCAGCATACGCATCGCCGCCTTTCTCATTGTGAACGAAAGCTGGAGAAAGAACACCAGAGTGGGGAACCGTTAGCCGTAGGGCATCGAGATAGAGATTAACACTATCTTGTACTGCTATGCCTTTTGCCTCGGCAATAAGACGGAGTGCTTCGGTTAAGCCAATCGTTGCCAAAACAGCACGTTTGGAGAAGGGCATAACTTTGCTTTCATCTGTATCAGTTCGCAGATCTTTGACAGTAGGCCAGACTTGATCAAGGGCACGTTTACTATGTCGTGCTGTATTTTCTAGATAATCCAATCCTTTATGGAAGTAGAGACCAAGAACACGTAAAATCAACGGAACTTCACGTTGTCCGAAATCACGATTAAGTTCGAGAATCCGAGAAGTGAGATCATCACGATGTTCTGCCAATTTAGCACGGGGACTTTTTGCTCCGCCAAAAATTGTCCAATCATCTTCTTCTGTGGTGCAATAATCTGGGTCGTCCAGTTTGACGATGAGGTGCATCCTGTCTTTCAACGCACGATCGGAATCTTGAATGCCAACATAGGCCCCATCACCAATATTTCCAGAGGCAAAGCCGACAGAATAACCATCTTTTCCTAAACGGTAAATTTTCCCTTGATGAACAAACTTTCCATCAAAGAAGTTAAAAAAATAGTTCTGAACAATCGGAGGACAGCGATTTAATTCATCAACGTAAAACAATGCTTTCTGGACGTTTGCAGTTAATTCAACAAGTTCACGATCACTTCCGACATCGCGGAGTTTACCTAAATTGACCTGTTTAAGAAGTTCTGCAAGTTCAAAGTCAGGTCGCCCTTCGGCGTAACAATATTGCTCACCAAAGAATCCAGCAAGATCATTAGCAAGCTGTGTTTTCCCTTCTCCTGTTCCGCCAATGAGATAGACATTTAATCCAGCAACGAGAGGTGCGACCATCAGAACTTCTCGCATCGTATAAGGGATGCCCCCGAGATTAATTACCCGTGAGTTTCGATATGCGCCTTGTTCAGACAAAGCAGTTATGGTGTTGATATGATTAGTCATTTTCTCTTTTTTCCTCCGTAATGCCTAAAAATAGGCTTACTTTATAAACTTTTTGTTAAAGTTACCCCTCAACAGTACTCACCGGCCCGGTCTCCGCAAAAAATATAAAGAACAACGCTACTATTTTATCTTGTCCTCGCTGCTCCAAAAGAGTGGCATGGGCTACATGCCTCTTTGCTACGGTTTTCTCCAAAAGAGAATGTCATAAAATTCAATCACGACAGCCATAAACTGAAGTGGTGGTGAGGTCTTACGGTGAAGAGGCTATTCGAGCGGCGTGGCTTGGTTGCAACAATAATAATTTCAACCTTAATGCTAATAGCAATCTCAATAACAATAACGCCGCTCGTGGAATAGCCCATCTTCAGCGAGGACAACTCTCTTTCTAGGTCTATCTTTACAAAAATTCTTAAAATCAGCATTATCCCAAGGAGCCATGATCCCCGATAATGGTTATGTGGAGTTATGCTCTCCAGAAAATCTACTCATCGCCTACCAGAGAGCGCGCAAAGGAAAAACGAGAAAAGAATATGTCCTTGAATTTGAAAAAAATCTTCAAGAGAATCTTCTCGAATTAAGAAATGAATTACTACTTTACTCTTATCAACCAAGACCTCTTAAGACATTTATTATCAGAGATCCAAAAGTGAGAAAAATAAGTAAATCTCATTTTCGAGATCGCATTGTTCACCATGCGCTGTGCAATATTATTGAACCTTATTTTGAAAGACAATTTATTTACGATTCATACGCCAACAGAAAAAGCAAAGGAACATTAAAGGCGATAGAGCGATTCAATGTGTTTAGCAGAAAAGTTTCTCGAAATCATTCACGGAGAGCATATGTGTTAAAAGCAGATATAAAACAATATTTTGAAACTGTTGATCATCAAATTCTCCAAACCGCGCTCAAGAAAGAGATTAAAGATAAACGAGTGCTTTGGCTGATCTCAGTCATTCTCTCAAATTACGAGGCAAAAACAGCGCATCAAGGGATGCCTCTGGGAAATCTCACGTCACAGTTCTTTGCAAATGTTTTTCTTAACGAATTAGATCAATTTGTAAAACAACAACTGAGAGCAAAATATTACATTCGGTACGTCGATGATTTCGTAATCATTCATCAATCAAAAGATACCCTCATTAATCAAAAAGCCAAAATAGATTCGTTCTTAAGAGAAAAACTCAAACTCACATTACATCCAGATAAATCCAAAATTATTCCCATTAAGCGGGGTGTTGAATTTTTAGGCCTGAAAATCTTCTTTTATCATAAAATTCTCAGAAGAAAAAATCTTCGTCGATTTGAGCGAAAACTAGAGACGTTATTCGAAGAATATGACCGTCGTGAGATCGATTATGATATAGTTTATGATTTTCTGGAGGGGTGGTTGGCATACACCAAAAATACAAATACGTACAAACTACGGAAAAGAATTATGACAAAAGTGGAGGAACATTTTCAAAGCGAGATGTCAACGAAAGAGTATAATCGGTATTTAAGATTAACCAAAAGCGGCATAAACAATCAATCCAGCGCCTGAAAAGCAAGAATGTCTTCCGTGCTTAATTTTTTCCCTTTCCTCATCTTCTCTTGGACTTCAGCAGTCTTGGCAAGCACCCGAGTCTGGAAACTGTTCTCATCGCGTTCTTTTAACTGGGAAGAGAAGGTATCCAGCTGCTTAGACAATTCTTCCTGTTTCTGTTTAGTCTGAAAGAATTCTTCTTTTAATCGAAGATACTTCTCAGCCACCGCTTTCTCTTCTTCACGCCACTTTTGGATCTCATCGTATAAAGCATTGATCCCGACATGAACATCCTGAGATTTTTGGGCTATTTCCTGTACTTGCTGATGAGCATCCTGCGCTTTTCTTCGGCTTTCAGAAAATTCCACTCGCGTCGCATTCATCTTTTTGGAAGCATCAATGGCAGCTGCACATTTTTTAAATATTGCTTTCAATTCTTTCAGCTTCTTATTCAATTCCTGTTCTTTGGGGAACGGCATTACTTCCGTTTCCAGCTTCCGTTCAAGGCGGGCGATCTCCGCTTTCAGTTTGTAAGGGCTTTCCGCGGGGAATTTAGGAACGCCCGACTCTTTTTTCTTCTGATCAACAACCTGGTGGGCCTGGGCTTTCTCTTTGACAACTTGATTGAGCTTGTCGCGCTCGCCTTTCAGCTCTTTAACCTGCCCGGTCAGCGCTTGCCGCTGCGTCTTCAGATCCTGGATGCGAGTGCTAAGGGCAGAAATTTTGATGCGGAACTCTTTCAACTGCTGGAAAGCAGCTTCTTTTTCAGTATGTAAAGAATGAAGAGCAGTCTTCAGCGAAGACATCTCCTGTTTTTTCGCCTGATATTCCTTGCGTACATCCTGAACAGACGTTTCTTCCATGGGGACCACGTAATCTTACTAATACCTAAATGATACTAAAAAAAGAGAAAAGAAAAAAAGAGGGGAGGAAAGAATCCTCCTGTCAGCTTTTACCCAAAAAGCGCGCCGAGACCAGCTGCTGCAGATTCTTCTGCTTTCTTGGAATCTTCTTCTTTTTTCTTCTCTTCTTTCTTCTCGCTTGCTGCAGGAGCGGCGGCACCGGCAGGAGCGGCGGCAGGAGCAACCATCGCTGCTTTTTTGATCGCTTCTTCGATATTCACGCCTTCCAGAGCGGCGACCAGGGCTTTTACCCGAGCTTCATCAACATTAACACCAGCAGCAGTAAGCACTGCTTTTACGGCATTTTCTTTAATCTCTTTTCCTGCTTTGTACAATAACATTGCAGCGTAAATGTATTCCATTTTCAATACCTCCGTTGTCACTCATCATCTGAGTATGTTTTTTATGTCTTTATGTTTTCTCTCTGTTTAATCTTTCGTATTAATCTTTCGTATTTCATTTTTACTTTTTTGACTGCTTGATCTGACCAGCACTCTTCATCCAGATCTACAGCTTCGCCTGATCTTTCACCGCTAAAGCCTCAGCTTCCGATTTAGCCAGAAGCGCATCGCGCGTTTCTGCAGTGAAAAAGACTGATTCGACAGCGACGGCTTTCGCTTCAAGGAAAGCTTTTTGGAGCAGCACTTCGACGACATCAGCAGCGGGGTAGGCGGATTCTACGGCCAGATTAACTGCCCACTGCACCGCTTCCGTGATCCGACGAGTGAATTCTGTCTCGTCGATATGCAGCTGTTTTGCATCGAAGATCAAGCCGTTCTCCCAGACGGCAACCAGATCCAGACCAATTTCCATCGGCTTGATATCCAGCCGCTTGAGTGTTTCTGCCAGCTTTGGGCTGATTACTGCCCCTTCTTTCGCCACCGTCGCATCGGTCAGGATCGCTAATTTTCCGGCATCGACTTTTGTCTTGATCCCGACGGAAGCCAGTTCTGAAATAATCGGGCCAGGCGCAAAATTGGTCGGACCGGCCTTGACGACGATATCCCGCGGCGCAGTCTGTCCTGCTTTGGCCGGAGCTTGCGACTTGTTCTTCTGCAGCGTCGCATATAATGAAAAAGGATTGTCTTTCGTGAGGATCAGCGCGGGCATGCCCTTTACTTTTTCTGTCAATTGACGGAGATCCTGTTTTGGCGAATCATTCAGGACTTTGACGATCAAGCGTTTTCTGGTCATGACAATCTCGACGCCTTTCTTGCGAAGAGTACTGCGCATTACCTGAAGCTGTTGAGCCGGAAGGTTATGCATATTAACGATGCCGACAATTGGATATTCTTTTACTTTCTCAGCAATTGCTTGGACAAGCTTTTGTTTCTGCTCGCTGACCATCTTAAATTACCCTCACCGGCTTGCTCATACTCAGTTTCAGCGTGACATTTTTGATATTTTGATGTTCATTGGGGACTGCTTTCAGAACGGATTGGTAAACTGCCAGGACATTGTCGCTAATTTCCTCATCGGACTGTGCTTCTTTTCCGACTAGGCACTGCAAAGTCATTCCTTTCCGGCTCTGCAGACGGACCGTAGAATTTAGTTTTTTCACGAGTGGTTCGATCATTGCGTTCGGCGGGACAACACAACCAAGCTTGGGGTTGGGCATCTTTCCTTTTTTCCCAAACACTTTCCCAAAAACTGCCGCAATCTTCGGCATCAGCGTCGCCTGGGCGATAAAATAATCATATTCCTGAGCCAGCACTTTCATCTTCTTGGGATCATACTTGATAAAATCCGTTTCGCGGATAACCAGATCACAGGCCTGTTCTGCCTGTCCAGCCAATTGCTGGTCGACGAACGCCGCTACTTTTATTTTCTTCCCTTTAGAATGTGGGACAGTCACGAAAAGATCGATCGGCTCCTGTTTGGTCAGATTTTTGAGGTTGATGATCAGATCGTAAGACTGGACAAACTTTCGTTTAGGTAATTGCTTCAGTTCATCCAGAGCTTTCTTAATATGTTCTTTATCCATAATCTCCTCCTACAAACACGGCTGGAAAATTGACTAGTGCCGCTGTAGTTCTATCGGTAGATGCTTTGAGAAGGCGGTTATTTATAAACATTTTGGTAAGAAGGGCTTTTTGAAAAAGTCAGCCGCAGGATAAACGATTACTTTTCAATTATTTTTAGAGAAGTTTGAACAATTCAATGATTTATCTACAAACTTCTCTTGAGAATTATTTGTAGTTATTCTTTTCCCTGATCGGCCTCTTCTCCTTCCTTTTCTTTCTTCGGATTCTTCATGTCTTTGACTGCTTTCTTGAAGGCGCTGATCTGTTTTTCAGTCAGTGAGCCAAAACGCTGATATGCTTCTTTGATATTACGCAGGAACATCGACTTTTCATAAAATTCACGGGGAATATCGAACAATTTTTTGTAAGGTGGTTCGGTCACGGGGTCAGAAATCCGCTTCATGTGGCATTCTGCGCAGATGGGAAACTGTCGTGACGAATACATCATGACCATATTTTTCTTGCAGATGGCACAGCGCTGCTTGAAGCGGGGACGGGGCATAATCAAAAGATAAAGACGAGACTTTATTAATCTTTAGGAAAATAGTATATATTTAGTTAAGTCTGTGCGGGCGAGGTGAGACGCTTTCCCGCACTTTTATGACGTACGGAAAATATAATGGAGAGCATTAATCATTCCTGAAAACATCAGGGAAATTCCATTCGGTCCCAATAGAGCACTCCCGAAGACAAACGAGCTTCTGCCGCTTCTTGAGGAAATACCTGTAATTGTTCTAATAATGATCTCCCTGCTGCCAGCCGTTCTCTTCCCCGATCGTGAAGTATCTGGAAGTCTGAATTCGGACGTGGTTCGTGGACGAGCAGAGAATGATCAAGCATTACATTGAGAAATGAACCGGTCCGACGCAGATCCAACGGTCCCGTCTGAAAAATATTGATATACCCGCTATAAAAAGAAGTAGAGCGACTTTGCGGAAGAATCAGCTGGGCTGTATAGACCAGAGAAAAATCACCGCCGCGCAGCCAGTACTCGATCTTCTGGCAGTCAGTAAACGGCACTTCCGGCATGTCATCTTGGAAATAGAACGACGATGCTATAGTATGAAATATTCTTAAGAAACGGCCATATTCCTCGTTTGCGTCTTCTACAGAGAGTTCTTTCTTTTCGATAAGGAAATGAGGCAGCAGAGATACCTGCACATGATCCTCTAATGGTTTCTTTTTCAAAAAGGAGGGCAAGGAAAAGACCATAGCAGATCAAAACAATGCAGAGTATAAATAATTTATCGTATTTGTTTGGCTTTTTCAGCTGGCCGAGCCGCCAGCTAAACAAATACAATTTACCCAAAAATCCGTTCGAGAAAACTTTTGCTCGCTTTCTCTTCTTTGAGCTGCAGGATCAATTCTTTCTGCTTCTTGGTTAATCGGGAAGGCACCTGAAGGTGCACTTTCACCAGCTGATCGCCCCGCCGATCGCCGTGCAGCGAAGGCAGCCCTTTGCCGGCCATTTTAAAGACAGTTTCAGATTGCGTGCCGGCAGGTATTTTGAGCATTGCCTTGCCGTCGATCGTCGGTACTTCAATATCATCTCCCAACACAGCCTGTGTGAAAGAGAGGGGCATGGTCAGAAGCAGATCATTTTCTTTACGGCTAAAATAATCATGGGGACGGAGATGCACTTCTACATAGAGGTCGCCAGAAGGGCCATTCTGCGTGCCGACACCGCCTTCGCCGCGAAGACGGAGGCGCATGCCTTCTTCGACACCTGCCGGGATGGTAATTTCAATTTCTTTCTTCTGCCGGATAACTCCTTCGCCATGACAGGCTTTACAAGAATCAGTGGCCATCTCTCCCTGGCCGCGGCATTCCGAACAAGGTCCGCTCTGCTGGAAGATTCCAAATGGCGTGCGCTGCGTCCGCTTCAGAAAACCGGAGCCGCGACAATGGTGACAGGTTTCAAAGTGCTGCGCCCCCCGGCCAGCGCATTCAGCGCAGCGTTCTAGTTTATTGAGAGCAATTGTCTTTGCCGTTCCTTGAGCAGCTTCTTCCAGCGTTATTTCTGCTTTAGAGAGCAAGTCTTCTCCACGTTGTGCCCGGGTTCCTTTTCTTCCGCCGCCGCCGCCAAAAAGATGATCAAAAATATCATCAAAATCGCCAAACATTCCTGAACGGAATTGCGACATGACGTCGGAATAATCAAAGCCGCTGAACCCTGGACCGCCGGCACCGTTGGCTGAGGAATGGCCGAACTGATCGTACTGCTGCCGTTTTTTGTCATCGCCCAAGACCGAAGCCGCTTCATTGATCTCTTTAAATTTCTCTTCGTATTCCTTTTTTTTGTCTTCCGGCGCGCGATCGGGATGATACAACATCGCTAATTTCTTATAGGCTTTTTTGATTTCCTCTTTCGTCGCGTTCCGTCCCACGCCCAGAAGTTCATAATACTCTTTTTTACTCATCAGCAGTCACGCTCCGCTCCAGGCGCCGTGCCAGATCATCTGCTGGGAAAGGCAAAAAAGTAAATAATTCGTCCTCAATCGCTTTCATCTTTGTGATAAATAGAGTCCAGGCGTTATCCTGACGGGGGTAGCGCTCCTGCAGGTAGACAACCCGCTCATCTAGAGAAACGATCTGATCCTGAAATACCCGCCAATCAACATAGTGAACGATTTTTTCCTCCCAACTGAGATTCGTTTCCCGGGGATCGCTTACTTTCTTAAGAGAGAGGGCAAGCTGGGGAAAGATGTCTTTAAAGATAAGGTAAGCGACATCGCCTTCAAACATCTTGGGATATTTCTGACGGAGCTCTTTCCACATGGTGATTTCCTCTTCAGAAAATTCGTAGCTATGAAACTTATTTGGTTTCAATTCTGACAAAGAAACTACTTTGAACAGATCATGGAATAATCCCAGGCGATCGGTAAACAGGACATCGACATCTTTTCCGGCAGCCCGCAGTTCTTGGGCAAGGAAGTGCGAAACTTCCCGTACACGCAGACAATGGCTCTTGATATTCCCTGGAACTTTATAGTCTGCAAAGTAGCGCAAGCTCTCTTCCTCGGTGGGAAGTGATAGTTCTGAAACGAGACCTGACGCATTCATTACAGCAACAAAAGCTCCATTCTATTTATTTCTTTCCTGAGGGGATTATTTCTGTCCTTAGATGATAATTATTTAGCTGGTCTCTCTTGGCCCAGCCACCAGCTAAACAAATACCTTTTTTTATATTTGTTTAGCTTTTCCGGCAGGCCGTGCATCCAAGCGGAAATCGGCAAGTATCTTTTCTGTTCCTCGCTGTGCACCAGAAGATTTCCGCACCAAGCTAGGAACAAAATATCTTCGGATGCACCTCTTGACCTCGCCGCCAGCTAAACAAATACATTTTTTTTAGGGCTTCTTCTTTTTCTCCGTGAATTCAGCGTCAACGACATCGTCGCCATCAGCCGTCTTCTTGGTGCTTTTTTCTGTCTCCCCGGATTGCGCCGCCTGCTGTTGGGCCGCTGCGTCCTGGTACATCTTTGTACCGATTTCCTGGACGACTTTATTTAATTCATCCATCTTTTTCTGGATCTGTTCGACAGCGTCGTTCTTGCGGGCATCTTCCAGTTTCTGGAGGCTTTCTTCAACTTTCTTCTTGGTGGCATCATCCACTTTGTCTTTGAACTCGTCCAGTACTTTTTTCGTCTGGTAGATCAATGCGTCAGCATTGTTTTCCAAGTCGATACGCTCTTTCTTTTTCTTGTCTTCCGTTTCGTTCTTTTTGGCCTCTTCACGCATTTTTTCCAGTTCATCTTTGGACAGGCTTCCCGCACCGGTGATCTTGATGCGCTGTTCTTTGTTCGTTCCCAGATCTTTCGCTGAGACATTGACAATGCCGTTGGCATCGAGATCAAAAGTCACTTCGACCTGCGGCACGCCTCGCGGCGCCGGCGGGATACCCAGCAGATCAAACTGCCCCAGCAGCTTGTTATCGGAAAACATCGAGCGCTCCCCTTGGCCGACACGGATCGTCACAGCAGTCTGATTATCGGCTGCCGTGGAGAAGATCTGCGATTTGCGCGTGGGGATAGTCGTATTTCGTTCAATCAATTGCGTAAAAACGCCGCCCAGCGTTTCGATCCCTAAGGTCAGTGGCGTGACATCCAAGAGAAGGACATCTTTCACGTCTCCGGCAATAACTCCCGCCTGAATTGCTGCCCCCACCGCAACTGCTTCATCCGGATTGACCGACTTGTCGCCTTCCTTGCCCGTTAATTTCCGCACCAATTCCTGAACAGCCGGAATCCGCGTCGAGCCGCCGACAAAAATCACTTTATCGATCTTGTCCGTGGAAAGTCCAGCATCACGCAGCGCATTCTTTACCGGTACTTCCAGACGCTTCAAGATATCGGCAATCAGCTCTTCAAATTTCGCACGGGTCAGTTCTTCCTGGATGTGCTTCGGCCCGTTCTGGTCGGCAGTGATGAAGGGGATGCTGATCTCCACTTTTGTCTTTGTAGACAATTCAATCTTTGCTTTTTCGGCCGCTTCTTTCAGGCGCTGCATGGCCGTCGCATCACGGCGCAGATCAATCCCTGTAGAACGCTTGAAGTTCGTGACGAGATGATCCATAACCAATTCGTCGACATCGTCGCCGCCGAGCAGGTTATCGCCGCTGGTCGCTTTTACTTCAAAGACGCCGTCTCCCAATTCCAAGATGGAAACGTCAAATGTTCCACCGCCAAAGTCAAAGACGAGAATGGTATGCTCTTTTCCCTGCTTGTCCAGGCCGTATGCTAACGCGGCCGCCGTTGGCTCGTTGATGATCCGCAGCACATTCAGACCAGCGATCTCACCAGCATTCTTTGTGGCCTGGCGCTGGGCATCATTGAAATAAGCAGGGACTGTGATCACCGCATTTTTTACCGGCTGGCCAAGATATGCTTCCGCATCGCGTTTTAACTTCTGGAGGATCATCGCCGAAATTTGTTCGGGAGTATATTCTTTTTCATTGATCTCCAGTTTTTCATTCGTTCCCATTTTCCGCTTGATGGACCGAACCGTGTGCGAAGGATCGACGATAGCCTGGTTGCGCGCAATCTGACCGACGGTAATCTCATCTTCCCGGACATTTACCACGCTGGGTGTCGTGCGTGTTCCTTCCGCATTAGCAATGATCGTCGGCTTTCCCGCCTCAAGGACGGCCATTGCCGAAAAAGTTGTTCCTAAGTCAATACCAATTGTTGCTCCGGACATTGATTTTTTTGTTTCTGTTGTCATAGTTTTTGCCTCCTTAAATGAGTTGATTTTTCTTGATTATTTTCGTTTTCTCGATTATTTTCGAATTGATTCTTCTTTATTCTTTTCTTGATGAACATTCTGGGCATTCTCGCCGGCACGTTCTTCTTCTTTTCTTCCGGCGCTTATTCTCACTTTCGCATGGCGGATAATCTTGCCATGCAGACGGAAACCGCGCAGGTATTCCTCAAGAATAATCTGCTCCGGCTGATCAGAAGGCGTTTTCAAGATCGCCTCGTGCAAGAAAGGATCAAACTTTTCACCAACAGCAGGGATCACCGTCACCCCCAGCTGTTCGAGAAAAGCGGCGAATTGAGTGGAAATTAATGTGATGCCTTTCATAAAATCAGCAGGATGATCCTGGTCAAAATGATTCAGCGCCAGATTGAGGTTATCAAACAACGGAAGCACTCCCAACAGGACATCACGGGCAGCTACTTCCTGCATTTCCTCCATGCGTTTTTGGACTTGCTTGCGATAATTTTCAAAGTTTGCTTGTGTCCGCAGGAGCAGGTCTTTCACGCCTTCCAGCGTTTGCAGTGGATCCTGTTCCAGTTTATCTGATTCAAGTTTATCCAGTTCTGGTTGAAGATGAACTTTGTTCGGTTCTCCGTCTTGTTCTACGGGTGTTGTTTTGGTTTGTTTTGCCATGGGTAACCTCTTCAATTTTGTTGAACTTAACTCAACATTGTTCACTTAAAATAGTACTTATATATAAATTTTGTGGGAAAAATTTAAAAAAGGGGATTGGTTACTGACCCTTATGACCCAACGCATCACCCTTGTCCGCATCCGGAAAGCACCGCAGGAAACTGCCGATGTTAATCAGGAATTACAATGGTTAGGCACTTCCCTTGGCCTGTTTAACCTGCGGGACAGAGACAGCAGCTGCTTCCGCGTTTTCATTACTTTCATCCAGAAAGCACATCACAACGAGCCAGCTTCTTCCGACGAGATTGCCGAAAAATTGAATCTCAGCCGTGGAACGGTTGTCCACCATCTCAGCAGATTGATGGATGCGGGGTTAGTGCTGCGGGAAAAAGAAGGGTACGTCTTAAGAGAAACAAACCTGGCCCATGTCGTCAAAGATATCCAGAGAGATGTCCAGGAGATGCTCGTTGAGCTGGAACGCGTTGCCAAAGAGATTGATGAACGCTTGGGATAAAAGTATTTGTTTAGCTGGTGGCTGGGCCAAGATGTGAGTGAGATAGATGCTTTATGCTGGAAATTATTGTGCGGAGAATGTTCAAGTCCTGTCCTGTCTGGAAGCGGGAAACGCAGCAAATTTTCCGCTCTCACTCACGGCCAGCCAGAAAAGCTAAACAAATACGGATAAAGTAAGCATTTAAATGATTAGAATAACAAACCCATGCCCCGCCAATTAACCTTGCTTGGAACAATCCACACCGATCTTTGGGGGATGAAGCGATTGTACCGAGCAATAGGATCTATCCGTCCAAAAACCATCACTTTTGAACTAGAAAGAGCTGAATGTGTCCATGGTTTTTCGGCAGAACGCCGGGATTTTCTGGGGAAACAGATACGGGGTATTCTTAATCTTGAAGAAGAACAGGAGACTGAATTCAAAAGTTTTCTTCGAGAATATGGCTATGAATCAAAAATAGCGTTAGGATTGCAGAGCTGCGGATATCCCATTCACCGCATTGACAAGGAGATTTCCGAAGAAAATCAGCTTTCAGAGATTACCATGATCAAAACTGAAGAACCGATCATTGTTAGAGAATATTCTGAAACCAGAGAATACATCTTTTCAGAACTCTCCGTTATCGAATCACCAGATGAGCGGGAGATCGTTGCACTTTATGCCGCTTTTGTCTTTTTTGAACCAGGCCAACGACAAGAGATTATTGACTACGAATACGATCATCATCTTGAAACAATCAGAACAGAACCAGCACGTGGCCTTCTTCAAAGAGATCAATTCATGGAAGAGCGCATCCGTGATCTCTGGGGAAAGACACCGGGCGATCTACTTCATGTTGGAGGAATATTTCACGCACAGGCACCCTATCATAATCTCTATGAGCGTCTGCAGGATCTGCATCCTGTCCGCCGAAAATTAAATGAGTTTTAAAGAGAAGATTTTCGATCAAATACTTTTTCAAGAACAAAAACAAGCATGAAACCAGCAATCCCCCACAGAAGAACAGATAAAGAAGCACCACCGTTCCCGACGATGGAAACGAAAGGAACGCGTAAAGAGCCGATCATCAGCCCGGTGAGGAAAGACAGCGTCAAAGCCCGGTGATGATGGAGAACATAATCTAACAACCGGACAAAAGAGAGCAGGCCAACAACGGCGCCGGCACCAAAAGTCAGAATGATTGCAGTATTTAAATCCTGCAGTGCCTGGATCAGGAATTGATATTGGCCCAGCAATAACAAAATAAAAGCGCCGGAAATGCCCGGCAGGATCATCGCGCAGATGGCTACAGCGGCTGAGAAAAAAATGACCGGCAGGGAATGGCTGACCGTTGCCGCTGTTGCTCCGGCAATAAGATAAGCAAGCGCGAACCCAAGAACAAGGCTGACAACATTTCTTAATATACCGAGATGTATCTTTTTTGATAAAAGCCAGGCCGACGCGAGGATCAATCCAAAGAAGAAAGCATAGGTAACCGCAGGACGAGAGAGCAATAAGGAATTCATCACCCCGGAAAACAGAAAAAGGGAGAGAGCGATGCCCGCGAGCAGCGGCAGAAGAAATGTGAAATGGATCTCTTTCAGTGCAGAAAAACTGTCTTTGAATTTTCCATGTAAGAGCAAAGAAAACCATTTCCCTTTCACGGAACTGATTGCATGCAATAAACGGTCGTAGATTCCAGTAATGAACGCGATCGTCCCTCCCGAGACACCGGGGATGGCATCGGCGATCCCCATGCACAAGCCACGAATAAACACCAGAACCAAATCAAAGAGAGCAGGATGTTTCATCGTTCACCTAAAGCTTAAATCTGGATTTGCAGTAAGGACAATAGAAAGTGTGCATTCCTAAAAAATTAAGGGAAATGAATTTATATTTGCAGTGCGGACAATCCTGTTTTTGTGTTTGGATGTAAAACCACCAGACTGATAAGAGCGGGAGGTGCTTAATAAGGTTTACGAAAAAAATTACGTATTAAGTTAGGTCTGTGCTGGGCTGGGTCAAGAGAGTCCGCCGAGCGTTGCTATTGGATAGAAAGATAATGGTCTCGCTGATCTTTGAACATAGCTCTTCAGTTCAACTGATCTCTGCTTCTGGGCGAGACGAGGCGGACCCGCGAGAAATGGCTGACGACCATTTCTGTGCAAGAAAACTGATCGTTGTCAGTTTTCATGGACCGCCCCAAGCACAGACTTAATACGTACAAAAAAAAGCACAATCCATTTTAGGAAAAAAAAGGAAAGGGATCAGAAATTCAATCCAAAACTCAATCTGAAGCTAATTTCCAGATTGTCTTCAATCCGACAATAATCGCACCGGGCACGACAAAGACGACGATGTTGCTCAGGATCGAACGCAGATACAAGCCAACACCGGGAATCAGACCGAGATTGACAATACCGGCAAGCATCAGGGCGATCGCCGCGACAAGAAAAGGCATCGTTTCTTTGGCTGTTAAGTTGAACAAGCCGACAATCAGACCAAGCGCAACAAGCGTTGTCACGAGAATCTGGGGATCGATGAACTTGTGAAAAAAGCCGGCAATGATGGCGATCAATAAGCCAACAAAGAAAGAATAGTGAGCTAAACGATGAATCTCCACATTATTCCTGCGGAACGCTGCTTTTGCCTTGACCATCAACATATCACCTCTATTATAATAGTCATAATGAAACAATTTTAATATATAAATGCTTCGGTTTTGGATGCTTTGTGTAAAAAGTCACTACGTTTGGGGTTGCGGTGCACAGTGCCGATTTTCAGAAGTTGTATCCGATAAGAAATAGACGGGTTCTCGTTGAAAATC
>JACQNE010000013.1 GCA_016203205.1 Candidatus Woesearchaeota archaeon
CATCCAAAGATCACAAACAACTCATCGGTGTCCTCAATAAATTAGTCAAACAAGAACGCTGGAGAAAAATCCCTAAAGCGAGTGGAACAATTATTGAGAAGAGTATGACACAAAGTGGCAATCTCAAATTTATCATAAACAAAGACATGATGTTCTATGTTCTAAAACGGAATAAGAATCTCTTTGAAACGGCTTTTTCTCTAAGTGTTGGCGACGAAATTAGTGTTGCTTTGCGAAGACAGCTCGGAAAACAGTTTGCGGTAAAGATAACAAAAAAGAACAAAGAAAAAAGTTTACAGGAATGGCTCACTTAAGATTCTTCACTACACTCTCCACAATCCTAAACGAGTTACTCGCAATGATCGGTGTGAATTTATTGTAATCCTCCACTGCTGTCCCATCCGCTTTATCTGAAACCGTACGGATAATCAAATGCGGCACTTCGTTCACAGTACAGACTTGAGCAACTGCTGCCCCTTCCATTTCGATACAATCACCTTTTAGATCATTCACTAAGTACGTGCTTTCTTTCTTATGCGATTCGGTAAAGAATTGATCTCCCGTACAGACACGTCCTTGAATGATCTTATGACCATCGAGTTTCGCCAGAAGCGCTAATTTCAATAAGTTCTTATCCGCTGCAAAGAAGCGGTAATCGGTATAGGAAATCTGTCCTCGTTTGAAACCCAATGGCGTGGCATCAAAATCATGGTGCACGGAATCGGTGCTTACAACAACGTCACCAATTTCTAACGATTTATTCAACGAACCGCCAACCCCTGTAAACAGAACAGAGCCAACATCGAATTTATCGATTAAATATTGACAGACCATAGCAGAAAAAACTTTTCCCACGCCCGATTTTACCAAGACTACATTCTTCCCATGAAATGTGCCAACATAAAATGTGAACATTTTATGTTTCACTTCTTTCATCTCTTTCAGATGACCGAAGTACATCTTTATTTCATCATCCATCGCCCCAATTATACCAATTGGTTTATTTCCCATGTTTAGTATCTCCGTATTTCTTTTACTTTTGAGATGAGCGCAGTCTCATCTAAGATTAAATCGTGATTGTCTGATCTAATTTGTTTCGTAATATCAATAAATTCATTGATTGTCTGTGCTGTAATGGAAAGAACGTAGTCCCAGCGTCCACGAGCATATTTCACCCAGTGAACTCTTGGGTGCTTTTGGATATATTGTTCAAAAACATCTTTCTTGCCTAATTTAGTCTTGACGAGGAAATTGTGAAATTGTAATTCTAACAGATCATAATTTGGATCAACCGTAAAGCGAATAATCTCACTTTGAAGAAAATCACTCATCATTTTCTTCAATCGAACAAAGGTAATACCGGTTTCTGCTTCTAGTGAGGAATACGAAACACGTGGATTCTGTTTCAAAGAGAGTAATACTTTTTTCTCATCTTCCGTTAAAACGTATGATTTAGGGTTTAATTGCTTGTATTTTGCCAAATTACCAACAGCATGGCAGAAAGATTTGTATCCCATCGTATCTTCAAAGTCATGGGATTGAACATCAAACGTGACTATATCTTTGTGAAGGAGATTGCTTACTTTAGAAATGGAACTTTCCATCTCTTCTGCTGATGGAGCATCGAACAAGAACGAAAGATCATAAAGTCCTAATGTTTCTTTCAGTTTCATAAAGCCGCTGATCTTCTTTACTTTCTCTAGGACACTATTGTCAATCTTGTTTAACTTCACGAGAATAGTAGAGCGAAAGCGGCTCTTTTCGTTGATAACAAGAAGGGGTTTGATAAAGCCTATCTCAAACAAGTTCTGAACACGATTTTCGACGATCTTGCGGTTGAGATTTAATTCCTTGGCTAACGTGGAAACAGATTGCCGCGAGTCGAGTGAGAGGAGATAAATAATATTTTCACTTTCAATATCCAATTTTTGGGAAAAAGTATTCATTTTGAGTCTCTAATATCAATGTTTTAACCTATTTTTCGGAATAAATATATAAATGTTTCTACTTTCGAGTACTCTAGACGATGGAAAGTAAGACAATTCTGGCATGGACAAGTAAAGTGCAGTATCGTAAGAATACGCCCTACGTCTCGTTGATTAAACATCTAGGCAAACAGCATCTTCTGAGCAGAGGCAATGAAATTGAGTGTAAGTTGGTGATAGAAGAAGGAAGGTTGATGGTGGTGATTGAATTGGAGTGATTTCTGAGTGGGAGATCGAGATGTTGTTTTCTCTTTCAATGCTATAGAGGGGATTAAAGAGACGTAATTTCAACAAAGTTGACTTCGAGACCAAAAAAATATAAAGCAAAGCATGGATTATTCTATGTGGAGAAAAATAATAGCCAGGATAACCTGAGGGTTACATTAGCCATTGGTTTTATAGGAATCATTCTTACATCACTATATCTCTTGAAAGAGTATTATGTTGATAAAAACGGGTTATTTATCGATATTTTCAAAATATTGGTCAATATTTATGGTGTTTTCTTAATTATTGGTTTTCTCGTATATCTTGTATTAAAAGCTGCAACTTTAAAATATAACCATGCCGATGAAATTCATGACTTCAAAATTTCAAATAAAATAATTACATTTGTTTATGATAATTCAGTAGATAATTTTGTATTTTATACACAAATGGCGATCTATTATGTCTTAATTCAGCACTTGACTACATTTCTGGAGAAATATATGTCTAAATTTTGGTCCGTGATGGCTTCTTTGGGGGTTATTCTGGTTGGATCCGTTTTACTTTATGTCGGCTTCAAATATTTCTCTTTCTGGGCTAAAAACAGAAAGAAGAAAAATTTAGGATGAGAATTCTCTCACCATTCCACACACATTTTCGCTGTGGGTCACAAATAAATAATCCTCTTAAGTCCAACCATTCATGAGTAACACGAGAAGAATTGACTTTAGAGTAAGCAGGAACGACTACGAAAGAATCGTTAATAATACCAAAGCAAAAGGTCATACTACTATTTCTTCATATCTGCGCTCTTTGGCACTAGAGAAAGATTTATTCATTGAAGGAAAGATTCTCGAAACAAATTCTCTCATTAAAAAGATTCTTCAAATTCTCGAAAAATAAGAGTAACAGCACTCCAGAAGGAATAAAGCAACATCAATAATACATGGTATGCACGATAGCTTCGAAATCTATTTATAGAAGTAGTTGCTCTTGTTCTTAAAAACACCCTAAAAGGTACAAAAAGAAATACCTTCTAGGCAGCCAATAATTTTGGCAAAAAAGAAGGCATTGTACGGTATGAAAAGGTGTGGTAAGCGTAATATTTGAAGTTTTAGCGGCTCTTGTCTTGGGTGTAATTAGCGGGTGTTTTACCGGCTTAGTTCCCGGCATCCATGTCAACCTAGTCTCCATGCTGGTCATCGTCTTCTCACCGCTCTTGCTGATCTACATTTCGCCGTTCATCCTCGGTGTGTATATCATCAGCCTTGCACTCACCCACACGTTTCTGGATGCCCTTCCCAGCATCTACCTCGGTGCGCCGGATGAAGCGCAGGCTTTAAATGTTCTGCCCGGCCACCGTCTGCTTCTGCAGGGGCTGGGGCATAATGCCGTTCTTTGTACGATTATCGGCTCTTTAGGCAGTGTTCTGTTAAGCATCATTCTTTTCCCCCTATTCATCTTCTCTATGATCTGGCTGCAGCCGTTGGTTGCGGAGAGTATCGGCTACATCCTGATCGCAATCGTCCTGTTCATGATCTGGCGCCAAAAAGGAAAACGGCTATATGCTCTTCTCGCTTTCCTGTTAGCCGGTGTTCTTGGTCTGCTGGTGTTCAACATCTCCTCATTAAGACAACCACTCTTCCCTCTCCTTTCCGGCCTCTTTGGCCTTTCTCTCTTGCTAGTCAGCCTCTCCGAAAAAGTTGCCATTCCTCCGCAGAAAACAACCACACCATTGACTCTCTCCAAAAAGAATATGTTTAAAACAGTCTCTGCCGCTTCCACGGTAGGGTATATTGCCGCTTTTCTTCCAGGTTTTGGCAGCAGCCAGGCGGCCATTGTCGCAACGGAAGTTGTCGGAGACGTTGGCGATGAAGGTTTCCTCACGTTGGTCGGTGGAATTAATACAGCCAACATGCTCATCTCCATCGCGACCGTCTATACGCTGGAAAAAGCGCGCAATGGCGCCATCGTTGCCGTCAAGCAATTATTGACGACAATCAGCACCGCGCAGCTCCTGCAATTCATCGCTATTGCGTTGGTCGTCGCCGGGATCGCTTCCGTTTTGACCATTTATTGCTCTAAGATCTTTGCAGCGGTGATTGTTAAAATACCTTATGCGAAACTGATCTTGGGAATCATCCTCTTCATCACCGCGCTCACTCTTTATTTTGACGGTTTGCTCGGATTGCTGGTCCTGCTCACATCCACTGCGCTCGGCCTGTTGGTTTCACAGTGGGGCATCGGGAAGAATCATTTACTCGGATGTTTAATCCTGCCGGTAATTTTGTATTTTACGTTGTGAATTTAGTCATTCCACTGATGGTGGTCGCGAGCATTTTGACAATGGGCGGCGCTGATTTCTTTTCAACACCGCAATCAATATTAATAAAAAAATATTCTTTCTCTGATCCCTGATGGGGAAAAGAGGTTGATAGATAAACTCCGGAGGAGCAATCTTCCGGAGTCTGTCAAAACTTCATCAAACTAAGCTGTCCTTTTCTGGTCCCTTTCGCTACGACGCTAACTTCTTCTCCAACTTGTTTCTTCACGTCTTCAGCGATCGCTTTACCAACGACCTGTCCCAATGATGTTATGTCCATTTTCTTGACATCGCCCAAATCTTTAATTCCCGCGGCATACAGATGTCGTGCTCGTACCCGACCAATTCCTCTCAACTTTAACAACGTCAGCAGTTCTTCGCGCACCCCATTCTTGACGCGCACGCGCAAGGTCTGGATCGCTTTCTCCGCTTCACGATATTGGCACAGAGCCGCTAACTCTTGGCTGGCATACAACAGCCATTCAGCGATATCTAATTTTACTTTGATCTCTCCCGGCCGGACATCAAATTTTTCAAGGAGATATTCTTCATCTTTCTCCTGAATCCATTCGTCAAAAAATAACGCTGTCTTGATCGAATTCACGAACTGGTTATATTCCAGATCAAAAACACTCGGTTCTTTTTCCAATAGAAGATCTAACCGCTGATTGAGCTCTTCCTGGATGAAATCCTCTTCTCTCTTCTTGACAGTCAACGGCGGACGCATCTCTAGTGTATGGCAGATCATCTGCAATAACGAGAAAGGTGTACTTCCCGTGCCGTACTTCTGTAAACAATCCAGCAAGTGCCGTGCTGTCAAAGGGTCAAGATATAATTCGGACGTGCGTTTTCCGAGTGCTGTCGCTTTTAATTTTCTTTCTCTCTTCTGTCCTAGGGCGGCTGCACTGACAAAATCAATGGTTGTTTTCTCATCGTTTTCAACCACGATAAACTTCCATTCTTCCAGCAGGGCCAGCATCCGCGACAAGATTTCCTGTAATCGTTCCATGTCCTTGAATTGATGCGCCCAGAAAGTTTTAGAAAAGAAATCACGCATCCCTTGTTCATCGCGGATGATCCCTGATGCGATCAGCGAAAGGAGATAAGTGCGCAATACCGGTTCAACTGCTAATTTTGAATAGATCTCTTCGGGCACACCGCAGACATATTTATCATACAATTCCTCTTTTTCAGACTCATCTTTGGCCAGCATGATTGCCTGACCTTCTTTTTCATACTCTGGTCTTCCTGCCCTTCCGGCCATCTGCAGGTATTCCAGTACGGGGATCCAATCCATTCCCCAGCCGCCGCTGAAGCGTTTGAGGCTTTTGATGATGACTCTGTATGCCGGCAAAGAGACTCCTGCAGCTAACGTCGGAGTGGCGCAGATGATCTTTATTTTTCCCAGGCGGAAAGCATCTTCCACTATTTCTTTCTGTGCGCTGGTCAGACCGGAATGATGAAACGCGACTCCTTTTCTCACGCAGTGAGAGAGGCGCCGGCATTGCTTTGTCGGAGATGCGACCACTTTCAGAACTTCTTGTTCTAATTCGGGCAGATGCCCGGAAGCCACTTTGGCAATGTCTTCTGCGGTCTTTTCTGTGCTGGCTCTGCTCGGCAGAAAGATCAGGGCCTGTTTCTGCAGGTGGATTGTTTCCAGAGAGAGTTTGATAAGGTCGTCCATGCTTGAGCTGGTTCGTTGTTAATTTATTAATGTATTGATGAAGCAGCACAGTTCACTTTCTGAGTGATAACACCAAAAACGAAAGAGAGTGCTGCTTGGCCAAGATGTTCGGTCTGAAGTGCTATTTCACTGAAATGTTTGGGGTGAAAACTATCTTTTTGCATGGCTCTTTGGGAAGCATTAACATTAGTCTGGTTTTCACCAGACCGAACGGCCGGCAGCACTCTCCTCCTTTTGGTGTTATCACTCACTTTTCGGATTGTGCCGATGAAGCAGCAGTCCATCCAGAAAAAAGTTCCTCCAGAGAAACAGTCCGTCAGTTCCCAAACTCTAATTCATAAAAGCGCACTGTGAACGGTTCTTCTCTGACCTCTTTAGCGATATTTCCTTCTTCGACGATCAGCACGGCCCATTCTTGTTCAGTACTATCCACCCCGTCACTGATCTCGACTCTAACTTTTTTCTCACCTGCCGTAACAAATGTTCGTTCGATCGTATCCGTACCGACAACCCGCGGTTCGTGCAGGTTAAATTTCCAGGTGGAGGTCAATTCGTCTCCGTCTGCATCCTTGCTGACAACGTGGAACACCACCGGCTCACCGACTTTAGCGACGACTTGCCGGTCGGGCAGGAAATCCACGACCTGTGGTCTTCGGTTATGATCAACAATCTCTATCTTCACGGGATGGATGACTTCAGTCTCTCCGTCGTCGACTACAAATTCCAGCATTGTAGCTGCTGTCTCTGAACTGAATCTTGTTCCGATGTAGGGCACCTTGCTCACCATAGTATTCCACCAGGAATCACTTTTATTCACAACGCTGTTGAATCCCGGCTGCCAGACAAAAACACCGTCTTTGAACGAAGCTCCAGGTGGTGGATTACGCAGCTTTAAAGTCAGATGATCTTCATCGGCATCGCGTGCTGCTAGGCGCAGCGTAAATTCCTGGCCTTCTTTGACGCGGAGCGTATCATCGACGATAATTTCTGGCAGTGCGTTTTTCTTCGTCACGCTGATGTGGATGGGAGCCGTCACCGGTTCTTGGCCATCCGTGGCGGTAACAACAGTCGTGTACTCTCCCCGATCCCCTTTTTCGGTCTTCCAGACCGGCCGGCGCGACGAAAGCGGATCAGTATAGGAATAATGAACAATATCCCTGTCAGGATCAACTGCCGCCACGGTCAGCGAGAGTGTTTCAGTCTCTTGAACAGTTACATTTGACGGCGTTTTCAAGACCGGCGGCCGGTTCACATTTCTCAGGCGAAGCAGCATCTCAGCAGTTGTACATTCTTTTTTCCCACAGGCGGTAACGGTAATCGGGAATATCCTTTCTTTGAGAAAGAAGTATTCCAGGCGGAGTGTATTCAACACATCGCTGACAAAACCGCCTTTTCTTTGGATCGTATCATACCCTGGATTCCAGCGGAGCATGCCTTCCGAAAAAGTCATGTCCTCCGGCAGATCTCCCGCTGAAAAAAAGATATCATCCTGATCCGGATCAGAAGCGGCGACGGTAAGATTCCATTGCTGGCCTTCAAAAATGACTTCTTCCTCCGGCAGGATGATGATCGGTTTTTGATCGACATCTTTAATCGTAATCTCCACAAAACCGCTAGTATTAAGCATCCCGTCGGAGGCTTCGATCCGAAGGCGATAGTGTCCAGAATCATTAAATCCCGTCCGCCATTCGCCCTCGGCATTCAACGGCGCTTCAAATGAATAGATTACCTCGTCTCCATCAATATCTTTTGAGGGAAGATCAAGCCGCACGGTCTCCCCTTCATTGACCACGATCGGGATATGCTCAAATTCCGGCTTCCGATTTTTCTTCTTAACAATAATTCTCCATTCTTCGGTCGTGTTCAACACTCCATCGCTGATACTCGCTTGAAGAACATATTCTCCTGCCGTGCCATAGCCGAAATAATGGGAGAAATTCTGTTCTGCTCCCAACGTTTCATTTGCTAATTGCCATTGATATTGTAGTAAATCACCATCATCATCCCGGGCATCAACATAAAAGTCAATCGTTTGATCCTCTTCAGAAATCACCGTTTTCTCATCCGAAAAAGTCTTCATCACGCGCGGCGGCAGATTGACATCACGCACTTCCACTTCGAGGCGAAGGAGTATCTTTTCCTGGCCGTCATCCGCCTGAATTTCAACGCGATATGTCCCCTGATCACGTCCGTCGGTCAACCATTCTCCATCGCGATTAAACGGCGGAGAAAAAATAAAAGTAAGCGCGTCCCCCTCCAGGTCTTCCACGTTATTTTTCAGGGAAATCATCTCTCCTTCACTCACCGTGATCTTTTCTTGGCGGAGCCGCGGCGGCCGGTTCTTTTGATCTACGATCAGCTTTACGAATTCCGTCGTTTCCACTTTTCCATCAGAAGCAGCGATCCGCAGATTGTACTCTCCGGCATCGCCGTATGTTGTCTGCCACTCTCCTTGCTGGTTTAAAGGGGGGGAGTACGTGTAAGTCAACTGGTCATCGTCTGCATCGTGTCCCTCTATCTGAAGCCTGACCAGATCTGTTTCTGTCACCCGCAGGATCTGAACAGAAGCAAGCGGAAAAGAAGCAAGAGCCAAACCTAATAGAAAGAGAAAAAGTATTCCGATCAAGATTACTCGGGTAGTATGCTTAGCCATTGCTGCACTCTGGATGATGAAAGATAAAAAATAAAAAAAGAAGAGGGCCTATTTCTGCAGGCTGATCTTAACGATTTCTGGCGGCATGTTTACATCGCTAACGGTCAGCTTGACTTGTCTTGTCACTTTCGCTTTCCCATCATCTGCCGTAATCGTGATCACATACTCACCATGGTCGGTATAGCCAGTCTGCCACACGCCGTCATCTCCGACGGGGCTGCTGACGGTAACCTTGACATTATCACCATCGATGTCCGTAACTGCCGGCTTGATCGTAACGAGATCTCCTTCTTTGACCAGCAGATCTTCAACAGAGCCGATTTCTGGCGGCACATTGACATCTTTCACCGTCAGCTTAAATGTTTTTTTTGCCGTCAATTCGCCGTCATTTGCTTCTACGTTGATAGTGTATTCTCCAGCGCTGGTATGGTCCGTCTTGAACACCCCGGCGTTTAATGGTTCAGAAACGACGACAGAAACCTTGTCGTTGTTCGGGTCTTTTATTGTCGGGGCGAATGTTACTTCTTTCCCTTCGTCAACGGTAATATCCTGGACCGGCTCAATGACCGGAGCGACATTTACGCGTTCTACGACCAGCTTGATCTTTTTGATCGTGGTCAATGCGCCATCAGTGACCGTGAAAGTGGTCAAATATTCACCGGCATCGCCATAGCTGGTTTTCCATTCGCCTTTTTCATTGAGCGGTTCGGAAAAAGTGAACTGGATGGTATCATTGTCCGGGTCACGCACTTGGGCGATGAGACGGATCTGTTCGTTTTCTTTGACTTTGATCAACTGCATCTCTTCAGCCAGGGCTTCTGTGCCGATGGCTTCGGGTGGGGAGAGAGGCACTACTTCTTCCACTGTCTTATTTTCTTCTGCTGCTTTGTCCGTACCTGGAACATCAGCCATCTTTACTTCTGCTGCGCTTGCGCTGACCTCAGGTGCGGCGCTGACTTCCTGTTCTATTTTAGCAATCTCTTTGAGAATATCTTTTTCACTCAGCTGTTCTGTTCCTTGTTTATAATTAAAACAGCCGGCGACAAGAAGAAACGCGAGCATCAGCACTACCATCAGCATTAATTTAACTTCTCTTTTGACTTCTCTTTTTTGTATCACCATATTCTACCCCCAATTCATCTGCGAACATCACACTTTTTTTCCGTTCGCTATTTAAACATTTAGAGAGAACATCATATATACTCTAAGACATAACCGTAACCAAAAAAGATCTGACAAAAAACAGAACAACGAGAGCAGATACTATGCTCACTGACAGAAATTATCCACCGGACCGTTGGCCTTCGTGCTGCTCTTGCTACTCCGGATAATTTGAGCAGAACCGATGATTTTAGGAAATAGCTGGGGATACGACAGCCATATTTATCCCCAGAACATTTAAAAAGTCTCACTTAATTTATTAACCACATGAACAGATACAAATCATCTGGACCAGAATATACTTCCGGCTTGGATATGCGGGAAACTCTCGAATGGTATCAAAATTCTGGAGTTAAAATGCCGGAAATTCCAGAAATGGATTTTCCCTATCCTCTGGATCATAGAAAGCTAATTGGGTTATCAGAACGAGAATTAGGCGGCTTGTTGTCTTTGTTCCCTGATAACGCCAGAAAAAGATCAATCCTAAGAGTAGTTGTGGGACAACCAGCCGCTTGGTTTCACCAAGATTCAACCAGCGAGCAACCTAAAATCACAACCAATCCCGCAGAGGCATTATCTGAGACTGCGATCGTTCCATCTTACATCGATTACACCCCTTGGAATGAGTTGAGAGTCCCTACAGCTGATATTTGGCTATTCAAAATTCCGCAAACTGCAGTATCTCCAAAAGTTAAGAAGCTTGTTTTAGCAGAGGGCTTTGTCCACGAGATTGGTCACAGCATCGTTCAGCCAGCGCTGTATGTAAGAGACCATACTTTAAAATTTCCAGACGGAAAAATTGTCAATGGATTAGAAGCAATGTTACATTTTGCGGAATTAGCAGAACAACATTCGCCAATTTCGCATTATGCATCAACATACAGAGGGCCTAACAACAAATTTGAAAGCGACAAACCAAATTACAATGTAAAAACGGCTATCAGCGAAGAGATGTGTGAAACAATCGCCGCCCATCTTCTTGGCTTTGCTTATTGCGGGAATGATTCAAGAGGGAAAAATCCATTTGCAGACAGACCTGAAGTCAGAGATTTTGTAAGAGGATTCTTAAATGCAGAATTAGTAACGTCATAAAAGTGCGGAAAAGCCAATTCCAATGTTTCTCTCGCAACTTCTTTGCCCGGCGCAAGAAATACAACGAGGATTGTATTTCTGCGCAGAAAAGTGATATCCTTCACTTTTCTTGCGGACGACTTTTTCTCTTTAACCATTCGGTAAGTACGTATTAAGTCTGTGCTGGTCGGCCTGCCTCGTCTCGCCCAGCAGCAAAGATCAGTTGAACTGAAAAGTTATTCTCAAAGATGAGCGAGACCATCATCATTCTGTCCAATAGCAACGCTCGGCAGACCATCTTGACCAAGCCCACACAGACTTAATTTAATATGTACTTTGGTAAAATAACTTTATAAACTTCTTTTGCGTCAATTAAATTTGATGGTGTCTTCTGTTAAGCGTCTTCTTGCTTCTGCTGCCCTCGCTTCTCAACTCTGGTTCGGTTCTCCCTCGGCAGCAGCGCAGCTTCCACCACAACCCACGGAAATATCCGCTCCTTTCTCCACAAATCAAGAAAAACATCCTGCCGAAGATGATTCAGATCTGGAAAAGAAGATTGGGGAAACCCCTCTTCCCGTATATTTCAATTGGAGCCTTTTTTATCTCAAGCCGGCGACACTTCCCGTTCCCCGCGAGTCTATCCTCTCTTATGTCGATCTGGATGAGCTCAGCGTTTCAACACTGGGGCTCTCTTTGGATTTCCTGACAAAATCTCAAGAATTATCTGCAGATTGGACCGGCACGCTTTCTGTCGGTGTTTTCCTCGATTTTAGTTCCACGCGCTTTTTTGGAACTTCGATCTCTGATTCTGGAGCGATTCGGTATCGAAATCTCGCTGCCGCCTACAAAGTGAAAGGCGATCTTAATTATGTTGCTTTCGGCCTTACTTTTGGACCATCTGTCTTTTATCGCCATGGATTGTTTTCCATCGGGATGTCGATTGATTTTAAAGGCGGCCTGGCTTTAGTCAATAGTGATCTTACTTTCGACATCGGACTCACCGATCAGTTTGTCCGCAGTTATGTGGAGTATCAAGGCTATTCTCCTGACGCCAGCGGCTCGATCGAGACGCGTGGGTTTGGTGGTTTCGGGCAAGTTCTTGTCGGGCCAGTGATCGGGATTGGAGATGTCCTTTGCTCCGGCGGGGTCGGCCTGCGTTATGACGGCCTATCCGTCGTTGTCCGTGAAAAAATTGACAACCCCCGATTGATGGATGAGCTTCTGGGGAAATACAAAGTAGAATATAACCAAGGTTCCATTCTCTTTGGTGCAAAATGCGGGTATTTGTTTTAGTGTAATTGCGTTTGGAAAAAGCAGATTTTACCAGTCAATTGGTGTTTGTGGTCGAATGATTCGTTCTTTCTGGAGAATCAATTCCTGCGCAGCTTTGTACATGGCGCTATAGGGACCACTGTTCCCGGTTTCCAGCCTCGAAAAATCCCCAAGAATGTCTAATAAACGCTCAACAGACACGCTTTGCTTTTGACTGCCGGCGAGATAACCCACGATCAAGCCCTCTAACGCTTGTGATGTAGGGATTTCTTTGCGGTATCGGTCTGCAACGTAATCGTGGATAGCATGGAAAAAATCCCACTCTGTCGATGGCATGCTCTTTACGGGGATGCACCCATATATTAGTATTGCGGTATTGATTGCTTTGTGTAAAAAGTCACTCCGTTTGGGGTTGCGGTGCACAGTGCCGATTTTCAGAAGTTGTATCCGATAAGAAATAGACGGGTTCTCGTTGAAAATCGGTTCTTAATTTGGTCTGAAGCATCGCTTTCCACTGTGCACA
>JACQNE010000020.1 GCA_016203205.1 Candidatus Woesearchaeota archaeon
CCATTAAATCAAAAGAGCAGAAATCCCCACTATTTACAACAGGGGATGAATGCTGCGATTGATTTCGCTACTTTTGATTTTAGAAATAAAGTGAATACTTTATTTCTTTATCTTTCTGTTCGATGGCAACGCTCGGCAGGCCATCTTGACCCCGCCCGCACAGACTTAACTTAATACGTACGACCAGCCGTAAGCTTTATAGCTTTGTTCTTCTTTATGATCAGGGATGAAAAAGAGGCTGGCCCGGTTCTGGAATGAACATCGCAAGATAGCAATAACACTGATTATTGCCGTAATCATTCTTCTCTCTTTCTTCGGAACGCAAATTTATCTGTATATCAATTTCCTCCTGGGGAATAATGTCGTGGCCACAGTCGAAGTCTCGCCGCAGCTGCTTCAGGTAACGAAAGGAGAAACAGCAACATTTCAGGTTAAGGCGAGCGTGACGACAAATCCTTTCTGCAGCGCAGGATGCACTTTACGAGTGGAAAATATGGCGGACGGAACCATCCTCGCAGAAGAGCAGGCAACTCTCCGGCCGGGATTAAGCTTGGATCGGCAGATCCCTTTTTCGGTCACAGAACAAGGTCACGGTACCATCCCCGTGCAGGTGCGGTTGGAATGCGCCGGCCGGGAAACCTTCCTCTGTCATACCGATGAGAAGCCAACATTGCGCAACCGGCTGGTCATGGTCGAATATAATCTGAGCGCAGAAGAGCAGGCCGCAAAAGAAATAGTCTTTGCCGACCTAACCCTCAAAACAGAAAACCTGACCACCGCAAGAAAAACAATAGAATCACAGAAAGATACAATCCTCAAAATCAATGAATCGCTCGTCATTGAACCGCTGCTTGCCGCCCTCAATGAAGCAGAAGCGGAGTATACTCTCCTCTTCCAACAATTTCAAGGATGGCAGAGTTATTGGCTAGCCGAAGACTATCTGCAGTTAACCAACAAAATCTTCTTCTCGGACTTCCTCCAGCAGCACGCTAAAATTGCCACAGCAACAACACTCGTAGAAAAAAATCTCAACGTGTACAACTCCTCGATCAGCGCGATGGATCAAGCGGGGAAGGTATTCAGCAGGCTCAGCGAAACAACAGTAGTCGATACAGAACTTGCGGCAGAGATCAAAAAAACGGTCTCAGAATATAATAATGTAACAGTTGCGTTTAATTCCCGAACACCATTGTCGATGAAACAATCACTCAGCGAGAGCTACAACCTCAAGGCTTTCGCTCTGGATAATAAGACATTTGTTCAAACCAATCATGATCTTCTTTCTCTCGCTCTCCAAAGTAAAAGTATCGCCACAGTCTTGTGTCAGGAATTGAATTCCTGCCTCACCACACCAACCATTCCAGAACTTGCCTGGCAAGTACCGGCTAATCTCACCTCCGCCTGCGCCTCCGTCCACGATCTGCAGGCACTACACTCAACCATCAAACTTACCCTCCAACAACAGGCAGCCGCCCAGAATTATCCCCCAACAGAGGAATTCACGACAACAATCAAAACACTTTCCAAAAATGCGCAGCAGAAAGTAATCAATACTCTCCGAGAAGAAATTCCTACAGCCGCACCAAACACAAAAGTACTTCAAGAATTATTACTCTTTAGCCGCCTGCTTCCTACCCCGTCTTTCCCAGAGTATGATCTTACTCCCGCTGTTCTTCTCAAAGTCCTCGAAAACATTCCCCCCGAATGTGAGCCCATTAAAGCAGGAATTGCGGTTCTGCCAATAACCGCCAAAGCGATTTCAACAGAAGAAACAGCAGATGAGTCCCCATCAATAGCACCTGTAATAACCTTCGAACAACCGCCGGCCCGCTGTTGCATCGATGGGCAATGCCAGACGTGCTGTACAGAACCAAGCTGCCGGGAGAATGCCTCCTATTATCCGATCGTTTTCCTCCATGGCCACGCGGTCAACAAAGATACGTCGTATGAGTATAGTCTCGACGCGTTCAACGGCATCCAGCTGAAACTGGAAAAAGACGGGTTTATCAATGCCGGAGCTGTTTCGATGTACACCAAAAAGGATCTGCCCGCAGGAATATTTGGTCTGTTCAACATTCCGCTGACGCTGAAAGCGAGTTATTATGTTGATCTGTTGCAGACTCCGGAGAATTATGTCGTTGTTCAGGCCAAGAGCGAGAACATCGATGTCTATGCCCTGCGGCTGAAAGAGATCATGGACACGATCGTGTATCAAACGGGAAGGCCGAAGGTGATTCTTGTTGCCCACAGCATGGGCGGCCTGGTTGCGCGGAGATACCTGCAGATTTTCGGCGCAGGAAACGTTGCCCGTCTGGTGACGATCGGCACGCCGCACCAGGGAATCGAAGGCGATGTTGCCGAGTATTGTGATGTCATCGGCGAGCAGCGCGAGTGTCAGGACATGAATGCCGAGAGTATTTTTATGAATAAATTAAAGAATGGGATCCTGCCACCGCTTCCCGTGACGACGATCATCGGGACGGGATGCGATATGAAAGGGGAAGATGGCGATGGCGTGGTCTTGGAACGCAATGCAGAATTAGAGGGTGCAGAAAAATTCTTGGTGCAAGGCGCGTGTTCTACATTTTCAGTGCTGCATGTGGGATTATTGGACGTCTGGAAATATCCGGAAGTGTACGAAGGGGTTAAGAAGGGGATAGGGATCGGATAAATTACTGATACCACAACGATAGAAAGAAGTGGATTGCGTCGTCCTCACTCTTTCTTCAATTCAAAACCATCTTTGGTATCACCAATAGTGTACCCCAGCTGGTTTATCTTCTCCCGTAATTCATCAGACTTCTTCCAGTCTTTCTTCTGACGAGCTTGTAAGCGTTCAAGAGCAAAGCGAAGAACTTGCGGAGGAATTTTTCCCTCTCTGATTTTTTTCAAGTCCAAACCCAAAATGGTGTCAAATTTCAGGATAAGGGCGTATTTGTCTTTGGCGGGGAGAGTGTCGTCTTTGAGTAGATCCCACAGGGTGGCCAGGGCTTGCGGCGTATTGAGATCGTCATTGATCTGCGCTGTAAATTGTTCGAGATATTTTTTCTGCTTCGTGGGAGACGCTGTTCCTTTAGCTTTCTTCAATTCTAAGATTCGCTCATTCAAACGTTTGCGGGCGTTTCTTGCCCCATCTAATGCTTCGTAGCTGAACATCAACGGGTGGCGATAGTGCGTGCCCAGGCAGAAATAACGAAAGTCTAAAGGATGATAGCCCTTCTCTTCTAACGTAGCAAGAGTGATGAAGTTCTCTCCCGATTTGGCCATTTTCTCGCCCTGCCCGAGGATCAGGAATTCATTGTGCAGCCAATACTTAACCCAGGGTTTTTTGCCAAGAGCTGCTTCCGATTGGGCAATCTCGTTGCTGTGATGAACCGGAATGTGGTCAATCCCGCCGCAATGGATGTCAAACTGTTTTCCCAGATATTTGATCGACATCGCAGAACATTCAATATGCCAGCCGGGATAACCGACTCCCCAAGGAGAAGGCCACTTCATCTCCTGTTCCTGAAATTTTGATTTGGTAAACCATAAGACAAAATCGTGAGGATTCTTTTTGTTGGAATCTTTCTGTACACGCCCTCGTGTTTCTGCGCTGAGATCTAATTGAGCCAGTTTGCCATAATCATCCACTTGAGAAGTGTCAAAATAAACATTGCCGCCCTTAAAATAGGTAAAGCCTTTATGTTCCAGCTTTTGGATTAATGCTATCTGTTCTGTGATATGGTCGGTCGCTTTACAGAAGATGTCAGGAGAAAGAATGTTTAATTTTTTCATATTTCCCAAGAAAGCATCGGTATAAAATTCAGCAATTTCCCACACCGTCTTTTTCTCCCGCAAAGCTCCTTTGAGCATCTTGTCTTCACCTTCGTCCTCGTCGGAAGTCAGGTGGCCAACATCGGTGATGTTCATCACGTGCTTAACGGGATATTTATTGAAGAGAAGTGTGCGTTTAAGCGTGTCATCAAAAAGATAAGCCCGTAAATTGCCAATATGGACATAATTATACACCGTCGGACCGCAGGTGTACAGGCCAACTTCCTTCTTCCGCAAGGGAACAAATAATTCTTTTGTGCGGGTAAGTGTATTATATACTGTTAGTGGCATACGCTGACTATTGAGAAGAGATTATAAAAACATTTCTACTCCGTGTACGTATTTAGTTTAGGGCTGGCACGGTCAAGAGGCGGCTCGAAAACAACGATTCGTAAGACGAAAGTATTGGGCGAGAATAGTCTTTGTTCATTGACTCTCTTTCATCTGAGGGTAATTACCGATTCTCGCTTCGAGCCGCGACCGGCCAAAGCCCGACCAAACTAAATACGTACTACTCCGTACTGACACCAGCGCGCCAGAGATGATATTGGTCCACCAATTTGGCAAGAATGCCGTGTTCAGCGATAAATCCATCTCTCCGGCGCAGCATGATTGGCTCCCGATCAGTCTGAAAACGATACGCCTGCCCTTTCAATCCTGGCCGGGAAGTAAGAACAAGATCTTCCCAAGAGTAATGATCCTGGCCAAGTTCTGCTTGGTGATAATACACAAACCGGCAGCCGCCGGCCAATGGCTTCAGGATACCTTCCAATTCCACTCCCTGCGCATCGCGGAGAATGGAGCGCTGTTTATACGCTAAGGCGATGTCCCCCGCGCGCTGGCGGACAACATCATCGCTGATCTGTGTTTTTGGATCATGGCCGCATCCTCCGAGAGACTTGTAATTAAACACCCCTAAACAGATAGAAGCGTTCTGCACTCGCCGTAAGGTTGGGATCTGAGCAGAAGGAATATCTTCCAATGCTTCAACCAGACGATCTGCGGGATCAGTTTCCATTCTCTTCATTGTTCTTTCCGCCATTATTTAAATCTTTCTTCCGCTGTTTGACCTGAGGAATGAAAGGAATGAGCACCGCATAGGCGATCGAGAGCAGGGCAATCAGATACCAACCGAAACCAATCGTCATACCCAGAGCCGCAGAGAACCAGATACTGGCGGCAGTGGTTAAGTTCCTGACTTTCCCGTCATTGCCGCGCAGGATGATTCCCGCACCGAGGAAACCAACGCCAGTCACGACTTGTGCCGCAATCCGCGCCGGGCTGAGCGGATCAAAGACCAGGGAAAGATAGCTAAAGAGCATTGCCCCGGCGATGACGAACGAATGTGTGCTGATCCCGGCGCTCTTACCGCGATATTCGCGTTCGATGCCGATAGCGACACCGGCGACGAGACAGAGAAAGAGCCGGATGACAAATTCCGATTCATTTCCGATAATGAGAAAAGACATCAAGATGAAGGAGAAAGAAACTGTTTATATAAATTATGTACGGAAATGCGTAGATAGTCTTATTGATCTAAATAGCAACACACAATCTTAAAAACTGCGTCTCGGGCAAGATCCTCCGTATTGACGACGAGATCAAATACCTCCAAATCGTGCTTAATGTCAAATCCGTACAATCTCCAGAACAGATTTCTGGTTTCTTCGTCTTTCATCGCAACAATTTCCAACGCTTTTTCATAACTGATCCTGCTTCGTTCGGCAACTCTCCGAGCCCTTAATTTTAAATCAGCTTTCAAGTAGATTTTGGGGCTTGCATCCGTAAGCCAGGGAAGACTCCAACTATCGATAACTACATTTCCGTTTTTAACTTCTTCTAGCAAAATTCTATCTGAAACAACATCTAATGGTTCTTCTTCATCTAACCTATTTTTGAATAATCTAACTCCTTCTTCACTTTCCCAAAAACCAGTATTGTATCTGGTATTGCCAATATCAACATCTTTGCCCTCGTAAAGATCTCGTAAAATTCCAGAAGGATGAACTACTCGTAAACCATATTTTTCTCCAACTAAGTTGGCTATTGTCGATTTGCCTGATCCTGAAAAACCAAATAAAATAACGACATTCATTTTCTTATCTGTACTAATGGTACTTCCTCCCAATATGATTGTTCCTTTCGGGCAGTCTGTTCCGAGAAAAAAGCGTTTGCTATTAATTCCCGAAACTTTAATCCTGTTGATGTTAAGATAAATGTTTCCCTTTCCTCTTCGGCCAATTTATGATCTAATAAAACGAAACATAAATCAGGGAAAGCATGATCAAATTCCATCCCAAAATTTTTTCTAAAATCAGTTTTATCCAAACGATCAATCCTGCCGATCACATATTTTCTTATCTGCTCATCTTCATTGAGAAATACGGCCGTTTCAACAGAGTTATTTCCATCAGAAATCTTTTGCATATATCTTTTGATTGCTCCCCTCTGAAATTTGGTATCAAAACTATTTCGGTAATGAGCATTAACTGCATATGTCCGAGCCCCGGCACCAAATCCAATTAGGCTTTGTCCCTGAGAAGCATTTACTTGCTGAGCATAAAATCCTCTTTCAGGAATAACAAATCGTAAGTGGGAGTCATGCACATAACCAGCATCCAATAATAAATCACGAGCAATTTCATAGCACCTATACTTATCCTCATTGCTCATTACTGGTCTTGGCTTCATCCCTAATGATGTCTTTGGCTGTACTGCTAAAGCGTATAATTCAATCGTCTCTGGTTTAAATTCCAACAATCCATTTACTGATCTTTGCCAGCTTTCAATTGTTTGTCCCTCAATCCCATACATTAAGTCACAACAAACATTAGGAATTCCAGCTTTTCGTAGTGTCTCTATCGCATCTGTTGAAATTTGAGCCCAATTATGCCTTTTTGATAATGCTATTTCTCCATCATCAAATGTTTGAATACCAATACTTACTCTGTTTAATCCCAGTTCTTGAAAGCG
This sequence comes from Candidatus Woesearchaeota archaeon, assembly GCA_016203205.1. Taxonomy (GTDB): domain Archaea; phylum Nanobdellota; class Nanobdellia; order Woesearchaeales; family GW2011-AR9; genus JACOZP01. Next base: position 6,790 of record JACQNE010000020.1, read on the forward strand.
TTTGAATTTTTCGTATTCAACGGATTCCGGTGTCGCTTCAATACTTATCTCGCGGGCAGTATTCAATAACCCAGGATTGATCTCCAAAATTTTGTAAAAAATCCGTTCAAATTGATCTATCGTAAGAAGAGAGGGTGTTCCTCCTCCAAAATTAAGAGAAGTAATCTTTCTACTTTCAAATAATTCTCTCTTCATTTCTAATTCTGTTACAATCGTATCTACATATGCCTCTTGAAAATCGCCTTTCCCATCGATTGTTGTTAAGTAACCGCAGAAAGTGCATTTCTGCTCACAAAAAGGAACATGCAGATACACGTTTATATCATCAGTAAGTATAACATCGTCTAAGCAAAAATCTTCCACTGGCTGAAACATTCTTGTCGGCGGATACGTATACACGTACGGCGGAAAATCCCGGGCTTCTATCTTTTTTATGAGCGGGTGGGCCGTCTTTCGATCTATTTTCATAACCTTTGGCATCCGGTTCGCTATAACAATTATTGCTACCCCAAATAGAGGTAGTTTTATAAAAGAGATCCTGCTTTAAGGGGGCATGATGCAAGAAATCCTGGAGGAGATCGGATTAAACAGGCGAGAAAGCTTATGCTATGTTTCATTGCTGGAGTTAGGCTCTTCCAAGGCGGGAGAGATCGTTAAGAAAACAGGGATTCCCTCATCAAAGATCTATGAGATATTGGGCCGATTGATTCAACGCGGGTTGGTTTCGTATGTCATCCAGAACAATATCAAGCATTTTCAGGCATCCGATCCAAAATCACTCCTGAACTATATTGAAAATCAGAAAAAGAAGATAGAGCAAATACTGCCGGAATTATTGCTAAAGCAACAATTATCAATTAAACAAAGTGTAGAAATGTATGAAGGACAGAAAGCAATATTCACCCTTTTTACGAACCTTATTTCAGATGCGAAGTTAAAAGAACAATATTTAGTATTCTCGATAAATGAGGAAAACAAAACCAAGCAGGCAAATTTATTCTTTAAAAATCTGGCAACGCGAAGAAAAGAGAACGGGTTAGATGTTAGATTACTGAAAAACATTAAATTTTATGTCAAAGAAAAACATACAAAAGTGAAATTACGATATACAAGATTTAATCTGCCACAGGGGATAACTTTGTTTAGGGACAATGTTATTTTGTTGTCTTGGGGTGATTTCCCGGTTGCGATCAGGATTGAAAGCGAGATATTTGCTCAACAATTAAAAGAATTCTTTTTTGATCTCTGGAAAACAGCAAAGCAGTAGAAAATATGTATTTGTGTAGCTTTTCCGGCTGGCCGTGAGTGAGAGCGGAAAATAGGCTATGTTCCCGGCTTCAAGACCAGTTGTAGTTTGAACATTTTCCGCACATTAATCTTCAGCAGAAGGCTCTTATCTCACTCACCGCTTGGCCACGCCGCCAGCTACACAAATACGAAAATATCAGCGCGTAGTTTCCGCTTTCTCAATACTTTTCTTCAGCAGCGGCAGAAGATCAAAAGCGGCCAGCTCTTTGGCTATCTCTTCAGGATTTGATTTTGTCGCCGGATATTTCGGCCCGAGCAGGCTGCACATCTCCGGCCCTTTGGAAATGTCATACGTTCCTATTTTCTTAGCGAGATCAATAATCTCCTGCTTGTCAAAAGTCAAGACCGGCCGGAGAATTTCCAGAGAAACGTTCTTTGTGATCGTCGTCAGGTTGCTTAATGTCTGGGATGAGACTTGGGCAAGATTCTCCCCCGTGATCAAATATTTCGCATTCTCTTTTTCTGCCAGAAGCTCAGCCGCATTGAGCATGGCGATCTTTGAAAGGATATAATAATTTTTGTGGGGAAAATGTTCAACTAAAGCTTTCAAGACCGGCGCAAAAGGAACAAGATAGATCTTTTCCAGCTGGAGGGCTTTGGCTAGTTCTTTTGATTTTTGAATTTCCCGATCATCAGTCAGGGGCATCTGATGAAAATGGACGGGGATGATCGTCAGCCGGTCTTTCAAGAGATGGATCGCTACCGGAGAATCGATGCCTCCGGAGAGCAAGGCGATGGCTTTGTACATGGTGGGGAAAAGAGAAGTGGATTTTATAAGGTTTGTTGTGCAAAGGGCTTAGTAGAAAAATCGCTGCTTAGGCCAAAATGTTGCGTGAGAACTACAATAAACGTATTTGTTTAGCTGGCGGTTGGGCCAAGATGTGAGTGAGATAATCATCACTCTTTTTCCGCTCTCACTCACAGGCCTGCCGGAAAAGCTAAACAAATACCAATAAACTAAAGTTATTGGTGCTTCTTAGCTGTAGTCTCAGCAGCTAGAGAAGCACGAACGCAACGGCCGAAGCGACTTTTTCGAGATTTTCTACAGAGCCGCTGGATGCACATAATCTTTAAATAAAATCATCCCTCAAGCCCGGAGATGAATCACCTCGCCCTTAAAGTCCATCAGTTCTTGGCTGCACGGACGCAAGGCCGGCCCTTGGAATTGGGAGATTATCTTCTCGAGAAGAGAGAAAACGGGGCTTACCTTCACCTCACTGAAGAAGAATTGGCCGAACGCAGTGCTACTCCGGGAGAAATGTGGGAAGCTGTTTTCGTTCCTTTCTCTAACGATTTGGAATATCAGCATCAATTCTTTGCCCAACAAGACGATAATATCCGCCTGGGCATAGAAGCGCAATATGATTTCTTGGGACATCTTAGTCTCGTCGCCGGCGTTGTCTATAATGGAACCAATGATTATTACCGGTATCTGACTGACGTAGGTATTTCCCGCTATCACGATCATCGGCGGCCTGCAGAAGTCGTGCCTAATCTCGAGGATTGTCCTATCCAGATTGAGTTTGGCGCTGTCCAGAACGGCTGTTCCGTTACTTTTTTTGATGAAAAGAGGAAAAAATTGTTCTCCAAATCATTTCCCATGAACTATCTTCGACTTGAGCAGCGCCTGAGCAGATTATTGAATGATTGTTCAAAAAATCGTCCGCCAAAAACATATATTCAGGGGTGAATTTTCTGGCCTGTTTCCAAGTCATAAATTTCGATGATGTTTACCGGACAGACTTGTGCTGCTTCAAGATGCTTCGCCAAAGCCGATTCATCAATAATCAGCTCCTCTTCCTCATCTGTTTTCTGCGCTTTCGCATCTTTTAATGTGGCAATACTCTTCTCTTTATCATAATGCCATAATTCCGGCGCGGCAAACTCACAGGCACCGGCACCGATGCATTGACTTTTACGATAGATTATTTTGTATTGTTTGGGCATGAAGAAAAGACAGAAAAAGAACTTTATTAAAAAGATTATCGATCCTGCATACGTATTAAGTCTGTGCTTGGCAGGTCGGTCTGCCTCGTCTCGCTTGAAAGCAGAGAGCAGTTGAACTGAAGAACTATTCTTAAAAATGAGCGAGACTCTGGATTTCTGGCTCAAAGCCAGCGCTCGGCAGACCATCTTGACCAAGCCCGCACAGACTTAAC
>JACQNE010000016.1 GCA_016203205.1 Candidatus Woesearchaeota archaeon
AGCGGTATATTTTTTAATTCTGTCGATTGATTCAAAAAGATCTTCAATAAATAACTTATACTCGCGCTTCAATCTTAATCCCCCCGCCCTTTCTTGAATTCTACGAGAAAATCGATGTCGCTCGTCTTTTTTGCTTCACCCCGAGCATAAGAACCAAAAAGAGTTAACTTTGTGACCCCTAAAGAGCGTATTTTTTCTTTATGTTGTTTTACTTCTTTGATTATTTCTTCTTTTGTGAGCATAGAACTCTCATCTTCTCTACTTATATAAACATTTCTCCGGCGGGTGGGCGATTTTAGGATTTCTGTATTCATTCCAACAACAAAATTCCCCACATCAGGGCAATTCCGACCACAAAAGCCAGTACCTGAAGGAGAGATTCTTTCCAGCCACATTCTTTATGTAATTCCGGGATCAGATTTGAACCAGCAATGTATATAAATCCCCCAGCTGCAAAAGGAAGGACAAACAAGACAAACGCCTCGCTCCGTGCGCCGAGGATCAATCCGATTATTGCCCCGACAATAGCGGTTGCCGCAGAGAGAAAGTTGTAAAATATGGCTTTCCACTTGGAAAATCCCGAGTATAACAATACTCCAAAGTCGGCAATTTCTTGAGGCACTTCATGCAAAATGACAGCGATAGTAGTAGCAACTCCTGCTGGTACACTTACTAAGTAAGCTCCAGCGATAACTAACCCGTCTAATAAATTGTGCATCCCATCACCGAGAAGCGTTAGTGTTCCGACATGATGTGGTTTGTCCAGATGGATGTGCGGCTCATGATGTAGATGCGAATGCTTATGCGACTTACTATTATGATGATGGGCATGGATCCATTTTTCCACTAAAAAAAAGACTAAGACTCCGGCGAGAGCAGAAAATGATACTGTGAGAGTAAAACCACGTTCTTCGATTACTTCCGGAAGCAGATGTAAGAATGCCCCCCCCATCAAAGTTCCGGCAGAAAGTCCTACTAAAAGCAGGAGAGCTTTATGTAAATTTCTCTCCCCAAAAGTAAGGGCAAATACTCCCACTAGGGAGACTAAGGAAACAATAATAACACTAATGAGAGTATAAATTAAAGTTATCATCCCCGTAAATAAAAACAACACCTTTATAAATATTATTGATTCTCATTATCAATAAAAACAATATCTACACGGCCATGAAACGAGCAACCCAACAGAAACAATTAATCATGGGCGAGATAACTACTTTCAACTCTTTCTTCAACGCCGAAGAGTTATACCATAAAGTATCCAAAAAGAACCTGAAAATAGGCATTGCCACCATCTATCGCTTTCTTAATGATCTCATCAAAAATGGAGAGATCCATTCCTTCCAATGTAACCGCAGAACATTATATTCCAATAGCAAGAAAAATCACTGCCATTTTATCTGCGAAAGATGCGGGGAGATAAAGCATATTGGTCTTACAAAAGTAGATTTTCTCTACCAGCAGATCAAAGAAGAGATCTGTCACGTTCAGATCGATGTCACGGGAATCTGCAAGAAATGCTCTTAATAATCTTCTCTTTTAGTAAACATCCTATAATGGCTAGAACTGACTTGCAGAACAGGTCATTTAAGCTGATTGTTTTCGCACTTGTTTCTATAGATTACTTCCCACAGTAAATCTTCAGGCCAGGCGGACGACTTTTCTACTAAGCCTACATTATCGAAAATTTAATAAGAGTGCTACAATTAGTTAAAGATCATGAAAAGATGGCGAACAGATTTACTTTGGACCAGGGCAGTGGGAAACCCAAACGCTACCGGACTGCTCAATCCGAAGCAAACCAGCCAAAAAATTTTGGAAGAAGTGAAACAAAGAAGTGTTTTATGGAAATTAAAAAACAAGTTTTCAGGATTTTCTCTAAATATTTTAGTTTTATTGTTAGTCAGTCTTGTTTTAATGAGTGGGTGTGTTTCAGAAAAAGATAGGCCAGAAATTGTCGAACAAAAAATAGAAGAATCTTTGCCGGAGAGCGATTTAACAGAGAATACAACAGTAGGTAAAGAAGTAAAAGCACAAATTGAGAATATCGAATCTACAAAAAAAGCATTGACCAGCCTGCCTTGCTCAGACTTTGAGTGTTATATGTACTGCTCGCAAAATAGCCAGATCTGCCTTGACTACTGTCAAAGCAGTCCATCGGACAGCACCTGCCAAAGCATGAAATCAATGTTGGACAGTTTTGGAGGCGGTGGGGTTGAGACATCTTCTGGTTCACCAGAAATCCAAAAATTCATAAAACATGATTTCATAGAACTGGACAAAATTCAGAGGATATCCAAATACCGGTCAGGATATGGGCATGATTATTCCACACCTTCTTCTGAGACCTGCAGAAGCATGAAGCACTACTATTGGGCTAAAGGAGGTATGCCCGGAGGTTCTCATACCCCCGCATGGACTTCTATAAAATATTTTGCACCCGTCGATGGGAAAATTTCATTTCTTCGAACTGGAACAGACTCCAATGGGGAAACTGAATATTATTTTACCATTATCCCCAATGAACATCCATCATATAAATTAAATTTTTTCCATGTTAACCTCCTTCCGGCATTTAGAAAAGGTGGTTCTGTAACAGAAGGACAGCATATTGGTCATCTATCAGATGAATATGTGCACGGTGAAATAGCGGTACAAGCAGGAAACAGTCTGGTCTCATTTTTTGAGATTATCACCGACGAGCTTTTCGAGGAGTATAAACAGAAAGGAGCCCAGTCTAGAGATGATTTTGTCATAGCAAAAGAAGAAAGGAACGAGAAACTTTTAAAGTGTGACCCCAATACCGAAGAAGGCAGATTCTTTGGTGGTAGTATTGACGGCTTGAAAGATTCAACCGGTCTGGCCAGTTGGTTCGAATTGAAATAAAGCCATCTCAATACTCTCCCAACGTCTTCTGCTTCTTCCGTTCTTCCGCATTCTTATACGGCTGCCACTTCTTGCGGAACAATCCCGGATATTTGTCGTGATATTTCTCCAAGAAATCTTTCGTCTTGGGATCAGACATGTAACCAGAGCCGAAATCAATTCCAATCTCGCGTCTTGTGTTCTCGATCGCCCGATCACGCAACACTTTCGCAATGATGGAAGCTGCAGCAACGACAATATGGTTGACATCAGCTTTATGTTCGACAATCACTTCGGCTTTTTCTACCACCTTCTTCGGTAATTTCTGTAACAGATAATTCCGATAAGCGGGAATATTGGGGCTGGGACAATCGATGATGATCCTGTCCGCATCCATCTCTCCGACTAAGCGTGCCGTCGTGTCTGCTTCCAACCAATTCAAGTTGGTTGACGCATCTTCCAGCGAAAGATCGATCGCATCCGGCTCAATCACTTCGATGCGAAAATCATGGACGATCTCGCGAATCCGCTCAAATAAATTTTCGCGCACTTCGGAGCTGAGCATCTTGCTGTCTTTCACGCCCAGCCATTCTAATCTCTGGATATCACTTTCTTTAAATGCGAGCGCGGCCATGACCAGCGGCCCGAGTACAGGCCCGCGGCCGGCTTCATCTGTCCCGATGATGATTTTGTCGGGAGGAGAATCTACGCGGACATGGTTCTTTTCTGTCTGATCCTTTTTTGCTGCTTTGGGCATGGTCTTATTCAGATTAAATGAGGAGTTTAAATATATTCTTCTTAAAACCAAAATCTTTTTATATAATTATATAATTATACCTTCATATGGTAACGACCGTTCAAGTGCAAGACGAGACATTAGAGTTATTAAAGAAAATAAAAGAAGAGACCAACTCGGGGTCGTACGACGAAGCAATTAAAAAGATGGTTCTCTCACGGGTACAAGAGTCCTTTGCCGGCTATCTCTCTACAGGTTCGTTAAAAGACCCGTACCGGGGGGTGAGAGAAAAACGTGACCGCTTCTAGATTGATTGACACGTCAATATGGTTAGATTACTTCTATCGATCTAAATTTAAAGAGATAATTGATACTTCAGAGATATTATTTGTGAGTATATTATCCGTATTCGAGATCCGAAGAAAATTATATAAAGATAAAATTGATCCAGATAAAGCTGCAGCTATTATGGAATTTCTTCAGAAAAAGAGCCTAATCCAGCCCCTCTCTAGAGAGATAGCGGAAGCTGCCGCAAAAATATCGGTCTATCACGGAATCCCCGCGACCGTTTCTTTAATCTATGCCACTGCGCAGCATCACCAAGCAGAATTAATCACGCGGGATAATGATTTTCATGGATTAGAAAATGCAACTATTCTTCACTAGAAATATTTTTCGCTCTAATCTTCTCGCCGATCGAATCCTGAAACGGCCTTAATTCTAAATTGTCTTTTGCTTCAACTAAAAACGGGAGAAAGTCTGCGACCATCGCCGCGTAACCTCCTCTGGGATCATTACAGCCCAAATGCATCCGTAAACTCACGCATCCTGCGGAATTCAGCAAGAAAACTCAGCCCCTTTTCGGTGATCGCTACCGTCTTGGTGCTCTTCAGCTTCTTCCTGCTGGTTTCCTCATCAACTCGGACTAATTCTCGTTCCAGCAACTCATCGAGATAGGCATTCAAGAGCTTATGAGAAAGATTTGACTTGTACATCAGATGCGTTGGCTTGATCCGGCCGCCTTTGTTTTGGATGGCCAGGAGAATATCAAAGATCAATTCCAGGCGTGAACGTCGGGTTGACATTAATTTGCCACCCTTTTTCGTGGTTTTGGGAAAGGAACCTTATGTGTTTTTCTAAGCTTTTCGGCTGCTGCTGTTTGATCTCTCTTTTTTTTATTCCGGGTGGAAGCAAACAGCTTCATCTTTCCCTGCTGGATCTGGGCATAGGTCTTAAGCAGGACCAAAAAGCCGGCGACCATGAAAATCTCCCCCAGCACATACAATCCGGGAAAAATAAAGACAAAGATGAACGCGAAATTGGCAAGAAGGAACAGCAGGAAAGCCAGCATCACGCGCCAGGCATTCCGGTTGCGATCCGTATTGAGGTAATTCTTGTAATAGTTTAGGACAGTCATCCCCAGAATGACTGAACTGGTCAAGTAGAAGACCTGATATTTGAAATTACTGACGATGGAAATGAGCAAGAGCAGATAGACGAAAAGGGCGATCTGGCTTACTTCGTAATATCTTTTGAGGCGCCCCTCTTTTTTCTGAGAGACAAAAAAGAGCAAAAGCCAGGCACCGAGCATCGTTACCATCGAAACAAAAAAACCGGTTCGGAAAAAAAGCTGTGAATAGTTTATCCCCGTTGCCGCTTTTCCCACGACGGGAATAAGCACCGCTGTTGCCGCATTGCGCAGCGGCGCATAATACAATAGGCCGGCCATGATCATTTTTGCCGCAAAAGCCAGGCCAATCAAGATAAACGCAAAGGAAAAATATCCGTATTTATTCTCCTGATGAATACGATAGAGCCGCCAGCTGTATGCTGCGATGAGCAAAGCGATGAACAGGCTTACTGTATCAAACACAAGATCAAGACCATTGAACCAATCAGGGGTGTAAAACAACCTAAACATGAATAAACCGCCTCCTATATCTATTTTGGAGTAGAAACAACAGCAAGGGTTTAAAAAGATTGTGGTACTCATTTCTCCAATCGGCTTCTGGACAGGGGTAGCATAAGTGCTTTATTAAGAATCGATATTCTCAGCTAGACAACCCTGAAACATCTATAGTAATTGTGAAATATTCCGAAATATTTATTCACAATTACTAATAGCAAATGTGTCCTAAAAATGTTCGGATACTGAACACATTTGCTATAACACCTCCTTTTCCAGGCCCGCGAGGGCTTGGTTTTTTATGCTTGTTATAGTCAACGACATAATTATTTATGCAAAACGAAGTGTCCCAGACAAGTATGGTTTATGATGTGACCTTCTCCCCCGCTAAAAAATAAGATGCATCAGATTGATTACAACTAATTAGGTCTTATTTAGCGTCATTAAACAAGAATCTTAAAGAGGAGTTTGAAAAAAGGAATTTTTGCTGAAATAAATATCAAAATATTCCAAACGGAGCCAAAAATTCCGTCGTTTCACCTCCTCTTGGGGACTTTGCACAAGAAAAAGTCAATTATGCAAAGTTCTCTAAACAACATCAAAGAGGGACACTTCGCAGAATTCTGGCATCATTAATATTAACTTAGGGGTAGTAAAGAGCCAAAAGATTTATAAAGATGATACTAATAACTGATAATATGAGATTATATCAAAAAATTGCATCATACGCATTAATTGGGGCTGCAAGTTTAGGTTTATTTGGTTGTGATAATTCAAACAATCAAAATAGACCACAAAATGATCCTGCTGAATCGAGATTAGAATTCTTTTTAGATAGAGGAGTTATTGGAAATCCTAATGCTGCTTGGGGACAGTCTGGTACTGGAGTAGCTACAGGTGATATGGATGGGGATGGAGACTTAGATATAATAACTGCGACTCCAGGGAATATGAAACTCTATGAAAATACGGGGTCTAATACAAATCCACAATTCACTGATAGAGGAGTTATTGGAAATCCTAATGCTGATTGGGGAAAGTCTGGTGTGGGAGTTTCATTAGCAGATATGGATGGGGATGGAGATTTAGATATTATAGTTGCTACTCCATTGTCTATGAAATATTTTGAAAATACGCTTCCGCAAAAGAATAAGTAAATCTTTCGGCTTCTATCTTTTAGCCCGAATTCTGGATTAGGCATAACAATTATTATAATTTCAACACTCGGGTTTTCTATTGGCTAACGAATATCTGGAATTTTTCAGGCAAATATTTAACAATACCTTCCATTTTTAACTGTCAATGGTCACGAAAATCAACGTCGAAGAAGCTTTGAAAGAGCCAGGAATCGTCTTCCTCGACACCAGGACGCCAAAAGAATTCGCTGAAGACCACGTCCTGGACGCGGTCAATCTTCCTCTTCTTTCCGACGAAGAACGCGCCGTCGTCGGCACGATCTATAAGCAGGTCTCGCAGGAAAAAGCCATCGAGCAGGGTATTGAATTCTTCTCCAAGAAAATGCCGCAGTTTATCAAAGAAGCAGGTAAATATAAAGACAAAAAGATCGTCGTTTATTGCTGGCGCGGCGGGATGCGTTCACGAACTGTAACCTCATTACTGGAGTCCTTCGGCTATAATGTCCGGCAGCTGGAAGGCGGCTATAAGAAATACCGCGAATATGTCCGCGAACGCCTGTATAACTATCCCTTGACCGCCAAACTTATCGTTCTCTGTGGATTGACCTGTACGGGAAAGACTGATTTATTACAAAAATTGTCGCCATCTTTAGATCTGGAAGGCCTGGCCCAGCATCGGGGCAGTTTATACGGTGCTGTCGGGTTACAGCCGAGGACGCAAAAGATGTTTGAGAATCTGCTGCTGCGCCGGCTGGATGAATTGAAATCCGCAGATTATATCTACGTTGAAGGCGAAGGCAGAAAGATTGGCGATCTGATGATCCCTGATGTCCTCTGGAAAGCGATGAGCCGTGGGACAAAGATCCTGATCACCCGAGATTTTGACCTGCGCGTCAGGGCTGCTGTCGAAGAATATCTGAGAGAAGAGAACATCCCCAAGATCAAAGAAGTGACTCAATCTCTGTGGAAAGTGATCGGCAAAAAGAACAAAGAGGAAGTACTCCGCGCTTTGGAAAAGAAAGAGTATGCTGGTGCGGTAAAAATTCTCCTGCGGGATTATTATGACCTGCTCTATGGGCATACGCTTCGCGACACTAAGTTCCAGGCAGAGATAAACAGTGATTCTATCGGGAAAGCCGTCGTGGAGATCCGCCGGTTTGTTCAATCTTTGGTTCAATCTTTGAAGGAATCATAAAACCATCTCATCGTTTCTCTCATCGCATCTCGGTCTTTCGCATTCAATAATCTTCCGCGCAGTTCCTTGCTCCCGGGAAGGCCTTTGGAAAAGTTCATTGCCTGCATCCTTAGATTTGCGGGTTTGATCGTCGGATACTTTGCTGTATATTCTAAATACCGGAAAAAAAGATCCAATCTTTTACGTGGAGAGATCTCAAAATAATGGCCTTTATCCAGATAATGGTTAATCTTAGCAAAAAGATAGGGATCCTGCGCCGCGGCCCGTCCGATCATCACATAGTCACAGCCCGTCTCGTCGAGCATCTTCTTGGCATCTTCGGGAGTTCTGACATCGCCATTACCACAGATCGGAATAGCCACTTCCTGTTTTAATTTCTTGATCAGAGACCAATCCGCTTTTCCGGCATAGCCTTGCTTTACGGTTCGTGGATGGAGAGTGATCATGGTTATGCCCTCTTCTTCGGCAATCTTGCCAATCTCTAAATATTTATCCGGCTTATCCACGCCCGCCCGGATTTTGACCGTTACTGGTTTATCTGTCGCGGCGACCATCGTGCGAAAGATCTGCCGTGTCAGATCGGGATGCTGAAGTAATGCCGAGCAGGCCATCTGTTCCGTAATGTGCGGAGCTGGACAGCCCATGTTGTAATCGATGATCTCAAAATAGGGCTCGACGATCTTGATCGCTTTCCGTAAAGCATCCAAATCAGAGCCGAAAAGCTGGACGGAGAGGGGGCGTTCCTGATCCGAAAATTCGATGAATTCCTGAATATCACCCGTTTTATCCCGAGCGATGATCGCATGGATGTTCGTAAATTCGGTAACGACTAATCCTGCCCCCAGTTCTTTGCAGATCAATCTCAGTGCAGGATCGCTCACGCCGGCCATCGGCGCAAAGAAAGCCTTGCTGCTGAAAGAAGGAAGTGTTCTCATTTGATCCTCTTTTTGGATGTACTTTAAAATAGTTCTGCGTGAAAAGGCTCTGTAGAAAAAGTCAGCCGCCTGGCCAAGAGGTTGCGTGAGAACTACGATATACTGAAATCATTGGTGCTTCTTAGCTGTAGTCTAAGCAGCTGGAGAAGCACGAACGCAACGGCCAGGCTGACTTTTTCGAGACTTTCTACAGAGCCGCGTGAAAACTACTTCAACCCTAGCTCCTCTTTAATATGTTTTTCAATCACCCGTGACATATTTAGTCCTTTCTCTTCAGCATGCTTTTTGAATTTCTGCAGGAGATGAGAATCGATCGTCAAATTAATTCTCTCCCGATATGTTGTTTTCGGCATCTTTCCAGTACGATCATATTCAGCCAGCGCTTCAAATACTTGGGGGTGTGCTTTAATTGCTCTTAGGGCGTAATCTATTAATTTAGGTTCTGATGCCATGTTTTATCATTCTCCCGATTTTGTTAGTATCCGTAATATTTTTTCTAGCGACAAGCAATACTATCTTACCAATGGCATCTGGATTATAAGTATAATCATTCATATCTAAATAGGCCATGATCATCGCTGCTGCCGTTCTCTTATTCCCATCTTCAAAGACGTGATCGATGAGGATTGCCCTGGTCAGTAGGCACATTGTCTTATACCAATGCTTTGATTTCTTCGTCGTCTCTAGGACGAATTCCATGCTGCTCTGATTAACTATCTTCCCATTGCTAAATTTCTCGTTGATCGCAATTAGATCTTTCTTACTTAACATTTTATACGTATAAATACGTATTAATTTAAAAAGCTTTCGAGACGAATCTTCTCATCCCATCTTTTCTAACAAACTAAATAACAGCTCAATCCTAAATTTCTCCAACGGCACAACCCTAAAATATTCCTGGTTCTTGGGACTATATAATCGTCTTGATTTTGCTAATTCTGCCAATAATTCTTCTTTTGAGATCATGCCAAAGAAAGAAGTCAGCGTTCCCTGCCTTTGGCAGACAACATGGAAATCGGCGATCTTTTCTTTTTCATATTGGAAACGGTCATCGGGATAAGGTACGGTTTTCCATCTATGCAATGAATCTTCCGCGATACTGCGCAGGCCGATACTCACTTCTTTTTCAGCTATCTTCACGATGAAATCAGCCCCTGCGCCGGCCGCATCCCCAAAATATAATCCGCGGTTGCGGAACCATTTTCCTTTTTTGATCAAAAGCTGCTTGAACGCTTCTTCGGTGATCCAACTTCGGATGAAATTATCCTTCTTGACACCTGCATTTCTTCCCTGTTTTGCCCAGCCTTCAATCATGATCTTCTGTTCTGCCTGCTGTTCGAAGATGGGGAGCAGGGAAGAAGAAATTTCCTGATGGAGTGCGGACTGCTTTTTTTCTGGAGTTTCACCCATATTATTCCTGCTCTTTTCTTTTCTTAAAAATCAAACAATAATGATGGTGGACATTAGGGACAAAACTATACCGATACCCATATGGATATAGTGTCTTATTGTCTTGACACCAGACTTTTTCCCCGCGTAATTGAAATTCTTTGCTCATATCCCGGGCAAAATCCCAGGCCAGCATCTTATATTCTCCTTTGTCCATGTAATTCTGGAGGATAATGATGAGATGTCCGCCGTCTTTGATCAGCGGTTTTATCTGAATAAAAATGTCCATCAACTTCTGCAAGAAATCGTCGTAGCCGCTGGCATTTCCCAAATCAGTTTCATCATCACTATATTTCGTATCCAATCCACTCTCTTCCCGCTCTTTTGCCACCAACCCTTTCTTATTGAGCATCGGACCATAGGGGGGAGAAGTGATAACGGCATCAATCAGCGGCAGATTATATTCTTGCCAGAACTTTCCGACCTCGGCAGAATTCCCCCGCAAAACTAGCTGTTTTGCTTTCAACTTTCCTCCTTCTTCATCCAACTTTAATTGTGATTCTAAGAGTTGTATCCTCTCCCGCGCAATCTTGGCATATTTCTCCTGTAATTCAATCCCAATACCGTTTCGATTGCTGTTATGACAGGCTACAAGTGTGCTGCCTGTTCCCAGAAATGGATCAAAGACAATTCCTCCCTCTTTGCTGAAGAAGCGGACAAACTCCTCGATCATCTTCTCGGGATATTTGGCCGGATGAAGCAGCTCTGCTTTCTTCCGCGGCGGAGGATTATGGATGAACCAGGTTTTGGTGAAACGCAGCCATTGTTGGGCGGTAAAGTCGTTTAATCTGTTGAGAGGGGAAACTGTGGACATGATCTTGTAATTTCCCCCCACCTTCTTTAAGATTGTGGCAACGGAGAACAAAAGTGAGAGTATCTCATTTGGGTAGTAACATTTAACTCATTAGCCGTAATAATTCAGAAGTAGAGATGATTCTAACTGCGGATTGTGATTTTAACTGCTTGTCATTAGACCAGAGAGGACAGTACAATTTTAGTGCTAATGCGAGATATGCAACGTCATCTGGATCGGGAGAAGCTTGTTTTGCTTTTGGAAGAAAAGATAAAAATTCTGTTACTGGAAAGAAGCGTATTCTTTGTGCAAGAAAAGTAACCAAAGAATCAAAATCACGTTCTGTCAACCCTGTTTTTTTTAGAAGCTCTCTCTTATGTTCTTCCATTTCTTCGAATAATAATTCTGGAGCAAAAACTTTCAGTAAAGGAGAGAAGAAAAGATCAGCAGTATGGCCTGTTGGAGAAATTATAGTAAGTGTGAATAATTTTCGAACAGAAAAGCATTGCTATTCACACTTACTAATAGCAAATGTGTGGATCTAATGTTCGAATAGTTAACACATTTGCTATAACGCAGCAATTACCACGTTTGCATCGACGACGACATTCATTCAAAAAGCAGAAGGATGCGACTTCTTAAATTTTTCGTGTATTGAGCGGTTGACTTTCTTTCCTAACTTTAAACTGAGCTCATCTGCTTCTTTTTCTGTTAGTTTCGACTTTCCAACGATGGATTTAAATAAAGCTAGTTCGGTTAATTTCTGTCGTATCGCTCCTCGAGCCACTTCGGACCAGTTCATTTCCGGACAGCTATCCATCTCTCGTTTCATTTCCTCGGGAACGGCTAACGTTAATGTTGGCATACTTGAACCTCCATTTAATTCACATAATACACTGATTGCGGTAGATATATTTAAACTTTTCGCAGGGAGGGCACAATCCACTTTAGGAGTGATAGTGAGCCGTCGCTGAAGCCGATTTTCTGCTTTGGTTAGATTTCAGATGAAAATCGGACCAGTTCCAGGATTATGGCTATCCTTCAGCGACAATTTGGCTTCACTATCACTCACTTTTCGGATTGTGCCGCAGGGAGAATCGGCTAACAATAATCTTTTATTAGTAGTTACATTTAAAAATCACGCTAATTTTGACTATTCTATGACCTCAGAAACTCAACCTTCATTTTTTGATGAAGTCCAACAACTGTACTGTACGGCAGAAGATGTTCTCGCTTCATTACGCTGTCATGCCCATTCATTCAAAGATCTGCCTGCAGAAGCAGATCCAGTTAGTTATATTCTTTCTCACGCCAACGACTTTAGAAGCAAATTTCGTGGTCGAGATGTTGATGGCAACCTCATCACCCACGTCCTGCGTTCCTATCTGGAACAAACGAAGTCTGATCAAGTCATCGGGCTTACTGATATTACTGACAAGAGGACATCTCCCGATCTTGTTGCTCGCAATACGACGCGTTACGGCCATACTGTTCGTATGTGGAATCAGCAAGTCTACAATGAACGAAAAGAAGCCATTGATGCCGCCGCCGCAGATCTGGAACAGCGCCTCGCTTCACTCTCTGTTAAAGCTGAAGAACTCTCTCGCGATGTCATGGAAGAACATCTTTACCCCGTCTTTGATCGCAGCACGTTTGCTGATGTTATGACTCGAGATTCTTTCTCATTTCGAGAATTAATCCCAGCGCTCGTTGCGCACTGGCACCAGAAAGTATACGCCAGTGCTCAGATCGCCGGCGAAGACCCCGGATTACTCTATGATCTCAGTTTTCAAACCATTGCTGAACAACGCGGGTGGAGAGATCTTGATGATCAATCACTCTTAGGCGCTCTCGCCGCAGAAAATATCCCTCCTGAAATCTTTGTCCATTATACTGGCTGGAAAGTGGAAGCATCTTCCCCTCCAAAAGTAGAAGCAGATTCTCTTCCAAATATTCCCCCCAATATAATTCCCCCTTTTTCAACAGTTCAAGTTCGGGTCGATGAAGATGATCTCATCTTTGAAAATATCGTCTGTTACGATGCCGATGGCGCAGAGACAGAACGTTACCCTCAATTACGAGTGATGAGAGACGTCTATCGTTATGAAAATAGAGATATTGTTTTCTTGAACCCCTACGATGCGATCGTGTATGCTCAAGAGGAGGGAGATTTCAATCCCAGCAGTTCATTAACCGTGGCATTACTCATCGCCGCCTATCGCGGGCGACAAAATGCGGATGTCAATGCTTTCCTAGAACAATATAAAGATAAAGGCAATGGCAACGGCTACCATGTTCTTAATACAATAACTCAATGGCAGAGAGGGCAAGCGCGGCTGATTCAGTATCCTCACTTGGCGGATTTCCCCGAAGTAAATCGTGGAACAGCACAAGTCAATCATTCCCGACCGCGTCGTGTAATGGAATTCGCTGTTGACAATAGTTTTGGTGACAAACTTGTGAGCGAAGTCCCTGCGCAGAGTCAATTTGGTGGATTTCTTCGGAACTGGTATGGTTTGCCTGATTTAGGAATTATTGTTGAAATTGGTGGTCATTTCTCAAAACCAGCAAAGGCTCTGGTTCCAAATAATCCAACTACTGCAAATTATACCTCCGGCGCGTGGCTTGGTTGCAACAATGATCATTTTAATTGCTATTCCGGCCTCAGTCTCGATGGCAACTGCGCCTTTCGTGGTGTACGTCGGTGTAGTTCGCCCGTAGGGCGACGCGCGTAGACCCTCATTTTGTCCGTTAGTATGGTTCCAATTTTAGGTAGAGAGAATTCTTCCCGGCTGGATTCTGAGATTAGAAACTATTTTCTTTACTTTCGGGAATTTTTATTCTAATTTTCTTAATAATTTAATCCCCTCTTCGGCTCTGCCGATATCTGCTAAGGCAACGGCAAAATAAGGATATTGATATAATACCTCTGGCGCATTTTTAATTCCCTCTCCTAAGTGGAATATGGCTTTCGTGAAATTTGCCAGAAGGCCATAACAAGATCCAGCACTAAAATGAAGAGAATATTTATAATCATTAATCGGACATAACCGGATCGCTGTTTCGTACATTTTTATTGCTTCTACATAGTTGCCTAATTCAGCATCGAGAGTAGCTCCCAGCATCTGAAACTGTGCAGCCACATCTTCTGAAGCTGTCTTAGTGATGACATCCTCTCTCATAAAATAATCAGGGTCAAACATTTTTGGAAGCGGAATCTTAATCTTGTCTTCAATAGATTTTCGGAAATATTCTATTGCTTCTGACCATCTATCTGCTCTTGCATATGCACTTCCAATCGCATTAAATTTCCGAGAAGAGTTATCTTTGTAATGGGGATTTAAATCAACTGACTTTATAATCGCGCGTATTCCTTCATCAGATCTTCCTAATCTAATCAATAGATCTCCTGATTTATTTAATAAATCTGCATATCTAGAGGGATTATCATTAAGATTACTCAACCCCCCAATATCTTTCTGGATTTTGGATAATGCTTCTTCTAATTGTTCTCTGCCACGGATATCTTTATCCCATGAGGATACATCAACAGCCTCCATTTCCCGATTCCAGAGAACACGTTCACGTTCTAATCTAGAACGTTCTGTGCGCACAAAGTATTCCAATTTAGAAGCATAGTCTCCTGTTTCTATTCTGTCCTGGAGTAAATCCAAAGCAAGTGAAAGTGATTCCTCCTCATCTCTTTCTCCGGATCTATCTTTAACACTATTAATGGCCCTAGTAACATCTGCTATAATCATCTCTATGGGAAATTGACTTTGGTCTTCCATAACAACAAAAAAATGAACTGATTTAAATAACCTATCCCTAAAAAATAACAACTAAAAAAAAATAAAAAAAGGAAACCTACATCCGTTTCTTCTTGTGTGCCGCTTTTTTGTGATGTGCTTTCTTATGCGCGGCTTTTTTCTTATGTGTAGCTTTCTTCTTGCCGCCCTTGCGCCCGCGTGCCATCATTGCCCGGCTGACATTTCCTTTCTTATCGACAAAATAAAGGTAGCCAGAAACTTTCTTGACACCGCATTTCGCTACAACTTCTTTTTTGGTTTTTCCTTTTGTTCTTCCGGCGCGGCTCATCTCTGCGCGGCAGACATGTCCATTCTTATCCAAGAAATAGAGATATCCTTTTGCTTTCTTAACATTTGTTTTTGCAACAACTTCTGCCATTTTCGATTACACCTCTTTTTTATATTGATTTTATGGAGAAGAGAAACGGTTTTTAGTATTTAAACCTTTTGTTTTATCGACGGGGATCATGGTTCAGGCCGAGAGAGTCTCGCCAGCAATGCTGCTGGGTCGGTCCATCGTACGTATTTAGTTAAGTCTGTGCGGGCGAGGTCGAGATGGTCTGCCGAGCGCTGGCTTTGAGCCAGAAATTCAGAGTCTCGCGTATCTCTAAGCATAGTTCTGAAGAGAAGATGTTCCATTCTCAGGGCGAGACGAGGCAGACCAACCTGCCCAAGCACAGACTTAATACGTACAGTCTATCCATGCCATCCGGGAAGAAAAAGGAGAGCGGTCATGGTCCCCAGCGTAGACTAGAATTGAGGGAGAAGAGTTCCCCTTTCAGGAGAGCCATCCGGCAATTCCTTCTTTTCCCCGCCATCAGGAATGAGGTAGACTATCCCATTCCCTTTCGGTGTCACCTGCCAAATTTTATCTTGAGCCGCGCCAACGGTCTCAATTGAATTTAAATATCCGCTTAATCCTAATTTTGCAAACGCACGACCATAGGTTGTTTCTTGAACTAAACCGATGCGCTCTGCTTTTTCTATCCCCACAGAATCAATGCTCAAGAGGGTGTACAAATCCAGAAGGTCGTATGTTCCTGTTGGGGTCAGATCATTCTGATCTCTGGTTTCATCCAGAGTATACTCATCCAGAATTGCCTCTAATCTTCCAGTCCCTTTTTCTTCATTGGTTCGCAGTTTTACCAAGCGTGAAGGGTCGTAGCCGCACCATCTTCCTGCAGGAGCAGTCATCTTTTCCACAAAGCCATTTTCTGTCGGAACCCATAAAGAAGGCCCGAGAACAGCTCCTTCTAGCAGGCCGATCCGATGTCTTTTGGAAGAGAGAGCTTTCCATAATCTAAATGCGCCTTCTTTTCCGCTGCAGAGAACCAAAAAGGCATAGACATATATCCCTGCACGAGTAACAGCATTGTAGATTTTCTTCTCCAGCGGAGACACGGATTTTAATAGATTGATCGTTTCTCTTCTTTGTTCTCTTTTCTTTTCTTCTTCATCCAGCGGATTGTTGCTCATGCTGTTTCTCCCCCCAAAATCTTTTCCGCTTCCAGCGCATCATTAAGATTAATAACCCCCTTGACAAACTTCTCCTGGTCGTCAAACCCCACGCGCGGGCAGGTGGTATTTACCCAGACCTCAATAAACGGAAAATTCTCCAACTGGTCAAAAGAGACGACATTATCAATAAAATGATAGAATCGCTTATCGGGATATTTCGTCTCCAAAGCCAAACTAGGGCGGAACTGCTCTTGTCCAGGCTTGATCGTCGTGATCACGCCGATGGTCTTTGCCGTGAGGAATTTCATCAGAGAGCTGCGGTACTTGGCCAAAATCACTTTAACATCATCCGTACTGACTAAAAACAGGCTCTTGCCAATAGGATCATTGCCGATGATTTCTTTTATCTTTTTCTCGTCTTTCTGTCTATAGACCAAAGCCAGGGGATGAAAGCGTCCATCACCGACATACAGATAACAATCAATCTCCTCCTTTTCTTTTTCAGAAAGATTGAGAGATTGATGGTAGTTATCACAGCCCAATAATTGGCCGACAACTTGTGTTCGGTCAGCTTTGGATGTAACCACGCTCATCTTTTCGTTCTCTAATTGCTCTCGTACTCGATCTAATTGATTGACAAATTGAACAGAAGCATAGAGAGCGACCGTCCGATACTTTCTCTTCTTCAAATAATCAAGCGTCTCTTGACAGAGTTCAACAGTTCCGTTATATGGTGCGTCGAGGAAGAGAGTTTGCATAGTGGTTAATTTACACCTCTCTCTACTTCCAAACATAATTCGATGGCTTCTTGTATATTTTTTACTAATTCATTGAGAGTATCACCTTGACTTAGACAGCCGTAAAGTTCTGGAACTTTTCCAATAAATCCCCCCTCTTCATTTTGTCCAATAATCGCACGATATGTTTGTTTTTTCATTATTTTTATGTTTCTCTTTTGATATTTAATAATATTGTTAACTCTCACCACTTAAACTCTCCGTGTAGTATCTGTCTGTAGATGTCTTGGCCGCGTTCGGCTTCGAGGAGGACAAATAAAGAACTTCCAAAAGTATACTTGTGCTCATCAAAATAAATCCCCCGATCTGGTTGAGAAGAAGGGAGTCTCCTCTTTAATTTAGATGACGCGCGCCATAAATCACTGGCAATATCTTTAACCACCATCTTTTCAAACCAGTCTTTATCTGCTTGGTGATGTTGAGAGAAATCCGGTGCAATTTTCCATTCTAAGCCGGTGGCAAAGCCTTCCTCAAAAATTTCTGACCCCCCATAAGTGGAACCAATTATAACCGCTAAGAGATGATGAGCATATTCATGCACCAAGGTTTGAAAACAGTTAAGATAGTCAGAATATGCCAGCGGCGAGAGGATGATCCTTTTTTCCCAGGCAAGGTATTGGGCGAGACAAGCAGGTTTTCCAAGCAGGAGCTGACAGGGAGTAACATCTTCCACACCCATAAACGTATCAACAGCGGTCTTCACTTCAGCAAAGATCGTGGGCACTGCTTCCGGCAAAAGTTTTTCTGTTAATGATTCTGACGAATGAACCCGTCGCCGGCGGAGATCTGCTGCTCTCTTAGCGTAATCTTCTTTTAATCTTTCCAGAGCCGCTGTTCTTAACTGCAATTGAGATACTACTTCCCCATTCCGGAACTGTTCCAGATACTCCGGGTTTACCATCCTTCCACCTTCTTGTTGAATTTGTTATGTCCCCAACTGATCAATAGATCGACATTCATCCGCTGCAGGCCGAGAGGAATATCGCACGCGCCAAAATTACTGCCGAGCCAGATTAAGGTCCTTGCTCCGGTTTCCGCACTCAGCCTATCGGCAATGGCCTGCGCTTCCGGCTTCATCCCGTCCGGCAGCTGGATACAGACCGTTTTCGCTCTGATCTCCTTAATCTTGGCAGCTGCTTTTTCCAGTTCTGGATCGTATAATGTCATCAGAACATTTTTATAGTGGTTTCTTTATATATTTTGTTATGGCTACATTGATGGAGCAGTGGGTAGAGAAATTTCGGGTCTATCGTTCACAAAAGTTGCCTTGGCTCGGCACTTTTTTTCTTCGCTGCCATATTACCGCTAATGTTATGACCATCTTTTCTTTTCTCGCTGGCCTAGGAACAGTGTATTTCCTCTTCCAAAATCACCTTTATTTCATTTTGTTCGGCCTGCTTCATCTGATCCTGGACGGGATTGACGGCGTCATCGCCCGGGCCAGCGCCGCCAGCACGTTCGGTAAATATCTTGACCACGCTTCTGATCAGCTGATCGGTGTCCTGCTTATTCTTAAGATCGCCGTTGTTACCCAAGATTATTTTGTCTACATCATCGCCGGACTGATCTTTTTGGGGCAGTTGTTCTATGCCCTTTCCCGCTTTACAGCGCCAGCCCATTTTCCTCGATCGATAATTCTGATCGTCTTGGTATTTCAGCAAGTCACGCTTGCTTTTTTGGTCGCCGGCGTGATCGGCGTGTATACGTTGGCACTGCAATTGAGGTGGGTGCTCCGCAGAAAATCTCTCTAAAACTTGTATTTGTTTAGCTGGCGGCAAGGCCACAAGGTGCATCCGAAGAAGGATTATTCCTAACTTGGTGCGGAAATCCTCTGGTTCACAGCGAGAAGCGGAAAATATACCTGCCGATTTCCGCTCGGATGCACGGCCTGCCGGAAAAGCTAAACAAATACTAAAACCTAACTTTTCTCAGCCCTAACCAATATCCAAGATGATTTGTTGCAATGTGCAGAAATGGTGTTGCTAAGAACAAAACGACAACTACTTCTATCGGCGGCACATACAGCAAAAAAGAGAAGATGAGCCCACCAACCACAAAATCAAGCTGATCAAATCCAAGCCAGCGCTCTCCCGGCTCAATGCCGGCTTTGCGTTTGTAATAACTCTTCACGGCATCGCCGATAATCGCACCAAACCCCAGCAAGAATCCGAGCAGGATCGAAAAATCAGCATAATCAATAATCGCCAAAGCAGTAAATCCCGCGGTGTAGGCTATTTTTTGCAGCCAAAAGACGACTATCCCGCACAAGACAGCAGCCGCTACCCCGCGCCATGTCTTATTCTTTCCTAACTTTTTCTCCCAGATCGGCATCACGAGGAAAGGCACATTTTTGAACAAGACTGGCGCCATGTTGGCGATATATGCTGGCAAGAAATAATAGAGTGCTTGGAGGATGATTGATGTGACGGACATGAATAAAGGAATAAATTTAGTCTATTTTAAGGTTGTGGTTTTAATCTAACAACTAATCCAGGAGGGGGGTCAGTCCAGAATGAAGCTGGGACGTTAAGAAGAAAAGAATAAGAAATATAAAAAAGTAACTAAAAAATTACTTGAGTGAAACGCCCGGTGCAAATATATATGCTCCACCAGCAAATTCAAACGGTTTTCTGGATTCAAGAGCAGATTGAACTCGTGCTTCCAACAATTTTTCGCGTGCGACGTGCGCCTCTGGCGCTACCCCGACCAGACGCCCGCTATCACCGTAGAGGTAGTTGATGCCAAAAGCACCAGAATCGATGCCAGTCCTATAGGCAACCCAAGACCGCATTGTTGACGTGCCATCTTTTGTAATTTGATTAAAATAAACACGTAACAAACTGTCGCTAAGAGGAGAATGTTCGCTTACAAGCTGGACGTATGAAGTGAGGTCTCGTCCTCTGCTTAGAGCATCCCATGCTTTGGCGACAGATTTATTTGCGGGAGTCCATACTCCATTCTTTTTGACATATCCCCGACCATGTGCTTCCCGAACTTCATTAGAATTTAAATAAACGCCTTTTGAATTATCTTTCTTTATCTCTGAGTTCAATTCCTGCCATGCGCCTGCGGGTAGAACTAATGCCCCTTGATATAATTCACTTTCTGGAGTTACTTCACGCAATGCCTGAGCATCAAAAACAATCAAGTGGTCTCCTTCTGTTCCAGCAGTAGAACCATCTCCGGTAAAGATATAATTCTCCCGCCA